>DAORJC010000219.1:0-4697 GCA_035438885.1 Aquabacterium sp. | reverse complement strand
GCCTCTTGCCGCGCCGCGCTCTCGCGGGCAGCTTCCTTCGGGTAATTACGATTCTCAGGCTTCGTCGGCATCGTCATCCTCCTTCACCGTGTACATCTGGCCGGTCTTGAACATCACGATCGCTCCGGCGACGATTACCCACAGCGTGATGCCGGACATCACCAGAAAATCGCTCAGCGGCTCATACATGCGTGGCCTCCTTGATAAACACGCCCTCGGGTGTCAGCACCCCCTTGCGACCCTTGATGGTGTCGTAGGCCGAGGCCAGGCACACGATGGGGTCGATGTTCTGCAAGGCACAGTAGATGATGAGGGTGACCAGCACATCCCCGACACCGTCGGCAATCTCGTCATCATTGCCCTTGATGGTGGCGTCGGCCAGCTCGCCCAGCTCGCTGACTGTCTTGAGCAGCTGCACATTTGGCGAACTATTGGGGATGATCTTGCGGGCCTCTGCCCATCGCAGCACGTCTTGTTCCAGGGTCTCGAAGTTCATGTTAGTGTCCTTTCTGAAAAATGTTGTCCAACTGTCTAACATCGTCGATCACCACGGCGGAGCCACCCGCCTTGTGGATGGCCATGATCTGACGATCCTGCAGCTCGGTCGTGTTAGCGCGTTTGCCGGGGGCCTTGGTCTCGATGGCTAGGAAACGCCCCTCGTGGCAGCAGATGAAATCTGGTACACCGCTGTTACCGAACCCCCCAGTGACTGGCATGCACCACCATACGCCTAGTTCCTTGAGCCGCGCCTTGACTGCGGCCTTTACGGCACCTTCAGGGGTTCGGGCCATCGGCCACCTCCAGTCTTTGAACGGCCTGGACCAGACGGTCGATCTCATCGACAGCGTATTGCAGTCGTTCTGCCGGTTCGCGCTCGACCTCCGTAGAGTCCTCGCTGGCCAGTACGCATTCGATCAGTGCAAGGTTTGTCATTTCGTCTACCACGTTGTTATTCTCCGTTAGAGTGGGCCAGCATACCTACCTGACAAATATTTTACAGCTAACGGTTGTAGTTCCCACCCTCACCTTTCCAGAACTCGCAGTTGGCCTTGCCAACGGGACACCACCCGCACAAACCGGACGGGTTCGGCATCCACTTGTCGCTGGAAAGAGCCTTCTCCATGCGCTGCACTCGCGGCAAGAACTCCTGCCAGATTTCGGGGACATCGTCCTTGGTGAAGGTCTCACTCGTTACCTTGTCGTGGGCCAACCAGATGTACCCTGTCTTGACCTTCTCGACGTAGGGGTGCTGTGCGAAGGTGGCAGCAGCGAACAGTTTGAGCTGGTCACCGTCTGACTTGACCTTTCCCGTCTTATGATCGAGCACCACTGCCACCTTTGGGGTGACGATGGCCAGGTCGATGACCCCACGGAACCACACATCCTTGCCGAAGAAAGACGTCGGCTTGAAGCTGTTGGTCAGCCCGAACTTGCCCTCGGTGTATCGCTTGCCGGGAACAGCACGCAGCTTGTCCACAAGGGGTTGGTACTGGGTGAAGTTCGGAGCCAGCGCGTTAGCGCCAGCCACGGCATCTTCCAAGGCTTTATGGACCTGATTCCCCCACAGGGTAGCCTGGGTCTGCTTCTCTGTCACCACCTTGGCGATGCGGGTCAGGTGATACCTGCGAGCGCAGCTCTCAAAAGCAGAGAGGCTGGAGTAGGACCAAGGTAGGACGCCAGCCATCAGACCTTCTCCCCGCTCTCCAGCGCAATCAGCAAGTCGATGTAGTGACGCGCTTTGCGCAGGTCTTCCAGTCCGTTCTTTCCTCGCCAACGCGTCAGGTACTTGATGACGTTGCCCTCGAAATAGCCGATCCCGTTAGCGTGGATGTACTCAACGGGCTGGATGCGCAGGTCTTTGTAGTGACTTCCGCCGACCTGAACATCAAGTGGATTAGACGGTGCGGGGGTTTTCAGGGGCATATAAGGTTCTGTCATGGCGTTCATTTTAGTTCACAGTCTAACGCAGGTTGTGATAAAGTGGATACGCCCAGTTGCCATCTGGGTTGTCTCCTTTGGGTGAGTTCTTGTCCCGGCCCCGTGCCGGGACTCTTTTACCCCCGCTTGCCAAGGGTGTTCGCAAGCGTTAGCGTGCGTAGTACAAAAATTCTCAAATCAAGACGACGTTTTGTACTTGCCTGGGATGTGGCTATACGGGATCGCCCACTGCGGTTTCCCGTAGTCGTCGACCTCAACGTGACCAAGCGCCTCAAGCTCCTTCCACTCTTTCGTATTGCGCCGTGGCAAGCGGGCTTTCGGCGGTCGAGGTAGCGCCCCGATGTCCATGAGCAGACCGCGCGCCTCCTCGATGTACCATGAGTAGTCCACATCGTCGGGGAACACATCAGGCATCTCCATCACAGGCTTGGCACCGGATGAGCGCGGCACGCTGTTGCCGTTGGTCACGTAGTTGAACGTGCCGCTGACTCCGTTGGCGTAGTACCACCTGACGACCTTCCCAATCAGCTCCCCATCTTTTTCAGCCCCACCAGTGACGCGACGAATGGTCACAAATTTGCGCAGGTCCGTGCAACCTTGTACGGTCTCCTCGATGGGTGTGCCCTTCTGCAAGTACGCCACGACAGCGTCGACACAGACCTCGTTCTGCGGGTTCTTCCACAGGCCGCTCTTGGCAAAAAAGCCCTTGGTCTTTACCTTGCCGTCCAGCTTCACGGCGATGTAGCTGTTGACGTCTCGGCTGTGGATCGAGGAATAGTCCGTCTCCTCGGTCTCAAGATTCGCCACGGACTCCCATGCCTTGACGATGGTGCGCTGACGATCCTCCAGCTTGCGAGGGCACTTCACCACGATGCCGTCCGTATTGGCGGACACGACGGGGATGCCGAACCGCTCAAGGGCCTCGATCAGCATCAGGATGGACAGCTGCCCCGTCAGTGTCGTGCCGATCATCAGCTTCGGGTTGTACAAGATGCTGTACTGGCTGGACGTTTTGCCGAACGTGCCGTTCAAGACAATCTTCAGCGTGGCATCCTTGACCTTGTCCCCTGCGTCTTTGGCGATCAGGCGCTCCGTCAGGATGTCCCGGTAAGCATGCAGGAAGTGCGGCCCCATCGTGTCCGGGTACATGCCCATGTTCAACATCAGGTTCGGGTAGTACGAGCGCACGTCGATGTCGCGCAAATACACCTCGTCGTCGGCAACGTGCGTGACCTCGCTCTCCTGGCTGTGGATGCCCCCGATGCCGATCTTGTAGGTGGTTGCCCCAATAGTCAGGTCCAGCTTGTCGATGGCTGCTGGCATCTCGACGTGGCCGGTCGGCTTGATGACCATGTCCGACTCACGGATCACCTGCAGCGCATGCTTGAGAGCATCGCTCTTGAACTGGATGTACTTCGGCGGTTCGTACCGGAACTTCTTGTAGTGGATCGGACGTTTGCGTGGGATTGCCCCTGATCGCACGAACACCCGCTGGCGCAATACCGCCTCGGCAATCTGGGCGTCCGACTTCGAGCGCAGGTCATCCACCTTCATCAGGTGCGACAGCTTTGCTTCCTCCAGCTCTTCGCGCATGTGGCTCATCATCGTACGACGAAGGTCAATCTGCTGTGCCAGATCGTCGGCAAGCGCCTTTGTCGTGAACAGATCGTTCCTGCAGTACCTGCGGATCACCGGTCGATCTTCCGCCGAAATGGAAGCGTCCGGCTCGATAGGTAGGTCTTGCAGTTTCAGGCAGTGTAGGCGTCCGCCATAAATCTTCAAGCTGTTCTGACCCGGAGCAACCTCCATCAGGTCAATGTGGTTCAGCCCTGTCAGGGGGACGCCGGGGTATTTGCGCTCGAACTGCCACCCTTTCATGTCGTTGGCGATGATGTCGTCGGACGCCTGCTTGAGCTGGGCACAGGTTGCTCCGGCAAGCGCATAAGCCAGCAGCGGGATGTCGTAGTTCAGCCCGTTAAAGGTGACGATCTCAACACCGCTGGTCAGGATTTGGGTAAGCCGCTCGGTGTCCAGCTCCTGGTCCTCGTACTTCTCGAATGCCACCGACCGACCATCGTCCGCCATGAACATGGCGAGGAAGTAGTCAACGTAGCACTCGTTGTCCAGGAACAGCCGCTTGGTCATGTTAGCCTTTCATCCACTCCAGCAGAGTGGGCATGTCGATGTTGAACCCGCTCGCGTTGAGATGTCCGCCTCCTCCGAACAGCTTGGCAATCGCCGATACGTCGTAGTCCCCGTTGGACCGCAGTGAGCAGTTGGCCCGGCCACTCTCGCCGTCGTAGTACCAGACGAGTCCGAACGTGCCCGACTTGACTGCCAGCTCGTGACCCACCTCGCTGATGAACGTGGGTGTGTTGACCACCAGGCCCTCGACGCAGGCCCCCTCGAACAGGTCCGGCAGGGTGACGGGAATCTTGACTGGGGTGGCCTTCTTGGCGGAGTGCGCCACCTTCTGTGTCTGGTCCTTGAGCAGCGTGGCCCCTGCGCTGTACAGGCTGTCGTAATTGTCCGGGTGAGTCAGCTGCGCCCACTTCTCAAACGTCCACGGCAGCTCGGACTGCAGTGCCAGGTGAATCTCCCGGCTGCCGCGCATCTTGAACTGCCAGCGGTCGCGGTCGTCGATGTGCTTGATGACCATGGGCGGCGGGGTATCAGGGTGGAAGAAGTCCCATGCCAGCCGGGCACCGGAATTATTGTTGTCCAGCGTGATGTAGGTGTCGCACTGCCCGTTGTTCTCC
>DAORJC010000218.1:0-4709 GCA_035438885.1 Aquabacterium sp. | reverse complement strand
GTTCAAGTCTTCCTGGCGGGCGATGGCGGCCAGCGCTTCGGCGGCGGCCTGGTCATTGACCTCGTTCTGCAGCACGCGCTTGCTGACTTTTTCCAGGTCGTCGTAGATGCCTTCGAGCGTGTCGGCCGAGTACTCGGCATCGGCGTCGTACAGCTTGAGCAGCACGTCCTTGGCGTCTTCGATCAGGGCCGGGATGCGGCGTGCGCGCATGCGCAGCAGGCGGAACACCGGCAGGTCTTCACGGTGGATCGAGAACAGCACGTTGTTGTGCAGGATGAAGGCCACGCGCACGTTGCGGGGCGCTTCGTCGTCATCGATCAGGAAGTCGGAGCGGATGTGGATGTTGCCGTCTTCTTCATAGAAGCGGGCGGACTCTTCCAGGTCGTCGTCGATGATGTCCTGCGGGATGACCAGACCGAAGCGCACGGCGATCCAGCCCTTTTCTTCGGGCGTGGGGTCTTCCAGGTCGACCCAGATGGGGTGCGCCGGGGACAGCTCTTCAAGGCTGTCGATTTCTTCCTGAAACAGCCGGCCGTTGGCCAGCGTGAACACGTTGAGCATGGTGGGGTCACAAGGGAAGGGGGTGATGGTCTGACGCCCCCTCCCGCAGCAAGCGTGTGGTCCACCCCTGGGTGAACGGGCTTGCGGCACCGGGCCTTGAGGCTCGGTGGCCGGAGTGGGCGGTCAACTGGGAAGGTTGTCCAAGGTGATCGCTCCAGATGCGCCAACAGGTGTCGGCATCCCGGGATTATGAACCCGTCGGGGGGACTCGGCGGCCGACATCGAGGGCGAATTGTCACGCATGCGATGCGCTCTGAATGACCTCGGTGGCCCATTGGTTCAGGCTCTTCCCAGCTGCCTGGGCGGCGACGAGCGCTGCGCCATGCACTTCTGGCGGCACTCTCAGCATGAGCTTGCCAGATGCGGGCTTCTCAGGCTTGAGTCCTTGTTCCTTGCAGTCCGCAAGGAAGTCCTCAATGGCGCAGGCAAAGGCTTCTCGCAGTTCAGCGACGGTTTCACCATGGAAGCTGATCATGGCGCGCAGGCCCAGAACCCGACCGACAAAAATGTTGTCTCGTTCATCGAACTCGATGCGGGCCGTGTAGCCTTTGTGGGTCAAGGTGTTCATGGTTTTACTCCTACTCGTTCCAACAACTCGCGGGCCTCTTCGACCTGATAGCGTTTGGCTTCTTTGCCAGGATGAGGGCGATGGCAGCGCCACTGTTCTCCCTTGAGAATGATCTTGACGCGAGAACCTTCTCGCTCGTGGACTTCGCCACCCAGACCGATGATGAGCGCCTCAATGTCCGAGAAGACCACCGAAGGCGACGTTGGCTTGGTGAAGATGGCCCGCAGTGTTTTGCGTTGTTTGGTGTTCACGGATGGATGCTAGCAAAAAGTGACATCAGGTGCAATCATCAAGCGCTAGCGTCTGGCTCCATCTTCTGTGGCAGCTTTGGTATTCTTCTGGTGCATGGTCAATGATGCAAATTCATCATTGGTGTGCATGGTGACGTCGTCGTACGATCCAAGTTCAGTCTGCAGACACCCCATCACCATCGTCAGGACCCCATCATGGACTTCCAGCCCAGTGAACGCGCCAAAAAGACCGCCGAGCGCGTGCGTGCCTTCATCAAGGAGCACATCGAGCCCGTTGAGGATCAGCACTGGAACGAGATCCTGAACCGCAACAACGGGGGTGACTGGACGAAGTGGACCATCCCGCCGCGTGTGGAGGAGCTCAAGGCCAAGGCCCGTGCCGAGGGCCTGTGGAACCTGTTCATGCCCGACCCCGAGCTGGGTGCCGGCCTGAGTGTGCTGGACTATGCCTTCAGCGCCGAGGAGACCGGCCGCAGCCTGATGGCGCCCGAGATCTTCAATTGCAATGCGCCCGACACCGGCAACATGGAAGTGCTGTGGAAGTACGGCAGCCCCGAGCAGAAGCAGCAATGGCTGACGCCGCTGCTGGCCGGTGAGATTCGCTCCGTGTTTTTCATGACCGAGCCCGATGTGGCCTCGTCGGACGCGACCAACATGGCGGCCACGGCCGTGATCGAGGGTGACGAGATCGTGCTGAACGGCAAGAAGTGGTGGTCCTCTGGCGTGGGCGATCCGCGCTGCAAGATCGGCATCTTCATGGCGGCCACGCCCAACCCGGACCTGGGGCGCCACAACCAGCACTCGATGGTGCTGGTGCCGATGGACACACCGGGCGTGACCATCACGCGCATGCTGCCGGTGTTTGGCGCGTATGACGAGCCCCATGGCCACGGCGAGGTGCACTTCACCAATGTGCGCGTGCCTTTGAGCAACTTCATTGCAGGCCCGGGCAAGGGCTTCGAGATTGCGCAAGGCCGCCTGGGCCCAGGCCGCATTCACCACTGCATGCGCTGCCTGGGCGCCGCGGAAAAATCGCTGGAGCTGGCCATCAAGCGCGGCGTGGACCGCGTGGCCTTCAAGAAGCAGTTGATCAACCTGGGGGGCAACCGCGAGCGCATTGCCGATGCCCGCGTGGCCATCGACCAGGCCCGCCTGCTGACGCTGCAGGCCGCCTGGAAGATCGACACCTACGGCGTGATGGCGGCGCTGACCGATGTCTCGTCGATCAAGGTGGTGGCGCCCACGGTGCTGCAGAACGTGGTGGACTTTGCCATCCAGATGCACGGCGGTGCCGGGGTCTCGCACGACACGCCGCTGACGGGCTTTTTTGCCCAGGCCCGCTCGCTGCGCCTGGCCGATGGCCCCGATGAGGTCCACAAGGGCATGATCGCCCGCCTGGAGTTGATGAAGTACGGCGTGATGAAGTGATGGCGGATGTGACAGGCAAGGCGTCCGTGCAGGACCAGGGCGGACGTGTTCGCGCCGGTGAAGAGTTGAACGTGCCGGGCGTGGACGCCTGGCTCAAGCTGCAGGTGCCGCACCTGCAGGGCCAGCCTGAGGTCACGCAGTTCTCGGGCGGTGCGTCCAACTGGACCTACCGCCTGCAGTACCCCGATGGGGACTACATCCTGCGCCGCCCACCGGCGGGCACCAAGGCCAAGGGCGCGCACGACATGGGGCGCGAGTTCAAGGTGCAGCGGGCCCTCAAGCCCCTGTACCCTGTGGTGCCGACCATGGTGGGCCTGTGCGAGGACGAGTCGGTCACGGGCAGCGAGTTCTACGTGATGGAACGCATCGCCGGCATCATCCCGCGCAAGAACCTGCCGCGCGGTTTGAGCCTGGATGTGCCCACCACGCGCCGACTGTGTACGCAGGTGCTGGACCAGTTGATCGCGCTGCACCGGATCGACCCCCGAGGCACCGAGCTGGAGAGCCTGGGCAAGGGCAGTGGCTACTGCCAGCGCCAGATCGAGGGCTGGAGCGAGCGCTACACGCGGGCCCGCACCTGGAACGTGCCCAGCTACCGCCGCGTCATGGCCTGGCTGAAAGAGCACACCCCGGCGGATGTGGCCAACGTGGTCATCCACAACGACTGGCGCCTGGACAACGTGGTGCTGGCCGAGGACGACCCCACCCGCGTGATTGGCGTGCTGGACTGGGAGATGGCCACCCTGGGCGACCCGCTGATGGACCTGGGCAATGCCCTGGCCTACTGGATCCACGACGATGACAACGCCTTGCTCAAGGCCACGCGCCGACAGCCCACGCACCTGCCGGGCATGTTGCGCCGCGAGGAGGTGGTCGAGTACTACCTGGACCGCACCGGCCTCAAGCCTGACAACTGGGCTTTTTATGAGGTCTATGGCCTGTTCCGCCTGGCCGTGATCGTGCAGCAGATCTACTTCCGATACCACCATGGTCAGACCCGCAACCCGGCGTTCAAGAACTTCTGGGTTCTGGTGAACTACCTGGACTGGCGGTGCAAGGGCCTGATCAAACGCGCCAGGCGCTGAAAGTCAAGAGACACACATGGGTGCCATCTACCTCCTTCGACACGGCCAGGCTTCGTTTGGCAGCAACAACTACGACCAGCTCTCGGCGACCGGGCATGCGCAGGCGCGTGTGCTGGGCCGTGCGCTGCAGGCGCGGGGCGTGCAGCCCGATGTGCTGATCAGCGGCTCCATGCAGCGACACCAGGAGACCGCCGCCGGTGCCTTGGCGGAGTTGGGCTTGCCCCCCGAGACGCCCTTGATCGAGCACGCCGGTGTCAACGAGTTTGACCACGAGAACGTGATCGAGGTGGCCGAGCCCCGCTACGCCGACAAGCTGGTGATGATGTCCGAGATGGCCGCCACGGGCGATCCACGCCGGTCCTTCCAGAAGTTCTTTCAAGACGCCGTGAGCCGCTGGGTGGGTGGCAACCACGACGACGAATACCAGGAACCCTGGTCGGTGTTCAAGCTGCGCTGCGTGTCGGCCCTGGACGACCTGGTGCGCCAGACGCCGCCCAAAGGCACGACGCTGGTCTTCACCTCCGGGGGCACCATCAGCGTGATCTGCGCGCACCTGCTGGGCCTGAACGATTCGCAGGCCTTCACCATCAACTGGACGCTGGCCAATGCGGGCATCACCAAGGTGCTGTCGGGCCGCGACGGCCTGCACCTGGTCTCCATCAACGAACATGCGCACCTGGAGGGCTGTGAGCCCCCGATGCTGACCTACCGATGACACATCCTGTGCGACAAACCATCCTGATCACGGGCGCCAGCTCGGGCCTGGGCGAGGGCATGGCCCGTGAGTTCGCGGCCATGGGCCGACACCTGGCGCTG
>DAORJC010000217.1:0-4754 GCA_035438885.1 Aquabacterium sp. | reverse complement strand
CACACCACCATGATCAACGGCATCGGCGTGGTGGGCTGGGGCGTGGGCGGCATCGAGGCCGAGGCCGCCATGCTGGGCCAGCCGGTGTACTTTCTGACGCCCGATGTGGTGGGCCTGGAGCTGACCGGCCGGCTGCGCGAGGGCGTGACCGCCACCGACCTGGTGCTCACCGTGACCGAGTTGTTGCGCCGGCACAAGGTGGTGGGCAAGTTCGTCGAGTTCTTTGGCGAGGGCACCGCCTCGCTGGCCCTGCCCGACCGGGCCACCATTGCCAACATGGCCCCCGAGTACGGCGCCACCATGGGCTTTTTCCCGGTGGATGACAAGACCATCGAGTACTTCAAGGGCACGGGCCGACGCAAGTCGGAGATCGAAGCCTTTGAGGCGTATTTCAAGGCTCAGCATCTGTTCGGGGTGCCCAAGACCGGCGAGATCCGCTACTCCAGCGTGGTCACCCTGGACCTGGGCAGCGTGACACCGTCGCTGGCTGGCCCCAAGCGGCCGCAAGACCGCATCGAGATCGGCCAGATGGCCCGCAACTTCACCGAGTTGTTCGCCAAGCCCACCGCGGCCAACGGGTTCAACCAGCCGGCCAACAAGCTGGACCAGACCTTCACCACCTCCGGTGGCATCGACATCCGCAATGGCGATGTGCTGATCGCAGCGATCACCTCGTGCACCAACACCTCCAACCCGGGGGTGCTGCTGGCCGCCGGTCTGTTGGCCAAGAAGGCGGTCAAGGCGGGATTGAGGGTCAAACCCCATGTCAAGACCTCCCTGGCCCCCGGCTCCCGCATCGTCACCGAATACCTGGAGAAAGCCGGCCTGCTGCCTTACCTGGAACAGCTGGGCTTCAATGTGGCGGCCTACGGCTGCACCACCTGCATCGGCAATGCCGGTGACCTCCTCCCGGAGATCAACGAAGTCATCACCCGCGAGGACCTGGTCTGTGCAGCGGTGCTGTCGGGCAACCGAAATTTCGAGGCACGCATCCACCCCAACCTCAAGGCCAATTACCTGGCCAGCCCGCCGCTGGTGGTGGCCTATGCCATTGCTGGCAACGTCACGCGAGACCTGATGACCGAACCGGTGGGCCAGGGCGTGGGCAAGGACGGCCAGTTGCGAGACATCTACCTGGGCGACATCTGGCCCAGCAGCGACGAGATCCACCAGTTGCTCAAGCACGCCATGAACGGCAAGGCCTACCGCGAGAACTACGAGAAGGTCAAGCAAAAGCCCGGCAAGCTGTGGGAGCGCACCCGAGGCGTATCGGGGCAGGTCTACACCTGGCCGGCCAGCACCTACATCGCCAAGCCGCCGTTCTTTGATGGCTTCGAGATGGCACCCAAGACGTCGAGCCTGTCCGTGAAGCAGGCCCGCATCATGGCCTTGTTCGGGGACTCGATCACCACCGACCACATCTCGCCGGCCGGCTCCATCAAGGCGGCCACGCCCGGTGGCCAGTACCTGCTGGACCATGGTGTGAAGCAGGTGGACTTCAACAGCTACGGGTCACGCCGGGGCAACCACGAGGTGATGATGCGCGGCACCTTTGCCAACGTGCGCGTCAAGAACCTGATGATCCCGGCGCAGCCCGATGGCAGCCGATCCGAAGGTGGCCTGACCCTGTTCCAGCCTGGCGGCGAGCAGATGTTCATCTACGACGCGGCGATGAAGTACCAGGCCCAAGGCACCCCCACCATCGTCTTTGGCGGCGAGGAATACGGCACCGGCTCCAGCCGCGATTGGGCGGCCAAGGGCACGCAGTTGCTGGGCATCAAGGCCGTGGTGGCGCGCAGCTTCGAGCGCATCCACCGATCCAACCTGGTCGGCATGGGCGTGCTGCCGCTTCAGTTCAAAGGCCAAGACAGCTGGCAGTCGCTGGGCCTGAAAGGCGACGAGCTGATCAGCATTGACCTGGGCCATGAACTCAAGCCCCAGGCCGATGCCAGGCTGATCATCGAGCGCAGCAATGGCTCTCGCCATGAGGTGACCGTGACCTTGCGCATCGACACACCCATCGAGGTCAGCTACTACCAGCATGGCGGCATCCTGCCCTTTGTGCTGCGGCAGTTGCTGGCCGACTGATGCCGGGCATGGCCGATGGCTGAGCCGCTCAAGAACCTGATCAACGACGAGGTGGTCAGGCAGGCCGGGCACCACCTGCAACGGGTGTGGCCAGCCTTTGACCGCCCGCGCTTCGAAGCCCTGTCGATCAACGGTCTGCAGGCGCTGGCGTTCAAGGACCGCGCCCGCCACCTGGGCCGGGCCATGGACGCCACCCTGCCCGATGACTTCCATCAGGCCGCTGACGTGTTGCAGGCTGCGCTCAAACCCGCGCAGACCTCATCGATCGACCCCGACCAGGCGCTGGGGCTGCTCAAAACGGACGCGCATGGCCTGGCAGGCTGGGTGCTGTGGCCCGTGGGCGAGTTTGTGGTCCAGCGTGGCCTGGCGCACCCCGAACGTGCCCTGCAACTGCTGCATGCGGTGACTCAGCGCTTCACGGCTGAATTTGCCATCCGCCCCTTCATCGTGGCCCACCCTGAGCTGTGCTTTGCCACGCTGGCCCGATGGGTTCACGACCCCAGCGCCCACGTTCGCCGGCTGGTCAGCGAGGGCAGCCGGCCTCGCCTGCCCTGGGGGCTGCGCCTGCAATCCCTGGTGAAGGACCCCTCTCCCACCCTGCCTTTGCTGGCGGCCCTGCAGGACGATCCCAGCGAATACGTGCGACGCAGCGTGGCCAACCACCTCAACGACATCGCCAAGGATCACCCCGATCTGCTGGCCGACTGGCTGGCCACACATTTGCCGACGGCCGCTGAACCGCGACGACGCCTGTTGCGCCACGCCAGCCGCACCTTGATCAAACAGGGACACGTGGGGGTGCTGGGCCATTGGGGATTGGGGACGCCATTGTTGGCCCCCGTTCATTGGGCGGTGTCACCCGCCGAGGTGTCACTGGGGGATCGGCTGCAGTTGAGCCTGGGCTTGCAGTCCAGGGCCCCCGTGCCTCAGACGCTGGAGATCGACTACACCGTGCACCACGTCAAAGCCAACGGGCAGACCTCGCCCAAAACCTTCAAGGGCTGGAAGCTCACGCTGGCGCCAGGCCAATCCGTCCGGCTGACCAAGGCCCATGCCGTGCGTCCCATCAGCACCCGCCAGTACCACCCAGGCACCCACGCGGTGGATGTTCACATCAACGGGCAGGTCCTGGCCCAGGCGGCATTTGACTTGAGCCTGTGATGGGCTTCAGCCCAAGGCGGCGCGGGCCTTGCCCTCGTCAAACCCCACCAGCAGCACCTGGCCGTCTCGCTCCACCACGGGCCGCTTGATCACGCTGGCCTGGGCCAGCATCAAGGCCTTGGCGCTGGCCGCGTCCTTCACACCCGCCTTGGTGGCCTCGTCCAGCTTGCGCCAGGTGGTGCCCTGCCGGTTGACCAGCACCTCCCAACCCACCGCAGCCATCCAGGCATCGAGCCGGTCGGCCGGCACGCCCTGCTTCTTGTAGTCGTGAAAGACAAAGACCTGCCCCTGCGCATCGAGCCAGGTGCGGGCCTTCTTGACGGTGTCGCAATTGGGAATGCCGTAAACGATCAACATGAGGAACCGGACTCCACCGGCGGCAATGAATCAGACGCCTGGCGACTTTACCGCTACGCCACATCCGTCACGCTTTTTTGACACGAATGCGCCAAAAAGTGACGGTGTCACGCTTTGACACAGTAGGAACCCGCATCACCCCCCCTGTCTCAGGGGTGATACTTCCGGACGTAGAGGGTCACGCCCCACACCAAAGGGAAGACATGGAATTGACGCACCACGCCTCGCCGGAACAGTTGCGCGAGGCCCGACGGAGCCTGCTGGAACACGGAGAAGTCCCCCCCGGACTGGTCAACAGCACTTTGTCACGCTCCTGGCTGCGCAGCCAGAGGGCCGGCCTGTCACCCACCGACCCCCCGGTTGCGCCACCCGTGAGCTCCGGCAGCGAATTGCGCCGCGCCCTGGCGTGCGAGTTCGACCTTCTGGCCCATGCCCGCCCGGTGATGGAGTTCGTCTTTGAACAGATGAAGGACAGCGGCTCCATGGTGGTCCTGGCCGACCCGCAGGGCCTGCTGCTGCACAGCCTGGGCGATGCCGAATTCCTGCAACGCGCCGAACGGGTCTCCCTGCAGCCGGGCGCCCTGTGGCGAGAAGAATACCGAGGCACCAACGCCATCGGCACCACCCTCGTCGAGCAGCAACCCATCGTGATCCAGGGCGCCGAGCACTACCTGGACCGCAACAGTTTTCTGACCTGCGCTGCCGCCCCGGTGATGGCCTCCGATGGACGCCTGCGGGGCGTGCTGGACATCTCCGGCGACCAGCGCGCCCACCACCCCCACACCTTTGCCCTGGTGCGCTCGGCCGCGCGCATGATCGAGGACCGCCTCTTCCATGCCCGCCACCACAATGACCAGTTGCTGCGCCTGCATCCCCACGTGGAAGGCCTGGGCTCGGTCGGCGAAGGCCTGCTGGCGGTGACCGAGGAGGGCTGGGTCATGGGCGCCAACGCCATCGCCCAGCAATGGCTGGGCCTGTCGGCCAACCAGATTGGCGCCATCACGCTGGACCGGCTGCTGGGCCCACAGGCGCAGCGCCTGCTGAGCCTGCCGGCCACCGGCACGCCCACCCGTGTGACCACCATGCGGGGTCAATCCCTGTTTGTCAGGGATGAGCCCGCCCGCCGGCGCCGCATCTGGGCCACCGCC
>DAORJC010000216.1:0-4771 GCA_035438885.1 Aquabacterium sp. | reverse complement strand
GCCGTTCGAGCGCGTGCGCATCCTCGATCCCGAGCCCGACAACGACCTGCTCGAAGCAGCCGTGCGCGAGTACCTGGACCTGTTCTGCAGCGACACCCAACCGGCCGAGCTGCGGGCCCTGCGCGAGCTGGCCGCCATCTGGATGGAGCGCCTGGCCGAGTTCCGCCCCCACCTGACCGGCGCCATCTGGCGCGGCACGGCCACCCGCCTCAATGACATCCACCTCAGCCTGTATTGCGACGACTGCAAATCGGCCGAGATCACCCTGATCGACAAGGGCGTGGACTACGACGTGGGCAGCGTGCCCGGCCCCCGAGGCCAGAGCGTGGACCGCCTGAGCACGACCGTGCGCTGCCCGGCCCTCAACGAGGCCATCGGCCTGCACCTGACCATCCTGGACGCCGACGACGTGCGCGGCGCTCTCAAACCTGACGCCCAGGGCCGCACCGATCGGGGCGACCTGCAAGCCCTGCAACGACTGCTGGAAAGCACCGCTCCATGAAGCACCCGATCCTGATCGCCATCCTGGCCTTGGCCAGCGCACTGGCCAGCCCCGTCACCAGCGCCAAAGCCACTGCGCAGGACCACCCCTGGCAAGGCCTGTGGCAAGGTCAGGTGGGCCAGCAACGCATCGTGCTGGCCCTGCACGAGGACGCCCGCCAGAACCTGGGGGGCCGTTACTTTGACGAGCGCTTTGGCCGCGACGTCGGCCTGTGGGGGCCAGAGATCGCCGCTGGCGCCCAGGCCACCACGGTCGAGCTGCTGGAATGCCCGCCCGACTACGGCAGCGTCTACGAGCCCTGCCCCAACCCAAGCGCCCGCTGGTCCGTGCCCCGCCCCTCGGTTCAGACCCAAGGCCCACGGGTCATCGTGCTGGAAGGCACCCGCCAGCCCAGCGCCCCCGAAGGACGCCGCCCCCCGCCCCCTGAACTGATCCGCCTGACCCGACTGGGCGACTACCAGTCCAACGCCGAGGCCTTTGGCGACCGCTACGAGCAACGGCGCCTTCTCGGCATCCGGGGCGAGACCGTGCCCGGCGGCCAGTGGGGCCCCGTGCGCTGGACCTGGCTGCGCGATGTCCGCTCCAGACTGACCACCCCCCAGTTCACCCAGGGCGCCACACCCGCCGTGCTGGCGCACATCAACCGGGGCTACCAGCAGCAATGGCGCGAGCGCATCTCCCACGCCCTGACGGCGGTCGACTATGAAGACGACGTCCGCGTCATGTTTGCCAACACGCGCTGGCTGACCACGCACCACAGCGTGGGGTACTACTTTGCCGGGGCCGCCCACCCGTCCAGTCACTTCTCATCCCAGACCCTGGACCTGCAGACCGGACAGCCCGTTGACTGGAAGCGCGTGTTCCGACTGACCGATCCCCGCCCCGTCAACCTGGATCTGAACCGGGCGGACCTGCTGGCCGCTCAAGTGCTCAAGGCCATGACCGCCCAGGTCGCGGCCCAACCCATCAGCGGCCAACTACCCGACGGGACCGACGCGGCCGATGAGCGCTGCTTTGCGATGGTGCTGGAACACTACCAATGCCAGGGCGGCCGCTGCGCCAGCCCCGAACTGCTGCGCGGCAACACTCCCGCCAACTGGTGGATCTGGCCCACCGCGCAGGGCCTGGCCGTGTCCCCCGACCCCTACCCAGAAGTGGCCCGGGGCTGCCGGGGCGAACACGTGGTGCTGCCCTGGCAGCGCGTGCGCGCGACCCTGATCAAGCCTCAGGCTTTGCCCTGACTCAAGCCCGGATCCCCGCCAACGACTACCATCGGCCCCATGAGCACCCCACCAGATCAGTCCGTACCGACCGACGCCCCCGCCACCACCTGGACCCGCCGCGGCCTGCTGGCCGCGACCGCCCTGGGCGGCATGGGCGGCGGCTTGTGGTGGTCCAGCCAGAGCGCCCAGGCCGCAGGCGATGCCCTGCCGGCCGACTTCTGGCAACAGACCTTTGACACCCCCGAGGGCAAACCCCTGGCCCTGGCGGGCTATCGGGGTCAGCGGCTGGTCATCAACTTCTGGGCGACCTGGTGCCCGCCGTGCGTCAAGGAAATGCCCGAGCTCAGCCAGTTCCACCAGTCCCAGAAAGCCCTCAAGGCCCAAGGCTGGCAGGTGCTGGGCGTGGCCATCGACGGCCCCACGCCCGTGCGCGAGTTTCTGGCCCGCACCCCGGTGAGCTTTCCGATCGCGCTGGCCGGCTTTGGGGGCACCGAACTGGCCCAGGCCCTGGGCAACAAGGCCGGCGGCCTGCCCTTCACCGTGATGATCGACGCCCAAGGCAAGCTCAGACAGCGTAAAATGGGCGCCACGCACCTCAAAGAGCTGCAAACCTGGGCCAAGGCCTACCGCTGAGTCAGGCATTCGATTTCTGCACTCATTTGCGCTTAAACTCTGCCTTCTTTCATTTACTTGGTCGACTTGTCGTGATCGCGCCCGCCGCAGTGCCGCGAAAAACACCCCAGACCCGACCAACAACACATGCAGATCCTTGTTCTCCATGGCCCCAATCTGAACCTGCTGGGCACCCGTGAACCTCAGGTTTACGGCGCCACCACCCTGGAACAGATCAACGCCTCCCTGGTTGAACACGCCTCGCGCCTCGGCGCCAGCCTGACCGCTTTTCAAAGCAACCATGAAGGCGCACTGATCGACCGCGTGCACGCCGCCCGGCTGGACGGCACCCGTTTCATCGTCATCAACCCGGGCGCCTTCACGCACACCAGCGTGGCCCTGCGCGATGCGCTGGCCGGCGTGGCCATTCCCTTCATTGAAGTGCACCTCTCCAACGTGCACCGGCGCGAAGCGTTCCGCCAACACTCGTATTTCTCGGACCTGGCCGAAGGCGTCATCGTCGGCCTGGGGGCAAAAGGCTACGCCTTGGCCCTGGATGCGGCCATCGACCGGCTCACACCTCCCGCTCCGCCGCCTCAGGCCTGAGCCCGCGACGCCTTCACCCCCCTTTCAAGCTGTACCGCTGGCCACAAGCCAGCCTCACCCGGAGATCCACACCATGGACTTGCGCAAACTCAAAACCCTGATCGACCTCGTTTCGGAATCCAACGTCTCCGAACTCGAAATCACCGAGGCCGACGGTAAGGTTCGCATCGTCAAGGCCGGTGCTGCACCCGTGGCCTACGCCATGCCTGCCCCCGTGGCGGCCGCCCCTGCTGCCGCCGCTACCGCCCCTGCGGCCGCAGCCCCTGTGGTGATCGAGCCGCCGGCCGAGACCGGCCACATCGTCAAATCCCCCATGGTCGGCACGTTCTACCGCTCGTCCAGCCCCGGCGCCAAGGCCTTTGCCGAAGTGGGTGACCAGGTCAAGGAAGGTCAGCCCGTCTGCATCATCGAAGCCATGAAGATCATGAACGAGATCGAGTCGGACCAGGACGGCACCATCACCAAGATCCTCGTCGAAAACGGCCAGCCCGTCGAATACGGCCAACCCTTGTTCGTCGTTGAATGAGGGCTTGAGCCATGTTCAAGAAAATCCTGATCGCCAACCGAGGCGAGATTGCGCTGCGCATCCAGCGGGCCTGTCGCGAGATGGGCATCCAGTCGGTCGTGGTGTACTCCGAAGCCGACCGCGAAGCCAAGTACGTCAAGCTGGCCGATGAGGCCGTCTGCATTGGTCCGGCCCCCTCGGCGCAAAGCTACCTGCACATGCCGGCCATCATCTCGGCCGCCGAAGTGACCGATGCCGAAGCCATCCACCCCGGTTACGGCTTCCTGTCCGAGAACGCCGACTTTGCCGAGCGCGTGCAATCGTCGGGCTTCACCTTCATTGGCCCCACCCCCGAGTGCATCCGCATCATGGGTGACAAGGTCTCGGCCAAGCAGGCCATGATCAAGTCGGGCGTGCCTTGCGTGCCGGGCTCCGAGGGCGCCCTGCCGGAGGACAACAAGGAAATCATCCGCATTGCGCGCAGCATCGGCTACCCGGTGATCATCAAGGCCGCCGGCGGTGGTGGTGGTCGCGGCATGCGCGTGGTGCACACCGAGGCGGCCCTGCTGCACGCGGTGCAGACCACGCGTTCGGAAGCCGGCGCAGCGTTCGGCACCCCGGCGGTCTACATGGAAAAGTTCCTGGAGCCCCCCCGCCACATCGAAATCCAGATCATGGCCGACCAGCACAAGAATGCGGTCTGGCTGGGTGAGCGCGACTGCTCCATGCAGCGTCGCCACCAGAAGATCATCGAAGAAGCGCCGGCCCCGGGCATCCCCCGCCGCGTGATCGAAAAGATCGGTGACCGCTGCGCCGCCGCCTGCCGCAAGATCGGCTACCGAGGCGCCGGCACCTTCGAGTTCCTGTACGAAAACGGCGAGTTCTACTTCATCGAGATGAACACCCGCGTGCAGGTGGAACACCCGGTCACCGAGATGACCAGCGGCATCGACATCGTGCAGATGCAGATCCGCGTGGCCGCTGGCGAGAAACTGCCCTTCACGCAGCGCCAGATCGCCCTGCGTGGTCACGCCATCGAAGTGCGCATCAACGCCGAAGACCCGGTCAAGTTTGTGCCCTCGCCCGGGCGCATCACCACCTGGCACGCGCCCGGCGGCCCAGGCGTGCGGGTGGACTCGCACATCTACACGAACTACTTCGTGCCGCCCAACTACGACTCCATGATCGGCAAGATCATCGTGCACGGCGACACGCGCGAGCAGGCCCTGGCCCGCATGCGCACCGCCCTGTCAGAAACGGTGGTCGAGGGCATCCAGACCAACATCCCGCTGCACCGCGAGCTGATGGTCGATGCCAAGTTCG
>DAORJC010000215.1:0-4864 GCA_035438885.1 Aquabacterium sp. | reverse complement strand
GTGTCCACCGGGTTCACGAAACCCATGGCCAGCAGCACCAGGTCGGCCTTGAGCACTTGCTCGGAGCCGGGCACTTCGCTGAACTTGCCGTCCTTGAACTCGACACGCACGGTCTTGACGCCGGTGACCTTGCCGTTCTCGCCCATGAATTCCTTGGTCTGGATGGCGAACTCGCGCTCGCAACCTTCTTCATGGCTGGACGAGGTGCGCAGCTTGTACGGCCAGTAAGGCCAGGTCAGCTCGCGGTTTTCCTGCTCGGGCGGCATGGGCATCAGCTCGAACTGCACGACGCTCTTGGCACCATGGCGGTTGGAGGTGCCCACGCAGTCGGAGCCGGTGTCGCCGCCACCGATCACGATCACGTTCTTGCCCGTGGCCATGATCTGGTCCTTGACCTTGCCGCCACCGTTGATGCGGTTCTGCTGGGGCAGGAACTCCATCGCAAAGTGGATGCCGGCCAGGTCACGGCCTGGGGCCGGCAGGTCACGCGACTGCTCGGAGCCACCGGACAGCAACACCGCGTCGAACTCTTTCTTGAGCTGCTCGGGGGTCACGGTCTTGGTCGCCCAGTTGGTGACCTTGGAGCCCTTGGGCATCTCGCCGACGATGGTGTTGGTCTTGAAGACCACGCCCTCGGCTTCCATCTGCTTGACGCGACGGTCGATGTGCGACTTTTCCATCTTGAAGTCGGGGATGCCGTAGCGCAGCAGGCCGCCCACGGTGTCGTTCTTCTCGAAGACGGTGACGTCATGACCGGCGCGAGCCAGTTGCTGAGCGGCAGCCATGCCGGCGGGGCCGGAGCCCACGATGGCGACCTTCTTGCCGGTCTTGACGGCAGCAGGCTGAGGCACGACCCAACCCTCGGCCCAGGCGCGGTCGATGATGGCGTGCTCGATCGACTTGATGCCAACCGGGTCGTCATTGACGTTCAGCACGCAAGCGGCTTCACAGGGTGCCGGGCAGATGCGACCGGTGAACTCGGGGAAGTTGTTGGTGCTGTGCAGCACGGTGATGGCATTGCGCCAGTCGCCCGTGTAGACCAGGTCATTGAAGTCCGGAATGATGTTGTTGACCGGGCAGCCGTTGTTGCAAAACGGGGTGCCGCAGTCCATGCAACGTGCGCCCTGGATCTTGGCCTCTTCAGGCTTGAGACCGATGACGAATTCCTTGTAGTTCTTCAGGCGCTTGGTGACGGGCTCGTAGCCCTCTTCCAGTCGCTCGAATTCCAGAAAGCCGGTGACTTTTCCCATTTCAATTCACTCCTGTCGTCCGCTTCAGGCCTTGGCCTTGGCAGACTTGGCCTTGGCAACTGCGGCCGTTGCTTCTTGCTTGGCACCCATCTCGGTGAGGGCGCGGCGGTATTCGTGCGGGAAGACCTTGACGAACTTGGGCAACTGAGCCGCCCAGTTGTCCAGGATCTCGCGGGCACGCAGCGAGCCGGTCCAGCGGTGGTGGTCCTCGATCAGCTTCTTGAGCGCGGCCTCGTCGGCCACACCCTTGTGCATCGGGATGCCAGCGTCCGCCTGATCGGCCGCCGTCAGCACCTTGTCCAGGGAGACCTGGGCGGTGTTGACGCGCTTGGCGAACTGGCCGTCTTCGTCGTAGACGTAAGCCACGCCACCGGACATGCCGGCAGCGAAGTTGCGGCCGGTCTTGCCCAGCACCACCACGGTGCCGCCGGTCATGTATTCGCAACCGTGGTCACCGGTGCCTTCGACCACTGCAGTGGCGCCGGACAGACGCACGCCAAAGCGCTCGCCGCCCACACCGCGGAAGAAGGCTTCACCGTCGGTGGCACCGTACAGAACGGTGTTGCCCACGATGATGTTGTCGGTGGCATTGCCACGGAAGTCGATGCTGGGGCGCACGATGACGCGGCCACCACTGAGGCCCTTGCCGGTGTAGTCGTTGGCTTCACCGATCAGGTACAGGGTGATGCCCTTGGCCAGGAAAGCGCCAAAGGACTGGCCGCCGGTGCCTTCCATCTGGATGAACACGGTCTGGTCAGGCAGGCCATCGGGATGGTGCTTGATCAGCTCGCCCGACAGCATGGCGCCGACGGTGCGGTTGACGTTGCGGGCCTGCTCCATGAACTGGACCTTCTCGCCACGCTCGATGGCGGGGCGGGCCTTCTCGATCAGGCGCAGGTCCAGGGCCTTGTCCAGGCCGTGGTCTTGCGTGCTGACGTGCAGGCGGGGCACATCGGCCGGGACGGGCGGCAGCGCAAACACGCGGCTGAAGTCCAGGCCCTGGGCCTTCCAGTGCTCCACGCCCTTGCGGGTGTCCAGCAGGTCGGCACGGCCGATCAGGTCGTCGAACTTGCGGATGCCCAGCTGGGCCATGATCTGACGCGCTTCTTCGGCGACGAAGAAGAAGTAGTTCACGACGTGCTCGGGCTTGCCGGAGAACTTCTGACGCAGGACGGGGTCTTGCGTGGCCACGCCCACCGGGCAGGTGTTGAGGTGGCACTTGCGCATCATGATGCAGCCCTCGACCACCAGCGGTGCGGTCGCAAAGCCGAACTCGTCGGCGCCCAGCAGGCCGCCAATGACCACGTCACGGCCGGTCTTGATCTGACCGTCGGTCTGCACACGGACGCGACCGCGCAGGCGGTTCAGGACCAGGGTCTGCTGGGTTTCAGCCAGGCCCAGCTCCCACGGCGTGCCGCAGTGCTTGATGGACGACCAGGGCGAAGCACCCGTGCCGCCATCGTGACCGGCGATCACGATGTGGTCGGCCTTGGCCTTGGCCACACCGGTGGCCACCGTGCCGACGCCCACTTCGGACACCAGCTTGACCGAGATGTCAGCCTTGGGGTTGACGTTCTTCAGGTCATGGATCAGCTGAGCCAGGTCTTCGATCGAGTAGATGTCGTGGTGCGGTGGGGGCGAGATCAGACCCACGCCCGGCACGGAGTGACGCAGCTTGCCGATGTATTGCGAGACCTTGCCGCCAGGCAGCTGGCCGCCTTCACCGGGCTTGGCGCCCTGGGCCATCTTGATCTGAATCTGGTCGGCAGACGTCAGGTACTCGGTGGTCACGCCAAAGCGACCGGAGGCCACTTGCTTGATCTTCGAGCGCAGGCTGTCGCCTTCCTTCATCTCGTAGTCGACTTCAACGACTTCCTTGCCGATGATGTCGGACACCATGGTGCCTTGCTTGATCGGGATGCCCTTGAGCTCCTGGCGATAGCGGCGCTCGTCTTCGCCACCTTCGCCGGTGTTGCTCTTGCCGCCGATGCGGTTCATGGCCAGGGCCAGGGTCGAGTGGGCTTCCGTGCTGATGGAGCCCAGCGACATGGCGCCAGTGGCGAAACGCTTGACGATCTCGGCGGCCGATTCGACCTCTTCCACCGGGATGGCCTTGGTCGGGTCGATCTTGAACTCGAACATGCCGCGCAGCGTCAGGTGACGCTTGGACTGATCGTTGATGATCTGCGCGTATTCCTTGTAGGTGTCGAACTTGCCCGAGCGCGTGGCGTGCTGCAGCTTGGCAATGGCGTCCGGCGTCCACATGTGCTCTTCACCGCGGGCACGCCAGGCGTACTCACCACCGGTTTCCAGCATGTCGGCCAGCACGGGGTCGGTGCCAAAGGCGGCCGTGTGGTTGCGGATGGCTTCTTCAGCGACCTGGAACACACCGATGCCACCGACTTGCGTGGGGGTGCCACGGAAGTACTTGTCGATCAGCGGCTTTTCAAGGCCGATGGCCTCGAACAGCTGCGCACCGCAGTAGGACATGTAGGTGCTCACGCCCATCTTGGACATGATCTTGGACAGGCCCTTGCCGATGGCCTTGGTGTAGTTGTAGATGGCCTTGTCGGCCGACAACTCACCGGGCAGGTCCTTGGCCATCTGGCCCAGGGTTTCCATGGCCAGGTAGGGGTGCACGGCTTCAGCGCCGTAACCGGCCAGCACGGCAAAGTGGTGCACTTCGCGGGCGGTGCCGGTCTCGACCACCAGGCCGGCGGACGTGCGCAGGCCCTTGCGGACCAGGTGATGGTGAACCGCCGACAGGGCCAGCAAGGCGGGGATCGCGATGTTGGCGCGGTCCATCTTGCGGTCGGTGATGATCAGGATGTTGTGGCCGGACTGGATGGCCTCAACCGCTTCAGCGCACAGGGAGGCCAGGCGAGCCTCGACACCCTCATGACCCCAGGCAGCGGGGTAGGTGATGTCGACCTCATAAGGCTTGAACTTGCCGCCGGTGTGCTTTTCGATGTTGCGCAGGCGAGCCATGTCGTCAAAGTCCAGCACAGGCTGGGCGACTTCAAGGCGCATCGGCGGGTTCACCGCGTTGATGTCCAGCAGGTTGGGCTTGGGGCCGACGAACGACACCAGCGACATCACCACGGCTTCGCGGATGGGGTCGATGGGCGGGTTGGTCACCTGGGCGAACAACTGCTTGAAGTAGTTGTACAGCGGCTTGTTCTTGCTGGAGAGCACGGCCAGGGGCGAGTCATTGCCCATGGAGCCGGTGGCTTCTTCACCGTTGATGGCCATGGGGGCCATCAGGAACTTGATGTCTTCCTGGGTAAAGCCAAAGGCTTGCTGGCGGTCCAGCAGGGACTCGGCGAACTCGCCGGTGCTGCCAGCCACGTCGATGGTGTCCAGCTTGATGCGGACGTTCTCGATCCACTGGCGATAGGGCCGGGCCTGGGTGAACTGGGCCTTGAGCTCTTCGTCGTCGATGATGCGGCCTTGCTCGAAGTCGATCAGCAGCATCTTGCCCGGTTGCAGGCGCCACTTCTTGATGATCTTGTTCTCGGGGATGGGCAGCACACCGGACTCGGAGGCCAGCACGACCAGGTCGTCATCGGTGATGATGAAACGGGCGGGGCGCAGGCCGTTGCGGTCCAGCGTGG
>DAORJC010000214.1:0-4885 GCA_035438885.1 Aquabacterium sp. | reverse complement strand
GTCCTGAACTGGGAAATCGGTGACCACCAGGTGGCCACCCTGACCCCCACCCTGATCGTGCCCACCGGCGAATACAACAAGAACAATGCGGTCAACCCCGGCTTTGGCAATTTCTACACCTTCCGCCCCTCGTTCCAGTACGGTTTCATTGGCGATGGTTGGGACGTGGCCGCCCGCGCCGTGTTGTCCTTCAACACCCGCAACAAGGACACCAAGTACCGCAGTGGCACCATGTTCAACGTGGACTTCGCTGCCATGAAGTTCGTGACCGAAGACCTGCGCCTGGGTGTGCAGGGCTTTGTGGTCCAGCAGTTGACCAAGGACAGCAGTGAAGACGCGGCCGTCCAGGCCGGCCTGGACGCCACCAACGGCGGCAAGATGCGCGCCTACGCCCTGGGCCCTGCCCTGGGCTGGATCGTCAACGGCGGCGAAATGCTGGTCGAAGGCAAGATCCTGCAGGAATTCGGCGCACGCAACCGCGCTGAAGGCACCACCTACATGCTGGTGCTGTCCAAGCCCTTCGGCATGTGATGAACCGAGAGAGAGGGAGCTCCATGCGTCCACCACTGATCACTCCCTCCTCCGACGCGAGCACCCCTGAGTTGTCCGGCAACCGCCGGCAATTCATGGTGGGCACGGCGGCCACGGCGCTCATGCCGTGGGCCACCGAGGCCCGTGCCGATGTCGAGCTGGAAGGTGTCAAACTCGAAGAGAACATCACCGTGGGCGGGCGCAAGCTGGTCCTTAACGGTGCTGGCGTGCGTCGCCGTGGTTATTTCAAGGCCGACGTCACGGCGCTTTACCTGCCGGAAAAGCGCACCACCCCGGAATCCATCTTCAAGCTGGACGGCTACCGCCGCATCCAGCTGAACATCCTGCGCGAATTCACCTCGTCCACCATTTCCCGAATTTTCATCTCCGATTTCAAACAGTCGGCCACGGAAGAAGAGTTCAAGAAACTCATCGAGGTGGTGAGCACGATCGGCGCGGTCTACAGCAACGTCAAGCGCGTGGTCAAGGGTGATGTGGTCAACCTAGACTGGGACCCTGCCAAGGGCTGGATTGGTTATCACAACGACAGACTGCTCAACGGCGACGGCACCGGCCAGTTGGTCATCAAAAGCGAACTGGCGTTTCAGATCTACATGCGCATGTACATCGGCCAGAGCGCCCCGGAAGACCTGCGAAACGGCCTGCTGGGCCTGACCAAGCTGCCCAGGGTCTGATGTCCGCTCCCGGGACTCAGTTCCTGGGATAGTGAGACGACAAGGCCGGCGGCAGCGGTGTGTCCAGCAAACCGGCCGCCAGTCGCAATGCGTCGGCTGCATCGGCCCTCATCAGCCCGCCCGGGCTGTGATTGAGCGCTTCCTCCACCCAGGCCCTGAGCAATTGGGGTCTCATGGACCATGACAACTCCTGCACGCCGGCCAGGGCGTGGATGAGTTCGTCCGCACCCGGGGAAATGCACTCGGGCATCATCCCCGGCTTGACCCCACACCGGCGCATGACCCCCACAAACCACTGCTGCCCTTTTTCGCCCGGCACCGAGCCGGCAGCGGGCACGGGCACCATGCGGGCCAGGTAAGCCGAGAACTGGGCCACGTGCCCCTGCTCGTCGGCATGCAGTTGGCTGAGGTCACGCCCCTGCCCGGTCATGGGCCGGATCAAGCCCTGAGGCGACGCCACTTCGCCCATGCGGTGTCGGGCCGCCAGCCACCACAGCCGATCTGCGGCGCTGACCCGCCCATCGGCTCGCATGAGGTTGCGCAGGGCCACGATCAGGTCGCGTCGACTGCTGACGGGCTCGTACGCCATCTGCGACAGCAGCCGCTCGAACTCGGGCGCACGCCAGACGGGTGGCAGGGCATGCACGTCAGCCAGGATCTGAGGGGCCCAACTTTGCCCAAAGGTGAGCTGCGCCCAGAACCGGGCTTCGTCGTCGTTGCCAGGCTGCACCATGAAGGCCAGCACCGCCAGCCGCTTTTGCAACGGGCCGCCCAGGCGTCGCAAGCGGGCCAGTGACTCGGTGGCCTCCGGCGTCAGGCCGGGCGGGGTGATCAGGCGTGCCGGCATGCGTTGTGGCGCCGTCACCGGCTCCGTGGGGTCATCGGCCAGCCCCGACTGGGCAAACGCCGTGTCGACCAGGGCCATGCGTGGCTCGAGCGTGCTGTCGATGGCTTCGGGCAGCGCCGTGGTGGCCAAGGGGGGGCGGTCGGCGCCATAGAGGCGCCGGATTCGCTCGCTCAAGGGTGGCTGGGAGCTCAGCCAGGGGGCCGAACCCGGCACGTGCAGCCACAGGAAGCACATCATGTCGGCCCAGGGCTGCGTGATGGTGCCCCCGTGACCTTGCCGCTCGTGCAGGATCTTGCGCAGCGTCTGCCCCAGGCCGTCACGGGAGCGGGTGTAGGTCATGGCGCGCGCATCGGCCCTGAACTCGCGGCGACGAAAGGCGACGGCCTGCAGGATGCGGGCCGTGATCCAGCCTGGCCCACCCAGCGTGGCCAGCAGGGCGCCCGCAGCCCAGGCCCAGGGCCTGACGTGTCCACGGGCATCGGGGGCCATCCAGACACGACCCAGACCATGCCACCAGCACAGCCCCCAGACCAGGGACAGCACACGCAGGCTCAGGCGACCGTCGCCTTCAGCGACGCAACCGTAGCCGTAGGCCACCAGCCCCTGCAGTTCAGCACGGGTGAGGCGATTCAAGGCCCCCTGGGTGACCACCATCGTGGATTCGCTGGCGCTGCGGCCCATCACGAAGGCATTGATGCTCAACTCCGAGGGCAGCACAAACACCTTGGGCACGGGCAGGCTCGATGCCAGCGCCATTTCATCGACCACGTTGAGCAGCCGCCGCCAAAGGGCATCGCCGTTGTCCTTGACCTCCACGCCGCCCAACCACTGGGTGGCCACCCAGGCGCCGCCCCCCAGGCGCAGGCGCCAGGCCTGCCAGGCCGCACCGCCCAGCACCAGTCCGATCACCCCCAGCATCAAGCTTTCAAAAAAGCCGGTGGGCCATCCGGGCATGAGCGGATAGGCCGCCTTGAACAGCAAGGCCAAACAGGCCGTGACCACCAGCGCCAGCGTCAGCAACAGCAAGGTGAACCACAACCACAGACCCGCAGACTGGGTCAGTGCCGCGCGGAAGGCCTCGCCAGCCTCCAGGTCCTGGTGTGGCGCGTTCATTCGGCCCGTGCCATGGGTTGCAACAAAGGCATGGGCTCAAAACCGAACACTGCCGCAACCAACCCCGCGGGGAAACGATCCAGCGCCTGGTTGTGCGTCTCGGTGGCGTCGTTGAAGACGCCCCGCGCATACAGCACGTTCTGATCGTTGCGTGCCAGCGCCTGCAGGGTCTCCACAATGACCGGGTCCTGACTGGCCAGCTCATGCGCCGCCACCAGAGGGGTGAACCGGTTGACCACACTGATCAGGCTGGCCTCGGCCAGATCCAGGCTCCTGATCGGCCCCGGCCGTGTCCAGCCCGCTCGCACCAGCTCACAGGCCGCCACAGCCTGACGACAGGCCGCCAGCACGCGCTCATGGGCATCGTGCTCCTTGGGCAGGTGCTTGCGAGCCTCGTCGACCAGCGCCGTCAGCAGTTCGTGGCGCCGCGCCAGGTGAGCGTCGAGCAACCCGAAGGCCTGAATCATGGCCTGCCGCCCCGCCTTGAGTCGCTGCTGCACACCCACGGCCCAGAAAAACACCAGGGCGGCCAGCACGACCAGGATCAGGGACAGCACGGTCAAGCCCCCTTGCGCACGCGTTGCCAGGCCTCAAAGCCCTCGCGGCGCAAGTCGCACGCCGGGCATTGGCCGCAGCCATAGCCCCACTCGTGCCGCACGCTGCGATCCCCCATGTAACAGGTGTGGGTGTGCTCCAGCACCAGATCGTTCAGGGCCGAGCCACCCAACTCGTCACTGAGCGCCCAGGTCTGGGCCTTGGTCAGCCACATCAGGGGGGTCTCGATCGTCATGGGGCTGTCCAGCCCCAGGCTGATGGCCACCTGCAAGGCCTTGAGGGTGTTGTCCCGGCAATCGGGGTAGCCCGAGTAATCGGTTTCGCACATGCCGCCAATCAGCACGCTGGCACTGCGCCGATAAGCCAATGCAGCCGCAAAGTTCAGGAAGATCAGGTTGCGGCCGGGCACGAAGGTGTTGGGCAGCCCGTTGGCCTGCATCTCGATGGCACGGGTCTCGGTCAACGCCGTGTCCGACAGTTGCCCCAACAGGCGCAGGTCCAGCAAATGGTCACTGCCCAGCCGGGGTGCCCACTGCGGAAAATGGCGGGCGATCTCGCCGCGCACCCGGCTGCGGCAATGCAGTTCCACGCGGTGCCGTTGCCCGTAGTCAAAGCCCACGGTCTCGACCCGGGCGTAGCGCGAGAGGGCCCAGGCCAGGCAGACGGTGGAATCCTGTCCGCCCGAAAACACCACCAGGGCAGTGCGAGGGTCCAGGTCCAGGTGAGTGGCGTGTGTCATCGGCGTCATCATGCACAGACTGTACCCAAATCAGGCGCCACTCCTGTCCGCAGCGCCGGATGATTCAGTTTGAAACACGCCACACCCACGCACATCCCCGAAAACGTGGGGTCGAACGGGACCGCCCTTGGACGGACACCCATTTCTCGCGGACAATTGAGGGTTTACGTTCACCCTCCCGATCATCATGGCCGCGTTCAACGAAGAGACCGTCACCTCCGTCCACCACTGGAACGACACGCTGTTCAGCTTTCGGACCACGCGTGACCCCTCGCTGCGCTTTTCCAGCGGCCACTTTGTGATGATCGGCCTGGAGGTCAATGGCAAGCCGCTGATGCGCGCCTACTCGGTCGCCAGCGCCAACTACGAAGAGCACCTGGAGTTCCTGTCCATCAAGGTGCAGGA
>DAORJC010000213.1:0-4895 GCA_035438885.1 Aquabacterium sp. | reverse complement strand
GCTATGAGTTGCGCCGGAGCCGCTACCTGCTCTACCGCAAGCACCGCAGCAACTGGGAAGTGCTGGCGCTCAAGGCCCTGACGGACGCCGCCATGACCCTGGGCTGCCTCAAGGCCCTGGGCATCTGGCTGGTGGACCCGGCCCGCCGCGATGCGGCTCGGGCCTGGTGGCGCAGCAACCTGCGCATCATGGCCCTCAACCCCTTTGCGCTGGGTACGCCGGCCCACAAGGGACATCCATGAACGTCTTGAACTCGGCCTGGCCCCTGCCAGCCCAAGCCCGTCGCTGGCCAGCACCCTCGCTGTGGGTGGCCATGTTGCTGGGCTTGTGCCTGGCGCTGGCCATCGTGAGCTGGCCGGTGCCGGGCATGCTCGCGCCGCTCGGGCTGGCCGCCCTGGTGCTGGTGATCCGTCAGCCGCATTTCCTCATGGTGGCCTTTGCCGTCAGCCTGGCCGTGCCCATCCAGCACAGCCTGGCAGGCCTGCCTGTCAATGCCACCGATGGCCTGCTGGTGTTGTGGTTGTTGCTCTTGCCGGTCCTGTCCATCTGGCAACGCGCCAGACGCAGTCAGGCCGGCATGGACACCCGCTGGCACGTGCCCAGCATCGTCTGGTTCATCCTGCCCTTTGTCGTGGTCGTGGTGCTGGCCCAACTGGGATCCATCAACCCCTCGGCCAGCATCAAGCAGGTCATGCGGGTCATCGAGTGGTTCGTGCTGCTGCCGGTGCTGCTCAGCAGCCTGCTGCCCGATGCGCGCTTTCAGCGCTTCATGGGCGTGGCCCTGATGGTGGTGCCCTGCCTTTTTGCGATCGATGGCATGGTGGAATACCTCAACAACGGGCGCGCGCTCACCGGCATGCTGGGCATCTCTGTGCCTGTGCCCGAAGGGGGCGATCAACAGATCCGTCACACCTTTGACGTGTCCGGCCGCGCCGGCAGCACCTTCGGCGGCGCCCAGGGCCTGGCCATGTACCTGGTCATGAGCATGAGCCTGGCCATGGCCCACATCGCGCGGCCACCTGTGGCCTGGCTGCGCGGCCTGGCGCTGGTGTGCCTGGCCATCTGCTTGGGCGGCCTGGTGGTCGCCAAATCACGCGGGGGCCTCCTGGGTGGGCTGGCGGTGCTGCTGGTCATGACGCTGGCTCTCAGGCCCCGGTTGAAAGTGGTCGGCGCCGTGGGGTTGTTGATGGCTTTGCTGGTCGCAGCCTTGGCGCTGGGCATGTGGCCCAGTTGGGACGGCAGCCTGCAGGGCCTCGTGCCGGGCCGCCCCGAGGCCGTGCTGGACCGCCTGATCATCTGGGGCAAGGTGCTGGAGGTGGCCTCTCAGAACCCGATCCTTGGCGTGGGCCTGGGCAACTTCCGTGACGCCTTCTTTGCCAGCGAACCCTGGCTGCATGTGGAGTTGGGCTACCCCTCTCTGCATGCACACAACACCTACCTCGAACTGCTGGCTGACACGGGCATCGTGGGCCTGAGTGCCTATGTCTGCTTCATCGTTCTGGTGGTCAGGCGCCTGCGCCAGCGATGGGTCGAGCCAGGCGGCGGCTCGGTGTTCACCCTGGCGGCCATGGGCTCGCTGGGCGCCTACCTGGTGTTTGCTGCGGTCGACATGCTGCTGCTGCAGAACATGCACATGCTGCTGGTCATGATCCTGACCCTGGGGCTGACGCAACCCTGGGCGGCCCGCCTTGGGGTGAGCCAGGCCACACCCCAACCTGCCGTTGGCACCAAAGCAGCGGGAGCCCGTCCATGACACGCTCCCTCAGGATCATGATGCTGGTCGAGTCGCTGACGATTGGCGGCTTGCCCAACTATGTGCTCGAAACCTGCCGGGCCCTGAGTGCGGCCGGCCACACGCCGGTGCTGGCCCACGGCCCTGGCGTCCCCCCCTCTCACCTGGAATGCCAGGGCGTGGAGTTGCTGCCACTCGCGCCAGGTGTGGACTGGGATGTCCCCGAGGCCCTGCGCCGCATCCGTGGCTGGGCCCCCGACCTGATTCACGCGCACCTGTGCAGCCACCTGCCGGTGCTGCAGGCCCTGCCCTCATTGGCAATCCCTCTGCTTCGCACCTTTCACGACTACACGTCGCTGTGCCTTCGCATGGGTCGTCGGCGCTTTCCGGGCGATCGCTGCCACCGCCCACTGGGCTGGTCCTGCCTGATGTTCGGCTGCGCCATCGGATCGCCCCGCCCCGGCAAGCGCCTGCCGCATGTGGCCGATGTGCCCGCCAAGTTGAGCGAGATCGACCTCTACCGCTCCCGGTTTGACCATGCGCTGGTGGGCAGTCAGCACATGAGACGCATCCTGCTCATTAACCGCTTTGATGCGAAGCGTGTGAGCGTCGTGCCTTATGCCAGTCGGTTTGACGCACAAGCCACCGGGCGCGTGTCATTGGCGCCAAAGCCTGCAGGCACCCCTGGGGTGGACCGACCGCTTGAATTCCTGTTTGCCGGGCAGGCCGTGGCAGGCAAAGGCCTGACCGTGCTGGTGCGCGCCTTGAGCCAACTGCCAGGTGACTGGCGGCTGACTGCGGTGACCACTGGCCCGCAACTGCCCCAGGTCAAGGCCCTGGTCGAGCGCCATGGCCTGGGTGATCGAGTCCGTTTCATCGACTGGCTCACACAGGCCGCCCTGGGCGAACTGTACCGGCAAAGCGATGTCTTTGTCGTGCCATCGGTCTGGGATGACCCGGGGCCGCTGGTGGGCATCGAGTCTCTGTCCCTGGGGACACCCGTGGTGGCCTTCCCGGTGGGGGGCTTGCCTGACTATGTGATCAATGGCAAGACTGGCTGGCTGGCACCCGAGGTGTCGGTCAAGGCCCTGGCGGGGAGCCTGCATCAAGCCATGCGGACAGGCGCCCAGCTACACGCCATCGGTGAGCAAGGACGCGCTCATGTGGCCACGCACCACAGCCAGCAGCAACACATCGCGCATCTGGTTCAGATCTACCAGGAGGCTCTGGGCCTTCGGCAGCCACCTGCCGAGCCCGCCACCAGCGTCCGGTCGACTTCATCCATGTCCATGCAGGAGATGTCCCCATGAACACAGCCTCTGCGCCGACCTTCTGGCAGGCCCTGTCTCAAGCCTTCTCGGGCTTGTGGACCAAGGCACGCCAACCCAGCAAGGTTCACCACAGCGAGTTGCTGTGCGTGCAGCGCCTGCGCGGTTTTGCCGTGCTCATGGTGCTGATCGTCCACGTCGAGGACATCGCACAGCGACTGCCCGGCTGGGAGGGCTATCACAGCGCCTATTCCAGACTGGTGGGCTATTCCGCCCCCGACATGTTCTTCGTGATCAGTGGCTTCATCATGAGCTACATCACCTTCAGCGTGCCCTTTGAGCCCAGGCGCTGGCTGATCAGCCGCTTCATGCGCATCTACCCGATGTACGCCATCTTCGTGCTCATGTCCGTGGGCTTGTGGCTGCACAACCCGATGATGACCATGGGCAGCGGGCAGCACGGCTGGGACACGGTGATTGCATCCCTGCTCATGCTGCCTCAGGACGGCCTGCCCCTGCTGTTCATCGGCTGGACCATCGAGCACGAGATCGTGTTCTACAGCACGGTGTTCTTCACGGCCACGCTGCTGGGGCGCGAGCGCCTCTTTGCCGTGATGCTCACGCTCTCAGGCCTGGCCTTCCTGAAGTGGAGCTACGTCCACTTCACCGGCATCGAAGTCTGGGACTTCCACATTGCCTCGCTGTACATGGTGCAGTTCTGCATGGGGGCCTTCGTGTTTCGCGGCCGTGCCCTGCTGCTTCGCATGGGCTCGGTGTGGCCCTTCGTGGCCGCTGCGCTGCTGATCGCTGCTGGTGCGGCCTGGGCCCATGCAGGCACGATGAACCATGAGCAACCCCTGCGGGTGCTGTTCTTTGGCGGCGCCTACAGCATGATCCTGACGGGCATGCTCAACCGCGAACACGTCTTGCGCGAGCAGGGCCGCATGCCCACCCGCCGCGATGCCTGGGTCTGGATTGGCGACGCCTCGTATTCCATCTACCTCACCCACCCCTTTGTGCTGGGCAGCCTGGGCAAGGTCTTCATGCAGATCGATCCACCCTGGTGGGGCGACTACCTCTGCGTGGTCCTGGCCGGCGTGCTGGTCCTGGCCGTGGGCTTTGCCACGCACTTCCTGCTGGAGCGGCCCGTGATCGAGATGGGCAAATGGATGGCCCGCCGCCCCAGCCCGAGCATGCAAACGAAAGACACATGATGAACGCCACCAGAGAGCCCTGGCTGCCCCAGGCCCTTGCACCCAGACCTGAGCTGTCTGCCCCCATGCAGACGCTCATGGCCCGCGTGATGGGTGAGATTCGGGAAAAGCCCCTCAAGCAGTTGATGCTCGTGGGCGCCTCCGGCCAGGTGGGCACCAGCACCATTGCCAGGCAGGCAGCGGCACAGTTGCAATCGGCCTTTGGCAGCGTGCTGCTGATTGAGGTCAGCCCGGACTTGCTCGACGACCTGCCCCTGCTGGAAAGCCCTGTGCCGCAAGACGAACACCCCACCGTGACCCGCTTGAGCATGGGCATCGGCCAGGCCACCCGCCTGTTCAGTGCCTGGCAGTCGGAGTCCGGCGGGCTGCCCAACCCCTGGCTGCAGGCTTACGGCCTGGTGATCTGGGATGTGCCGCCCCCCACCGCCGAACCCCTGGCACTGAGCATGGCCCGAGCCGTGGATGGCATCGTGCTGGTGGCTCAGGCGGGCAAGACCCGGCGCCACGTGGCCGAGCATGTCTCGCAAAGCCTGAGCCACAGCGGAGGCCGCATGCTGGGCGTGGTGCTCAACCGCACACGCAACCACATCCCTTCCTGGCTGTACCGGCTGCTCTGACCGACCGACCATGGCCCAACCCAAACCCTTGGAGCTTGTTTTGCAGGACACCAACACACGCCCC
>DAORJC010000212.1:0-4918 GCA_035438885.1 Aquabacterium sp. | reverse complement strand
GCCTGTTCGCGTGCCTTGATGCGCTTCTTGGCCACGGCCGTGCTGTGCATGAAGCTGTGGGACTCGTTGCCCGTCTCGACTGCAACCTTTGCGTACTTCAAGTCCGGGAAAGTTGAAAGTTGCTTGCTGGATCGTCCCAAGAATGCTAACTTTGTCGGACTTGAAGTCCGTAAAAGTTAAAAACATGCCTCTGCACCTGGTCGGCGAGACGATTGACAAGACGCGCAGCCATTACCTGGCCGAGAAGGGCACGCTCGTTCAACTCATGCGGGGCATCTATGTCGATGCCAGCGATGACATCGATCAGGTCGTGCTTGGCCACGCCGTTCGCATCGCGCGGTACCTGTACCCCAAGGCCTACTTGTCGGCAGCCAGCGCCATGCTGCTTGGCCCCACGGCAGATGGTCGGCTCTATCTGACGGGGCAGCGGGTCCAGCGCACGCGCATCAGGGGGCTGGAGATCGTCCAGAACCGCGCCCCCGATCAGCCCGCAACCGCACCAGCCGTGGTCGCCGACAGCATGGGCGAATTCCCTGTGGTGGTCTCAGCGTTACGGCAGCGATTTCTGGAGGCGTTCCGCCTGCGCAGTGAGCATGCAGCTTCGATCGACGTGGCCATGCGCCAGGCCATTGCTGAGCGCCTGGTTCAAGAGTACGGTGCCCCCAAGTCCGCAGCCGATGCGCTCTGGGCGCTCGCACGCGAGAACGACTGGTATCGCGAAGGCGAGGGCGCTGAGAAGTTCCTCTTGTTCAATCTTCGCAGTGCGTCGGCCACAGTGCTGCGCAACGAGGCAGCGTTTGAACTCACGGTCGCTTGGCACGGCATGCCACTCGGTGAGCTTGCACACGATGGCTTTGAGTGGCGCTGGGCGGCGGCCACCGATGGGCCCATCTTGCCACCTCTGATTCGCCAGACCACGCCAGGCAGGCTGCCTCCGTTCATCGTCTCGCTGCTGCCCGAGGGGTGGCTCGAATCCGTGCTCAAGGATTCGGACGACCGCGCTCAATTGCGAAGAGGCAAGCGCTACATGTCCAACATCACGATCGCGGAGAAGCGCGCGGACCTCGCCAGCCTTCCCTTGGACGTGCTCTCCACTCAGCTCGCCGAACACAGCATGCAGGGCGTGTTCACGGGCACGTATGCAGGGCCTGGCCGCAGCAGCATCGACCACGATTTCGAGCACAGGCTGGCGCAACTTTTCAACAACGCTGAAACGCCGCGCCTGTCGGGTGTTCAGATCAAGGCACCCATGAACCTGGGCCAGGATGGTGTTCTGCGACCTGCCACCGCCTTGCCCTTTACCCACATCCTCAAGCCCGCAGGCACCAGCGGATTCGAGCATTTGCCCTTGGTCGAATGGATCGGCCTGACGCTGGCGGCTGGCGTGGGCTTGAATGTTCCCGCCCATGCCTTGGTCCTCATGCCCGATGGGCTGCATCCCGCCTTGGTGGTGGAGCGCTTCGACATACGGCGCAGCCCGCAGGACACCACCATGTTGGCGATGGAAGATATGTGTTCGATCCTGGGCCTGGCACCCCAGGACAAATACACCGGGACCATCGAGCGGATTGCCCGTGCCATCCGACCGCTATCGACCGATGCCGAGGCCGACTTGCATCTGCTGTTGAAGCGGGCCCTGCTGACCTGGCTCATCGCAGACGGGGACATGCACCTCAAGAACATGGCGATCTTGAAATCAGCCCAGCCTGGAGAGCCAGCATTCAGCTCCGTGCGATTGGCGCCCGTCTACGACACGCTGACGACCAGGGTCTTTCCACGGCTTGAGCATGACCACATGGCCTTGAAGCTCAACGGCAAGAACGAGCGCTTGCGCAGGGCGGATTTTGTGGCGGTGGCGACGCTGGCTGGGCTGCGTGCCGGGGATGCCAACGACACGCTCGATGAGGTCTTGCAGGCCTTCAACTCGTCGCTCGACGGCCTGGATTTTCCTGCCGCTGGACTGGCCCTGCCGAATGCCCAGGCTGTCGTCACCAAGGTGCTTGGGATCTGCAAGGAGCGCCTCCAGGCGTTCGACTGACCCCCTCGTTTCCGAGTGACTTTGGCATGGTCGTGTGGCAGCCGCCGGCCAGGCCATCGCTGACAGCACACGTCAAAGCCAACCAGGCTTGATGCCCTTTGTCTGCATCGCGGCACCGCGGTGCCTGTCGCATGCCTGCCTGACGTGCTGAACAATGGCCTCCACAGCCTCTCGCCCCACGCCGTTGTCGAGCGCCACCTGACTGGCCATGGTGGTCGCATGGATCACCTTGTCCATCAAGCCGGTCATCTGACTGGCCATCGCCGATGGTCGAAGTCCCGCCTGGTGCCCCAGCTGAGCCCAGTCAAACGGTGTGATCTCATCACCGTGAAACGCATCGCCCACCGCCATGGCCAGCGTGCCTGACAGTTGCGCATCCTTCAGCGCTGAGATGCACACCATGTCGTAAGCCGGTGCCAGGCTCACACCCGATGGTCGAACGAAGAACGACAGGTTCTTGCCATGGGCGTCGGTGTTGCCAATGAGCACCTGAAAGATCGCCCAGCGCAGCAAGGCCAGGCGGTCCACCGCCGGTTGCAGGCTGTGGAGGTTGATGGCCTGAAAGAGTGACCGAAGGCTGGCGCCATCGCGGATGTTGCGCACGTCCGGGTTGTCACCGTAGGGGCGCTCGTACTTCATGCCAACCGACAGGCCGAGCAACTGGCAGCCATCAATCACGTGCAAGCGCTTGACGCTGGCCGGGGTTTCCTGGCGGTCAAAGCGCTTCACGAACAGAACAGGCTCTGGCAGGTGCTCCAGCCAGGTGTCGGCCACGGGCAGGCCTGCCGCGCGCGCCAGTTGCATGCACATGAATTCGTTGCCTGGCAGGTCAGCCAGAGCGGGGCGTGCGGGCATGGGCTTGACGATCACGGTGGAGGCTTTGCTGCCGCCATCGACCAGGAACAGTTGGCCCGATCGCTCGTAAACGGCGATCTTGTCCTGGTAGCCGGCAATCGACAGCCGCACCTTCTGATCCCAGACCGAGAACGGCAACTCAGCCCGCTGGCGGATGCGTTGCGAAAGTTCCTCCCGTGTGACCTCACGCAGGTGATCGGCCTGCTCGGCCAATGGGGCCGCATCGTCGCTGGTCGTGAGGCGGATGGCGCCGGCCGTTTCCCATCCCAGTGCATGGATCAGGCCCAGCAGGTTGGACTTGGACACGCCATGGACCTGGGCCGCATGGTCGAGCGCGTCGCCCTCAGGCAGGAGGTTCTCAAAGAACTGGCGCACGATGGCGCTGTGCTGGTCAGGTGATTGATCGCTTGAGGCCTTGAGCGGCAACTGCGGACCCAGGGCAAACGCACCGGGAGCGTCGCGCCAACGGTCGGCATACGCAAAGGCAAAGCGGTTGGTTGCGGGCTGGTGATGGAGGTGTCCGGCCACCTGGTCCCCGATCCACACCGTGAGTGCGTGAATGGGGTGGCTCATGCACGGTCCCCGGGTGACGGCAGCAGTTCGACCAGGGCTTGCCGCGCTGCTTCACGTCGCCCTGGTTGTACGGCAAAGACCCCGACGCCCAGTTCGCGCGCCACGTGCAGGGCAATGACCAGGCCGACAGAGCCTGTGGCCTTTTCCAGGTCCCCCAGCGTCTGCTTGGACACGCCCATCATGGCGGCGGCATCGACCAAGGTCATGCCCGCCGCCGTCCTGGCAGCCCGGATCGCCTGGCCGAAGGACTGAGGGTCTTGCACCCACGGGTCAATGGGCTCTGAGGAGGGCACGACGCGTTTCATAAGGCCTAACATAGCAGGAACTTATGATTTCTGCATCAGAATTTCTTTGAAAAGGTCAGAAAAATGGGATTAAACGACTCTGCCAAGTCAGCTTCATGAAAAAGACTGCATTGGTGGGATTTTCTGGCCCAATGGTTCGTATTTTCGGGAGTCTCAATGAGGAATCCTCTGCTTTTTCAGAAAGCCAAGCCGCCCTAAGCTGGAGGCTCCTTCATCACAGGAGACCTCAAATGCAGATCCAGATCGAATCCTCTCGTTGCGGTGAGCCCAACGAATGGCGCACGGTGGCTGAGCAGCGCGTGAGGTTTGTCTTGCGCCGCCTCAAGGGTGAGGTTCAGCAAGCCCGTGTCAGTGTGCGTGACATCAATGGTCACCGCGGCGGCGTCGACAAAGAGTGCCAGATCACCTTGCAGACCGATGGCCACGGCACCGTGGTGGTCGTGTCGCGCTCGGCCAAGGCCGGTCAGGCCCTGAACGATGCGTTGCAGCGTGCCGCGCAGGCGTTGGTGCGCACCTGGCAGCGCCGGCGCCGCGCCCAGCGCAAAACCGCCAATCCCGAAGTGCTCAGTCTCATGCCCGTGGGCTGACCCACCAGCCCCACACCATCCTTCACAGGAGATCACACCATGGAACACACCAACCAGACCCGTCTGATGACGGCCAACGGACAAGCCGCCCCTTCATTGGGCTCTCTGGAGGGGGCCGAACAGGCGCGCATTGCCAAGGTCCTCAAGAACACCTATGCCCTGTTGGCCCTGACGCTGTTGTTCAGCGCCGGTGTGGCCGCGGCCAGCGTGGTGGGGCAGTGGCCCGCCCCGGGCCTGATCGTCACGCTGGTGGGCTACTTCGGGTTGCTGTTTGCGGTGCACAAACTGCAAAACAGTGCCTGGGCTCTGCCGACCGTGTTCGCCCTGACAGGCTTCATGGGCTACACCCTGGGCCCGCTGCTGATGCGCACGCTCTCCTTGCCCGATGGCGGGCAGATCATCTCGACCGCGCTGGGCACCACGGGCGTGACCTTCCTGGCCTTGTCGGCCTACGTGCTGACCACGCGCCGTGACTTCAGCTTCATGGGCGGCTTCCTGTTTGCCGGGATGCTGGTGGCGCTGGCCCTGGGTCTGGGTGCCGTCTTCCTGAACATGTCGGG
>DAORJC010000211.1:0-4920 GCA_035438885.1 Aquabacterium sp. | reverse complement strand
CTATGTCTAAAAATATCTCGCGTAAGCAATTCAAACGTGCGTCAGCCGTTCATCCTAAGAACAACATCTCTTTCCGAAAAACACGCGGCGGAATCCGCCTCTAAAACAAAAACCCACCCCAAAACCCACGGAATATCCCTCAAAAAGCCCACAAACAAAGGGCTTCCTCTCATATCCGCCCCCCACCCATCCCCCGTACAAAGAGAGTTCGCACGCCGCGTTGACGTCGACCAACCCCTAGAGGACACCCGATGACGGCCCAGAACAACGATTCCAAGTCCTTCCGCTCGCGCTCACGCCAGTGGACCACGCTGACCTGTGTGGTCTGCGCCGTGGCCGGCGCCATCGCCCTGAGCGGCCAGCACTACGCCTTCGGCGCCCTGTGCCTGACCGCCACACTCGTGCTGTTCAAGGACAGCTCGCTCAAACCCCGTCGCCTCCGGTCGGCCCGCCTCGGGCGCTGATCCTTGCGCTGACGCAAACGCCAGGACTTGCGTTTCCTGGCTGAAGTAGCCATGCTCAAGCTCATGGTTATTTCGCGCTTCCGCCCCCGCCTCCTCCTGCCTGCCGCAGCACTGGTCTGCCTGTCGATGACCACGACGGGTTGCACCAACCTGCTGCCGCGTGACTCCGCCGACATCGAATCGCCCTTCAAAACCTACGAAGAGGCCCGCGACGCCCTGGAAAAGGTCACGCCCTACCAGACCACCGTCGAGCAACTGCGCCAACTGGGTTTTGACATCCACGCCAGCGCCAACGTGCGGCTGATCCCCTACCCCGAAACCGTCACGCGCCTGACGCCCAACCCCAACGTCTCGCTGGACGTGCTGGACCCGGGCCTGCGCGACTGCATCCTGGCGCAACAGGCCTGCCGCACCTACGCCTTCACCATGGGTCGGCAGCAGCGGCACCGCGAGGGCTCCTTTCTGCTGGACTTTCTCAATTTTCGGCGTGTGACCGAGACCACCGGCTGGCGCTTTGAGGGCCTGATCGTGGTGCGCGATGGCATCGTGCTGTTCCGCAGCGCGGGGGGCGAGCCCAAGATCAGCCGCACGACCCGCCAGACCAACCCGCTGGGGCCGTTCCAGCCTGGAGCTGGGGCTGCCAGCGGCCTCCTGAACCGTTGACATCCACCACGCATCCCTGCCGCGCCTCACCCAGCCACCCCATGTCCACGCGGCCCCCCTATGACCCCTGGCTGGCGGCCCAAGCCATGTCAGACGTGACCGCGGCGGCCGGCCTCGATGCCCAGGCCCTGTCGGCCCTGCAAGCGCAGCGCCTGCAACGGCTGCTGACCGCGGCCCAGTCGTCCCCGCTGTACCGCGAGCGCATGGCCGGACTGGACCTGGCCACCGTGGGTCTGCAGGACCTGCCCGTGGTGCACAAGGCCGAGCTGATGCACCGCTTCAGCGACTGGGTCACAGACCCCGCCGTCACCCTGGAGGCCTTGCAGCGCTTCACGGCCGACCCCGCCCAGATCGGCGAGCCCTTCCTGGGCCGCTACACCGTGTGGGAAAGCTCAGGCAGCAGTGGTGAGCCCGGCACCTTCATCCAGGATGCCGCCGCCATGGCCGTGCACGACGCGCTGGAATGCCTGCGCCGGCCCACCTTGCGTCCGTACCAGAAGCTGCTCGACCCCTGGGGCCTGTCGGACACGTTCGCCTTTGTGGGCGCCACGGGTGGCCACTTCGCCAGCACCGTCTCGGTGGAGCGGCTGCGGCGCCTGAACCCCGTGCTGGCCCCGCGGCTGCACAGCGTGTCCTTCCTGCAGCCCTTGCGCCAGTTGATCGCCCAACTGGAGCGCATCCGGCCCACCGTGCTGGCCACCTACCCCAGCATGGCCGTGCTGCTGGCCGCCGAGGCCCAGGCCGGGCGCCTGCACCTGTCGCCGCAAGAGATCTGGACCGGGGGCGAGCAGCTATCGCCCGGCATGCGGCGCTTCATCTCGAGCACCTGGGGCTGCCCGGTGGCCGACAGCTACGGCGCCTCCGAGTTCCTCTCCATGGCCTCCGAGTGCCGCCACGGCCACCTGCACCTCAACAGCGACTGGGTGCTGCTCGAACCCCTCGACGCCCAAGGCCGGCCCGTGCCGCCCGGCCAGGCCGGTGAATCGGTGTTGCTGACCAACCTGGCCAACCTGGTGCAGCCCTTGATTCGATACGAACTGGGCGACCGCGTCACCCTGCATGACCAGCGCTGCGCCTGTGGCTCGGTCCTGCCGGTCATCGAAGTCACCGGGCGGCACCAGGACAGCCTGCGGGTGGGACCACCCGGCAAGCGGGCCGTGACGCTGCTGCCGCTGGCCATCAGCACCGTGCTGGAAGAGCAAGCCGGGCTGTTTGATTTCCAACTGGTGCAGCAGGGCCCGCAGGACCTGGTGCTGCACACCGGCTTGCGCAGCGTGGTCAGCCCCGACACGGTCGAGCGGGCCTGCGCAGCATTGGCCGACTTTCTGGTGCAACAAGGCGCGCACGGCGTGCGCATTCACCGCGGCACCAGCGCGAAAGCGGCCGTGCCCCTGGGCCCCAGCGGCAAGGGCCAACGCGTGGTGCCCCAGCCGTGCCCAGGCCTCAGGCGTTGACGTCCACCACCACACGGCCCCGCACCTGACCGTCCAGCAGGCGGCGGGCCATCGGGATGGCCTCGGCCAGGCCAATGTGCTGCGTGATCAGGGCCAGCTTGGCCACGTCCAGATCGGTGGCCAGGCGCTGCCAGGCCATCAGGCGGTCTGCCCGCGGGCACATCACGCTGTCGACACCGGCCAGCGTCACCCCCCGCAAGATGAAGGGCGCCACCGTGGCAGGCAAATCCATGCCCCCGGCCAGACCACAGGCCGTGACCACCCCGCGGTAGCGCATGGCAGCACACACATTGGCCAGCGTGTGGCTGCCCACCGTGTCCACCGCACCGGCCCAACGCTCCTTGGCCAACGGCTTGCCCGCGCTTGAAAACGCCGCGCGCTCCATGACCTCGGCCGCGCCCAGTTGCTGCAGGTAATCGGCCTCTTGCGGGCGCCCCGTCACGGCCACCACGCGGTAGCCCAATCGGGCCAGCAGGGCCACGGCCACACTGCCCACGCCACCGGCCGCACCGGTCACCAGCACCTCGCCGTCAGCGGGCTTGACGCCATGGCGTTCCAGCGCCAGCACGCACAGCATGGCCGTGTAGCCCGCCGTGCCAATGGCCATGGCTTGCGCCGTGGTGAAGGCCTTGGGCAAAGGCACCAGCCAGTCACCGTTCAAGCGGGCGCGCTGGGCCAGACCGCCCCAGTGCGTCTCGCCCACGCCCCAGCCATTGAGCACCACCGCATCGCCCACCTGCCAGTCGGGGTGCTCGCTGTGCTCGACTGTGCCGGCCAGGTCAATGCCCGGCACCATGGGAAATTTGCGGACCACGGGGGACTGCCCCGTGATGGCCAGCCCATCCTTGAAATTGAGCGTGGAGTGGGCCACCCGCACCGTCACGTTGCCATCGGGCAACAGGGCCTCGTCGATGTCCTGCAATGCGGCTCGGTAGCCCTGGTCGTCCTTGTGGATGAGGATGCCTTTGAACAAATCACGTCTCCGATGGATTGGTCACGAATGGAAGCATACCCGGCCCGTCATTGGCTTGGTTCGACCATGGCCTTGTGGTCTACTGGCACCAGGTTCCAGGTTGTTTCTGGCTGCAGTACGGTTTCCCACAACGCATGCACCCGACCCCCTGTCATGACCGTCCTTTCATGGAGCGCTCGACTGCGCACCGCCCGGCCTGCCGGTGCCGATGCGCCCCACCTGCCCCCCACACGCCGCTGGGGCATGCGGACCATGCTGGCCGCGCTGGTCCTGGCCAGCATGGTGCCCGGGGTGCTGCTGGCCACCTACTTTGTCCTGAGCGCGCACTTCCAGCGCACCGAAGCAGCCTCGCGTGAGGTGATCGCCACCGCCCGCTCGGTGGCCGCCAACCTCGACCGCGATCTCGCCAGCATCGAGGCCGCCCTTCAGGTGCTGTCCCTGTCGCCTTCGCTGGCCCAAGGCAACCTGGCGGCCTTTCATCAGGAGGCGAGCCATGCGCTGCCATTTCAGAACCTGACCAATTACGTCCTGATTGACACCCAGGGGGGCCAGCGCATGAACACGCTGCGCCCGCCTGATGCGGCCTTGCCCACCAACACGGGCGGAGCGCCGTGGCAGGAGGTCTTCAAGCGCGACCGCCGGGTGTTGAGCGATGTCTTCATGGGCCCCCTGATCAACCAGCCCATCATGGCCATGGTCGTGCCCGTGCACAAGCGCGACGGTGGGCCGCCCGTGTATGCGCTGGGGGCCGGCATCGTGCCCGAACGCATCGCCGCCGTGCTGGCCGCTCAGCAACTGGCAACCAACTGGCGAAGCATCGTGCTCGACAGCCGTGGCCACATCATCGCGCGCAGCCACGACATGCCCCGCTACGTGGGCAAACTCGCCCCACCCAAACTGGTTCAGGCCGTGGGCCTGCACAAAGAGGGCGCCATCGCCGTCACCACACTGGACGGCGTCCCCACGATCGCCGGGTTCAGTCGCTCGCGCACGTCCCAGTGGACCGTGGCGGTGGCCATCCCCGAGACCGAGCTCACGGCTGACCTGGAGCGCTCCCTGGTGGTCCTGCTGGGCACCACCGGCGTGCTGCTGGCGGGCGGGGTGTGGCTGGCCTGGCGGCTGGCAGTGAGGTGCCTGGTGGCGCCCGCCGAGAGCCTGCAGCAACGCATGACCCTGATCGCCCAGGGCGAGAGCCCCCACCCCAGCCCGTCACGACACACCATCGACGAGTTCGTGTCTCTGGAGGAGGGCTTCACCCAGATGAGCGAACGCCTGCGCCGCCGCGAAGAGGAGCGCGAAGCGCGCCTGGTGGCCGAGGCCTCCAACCGCGCCAAGACGGATTTTCTCTCGCGCATGAGCCACGAGC
>DAORJC010000210.1:0-4942 GCA_035438885.1 Aquabacterium sp. | reverse complement strand
CTCAGGGCCTGCATGCCCCCCAGGCTGCCACCCACCACGGCGGCCAGTTGCTCAATGCCCAGCGCGTCCAGCACGCGGGCCTGGGCGTCGACCCAGTCTTCGACCGTGAGCACCGGGAAGTTGGCGCCGTAGATGCGGCCGGTGTCCGGGTTGATGTGCATGGGCCCGGTCGAGCCAAAGCACGAGCCCGGGTTGTTGATGCCGATGACAAAGAACTTGTCCGTGTCCAGCGGCTTGCCGGGGCCGATCAGGTTGTCCCACCAGCCTTCTGATTTGGGGATGGGCTGGCCCTGGTCGTCCGCATAGCTGCCCGCCACGTGATGCGAGGCATTGAGGGCGTGGCAGATCAGGACGGCATTGCTGCGCTCGGCGTTGAGGCGGCCATAGGTCTCGAAGACCAGGTGGTAGTCGCGCAGGATGGCGCCGCTCTGCAGCGGCAGAGGCGCACTGAACTGCACGGTTTGTGGGGTGACGACCCCAAGGCTGGATGTGGCTGTCATGTCAGGAAAACCGGCCGCGAAAGGGAGACTTCAAACAGGGGCCGTGTACAGCGCCCTCTTTAGCGGTATTTTTTGAGCGCCCGCAAGCCGGACAAATCGGCGCTAAGCGGGCAGTGTAGCGCCAAACAACGGGCATCCAAGGTCGACGGCGCGGGTTGAAATGCCTGTGGTTGCCCCTGCACTTGCCCTCAACAAGGTGGGCCAATCTTTTTATGATCTGAAAGCGAGATTTTCTGGAGAGTTGTCATGCCCAAGTGGTTGAGTCGGTTGAACGAGCTGTTTCCCGTGCGATACATGACCTGGGGTGCGTCGTCCGGATTGATGTTGATCGGCTTGTGGCTGGCTCGCGAGCATCCGGGCTGGTACTGGCTGGCGGCCGTGGGGGGCGCCTTGACCTTGCTGGGCATCCGCGATGTCCGTCAGACCAAAAAAGCGGTGCTGCGCAACTACCCGGTGGTGGGGCATTTGCGTTACCTGCTGGAGTTCATCCGGCCGGAGATGCGCCAGTATTTCATCGAGAGCGACAACGAGGCGGCGCCGTTTTCGCGGCAACAGCGATCGCTGGTGTACCAGCGGGCCAAGGGCGCGCCCGACAAGCGCCCCTTCGGGACGCAGAAGGATGTCACGGCCGAGGGCTACGAGTGGTTGAGCCATTCGGTCGCGCCCACCACCGTGCCGTCGCATGATTTTCGGGTGACGATTGGCGGGGGCGGCACCTCGTGCACCCAGCCGTACAGCGCCAGCATTTTCAACATCTCGGCCATGAGTTTTGGGGCCTTGAGCGCCAACGCCATCCTGGCACTCAACAGCGGGGCGGCCCGGGGTGGTTTTGCCCATGACACAGGCGAGGGGTCGGTCAGCCGGTATCACCGCGCCGGTGGTGGTGACCTGATCTGGGAGATCGGCTCGGGCTACTTCGGGTGCCGCACGCCCGAGGGGCAGTTTGACGAGGCCCGCTTCATCGAGAACGCTCGATCTCCCCAGGTGCGGATGATCGAGATCAAGCTCAGTCAAGGCGCCAAGCCAGGCCATGGCGGCGTGCTGCCAGGCCCCAAGGTCACGCCCGAGATTGCCGAGGCGCGCGGTGTGCCGGTGGGGCAGGACTGTGTCTCGCCCGCCCGGCATGGGGCCTTCAGCACGCCCATCGAGATGGTCCAGTTCATCGAGCGGCTGCGCCGGTTGTCCGGTGGCAAGCCGGTGGGCTTCAAGCTGTGCATTGGTCACCCCTGGGAGTGGTTTGCCATGGTCAAGGCCATGCGCGAGACCGGCCTCTGGCCCGACTTCATCGTGGTCGACGGGGCCGAGGGGGGCACGGGTGCTGCGCCGCTGGAGTTCACGGACCATGTGGGGGCGCCGCTGCAGGAGGGGCTGCTGCTGGTGCACAACACGCTGGTGGGCGTGGGTGAGCGTCATCGCGTCAAGCTGGGCTGTGCGGGCAAGGTGGTCAGTGCCTTTGACATCGCCCGGATGATGGCCCTGGGCGCCGACTGGTGCAATTCAGCGCGAGGCTTCATGTTTGCGCTGGGGTGCATTCAGGCGCAAAGCTGTCACACGGGGCATTGCCCGACGGGCGTGAGCTCGCAGGACCCGATGCGCCAGCGCGCCTTGGTGGTGCCCGACAAGGCCGACCGGGTCTACAAGTACCACCACAACACGCTGCATGCACTGCAGGAGCTGGTGCAGGCGGCGGGTTTGATGCACCCGCACGACATCACGGCCGAGCACATCGTGCGCCGGGGTGCCGGGCAGGTGGTGCACCGCCTGTCCAATTTGCTGCCCTTCACGGCTGAGGGGCAGTTGCTCAAGGCCGAGCAGGGGCAGGGCCCCTGGCCTCAGGCGGTGTTCGAGCAGTACTGGATGCAGGCGCGGGCCGACACCTTTGCGCTCAGGCCGTTGGTGGCAGGGTCTCGATGAAGCTGGGGCGCTGCGAGAGTTTCTCGTGCAGGCGCGCCAGGTTGGGGTAGTCGGTGCGCCAGTCGATGTCGGCAAAGCGGAAGTCCAGGTAGCCCAGGGCGCAGCCCACGGAGATGTCGGCCAGCGTGTGATAGATGCCGCTGCACCAGGGGCGCTCGCCCAGGCCCAGGCTCATGGCCTTGAGGCCACCATGCACCTTGTCCATCTGGCGGTCGATCCAGGCCTGGCTGCGCTGGGCGTCGGTGCGGCCCGGCCAGGTGGCTTCCATGCGGGCCAGGATGGCCGCGTCCATCAGGCCATCGGCCAGGGCTTCCCAGGTCTTGATCTCGATGCGTTCGCGACCTGACAGGGGTAGCAGCTTGCCCACAGGGGAGAGCGTGTCCACGTATTCCACGATCACGCGCGAGTCAAAGACGGCCTCGCCGCCTTCCATCACCAGGCAGGGCACCTTGCCCAGGGGATTGGATTCTGCGATGTGAGTCTCGGCCGACCAGACGTCTTCAAGGACCAGTTTGTAGTCGAGTTTTTTCTCGGCCAGCACGACGCGAACTTTGCGCACAAAGGGGCTGGTGAGAGAGCCGATCAGTTTCATGGGATGCCAGTGGATGCTTGCCGACCTTGATTTTACCGGAGGGGCGCACGACTTGTTTCATTCGGACGACGACCACCCATCGTGGGGGGGCCCATGGGAGTGATGCCCCTTGGCCCGCGGTTACAGTTGTTGACAAACATCATGACGATTGAAACCGACCGTCCCACCGCGCGCGTGGTCCGGCTGGCCGATCTGGAACGCGAATTCCCCCGCGAGCGACGCCCCCAGGTGTCCTTGGGGCTGGAATCGGTGGAGGCATCAGGCGCGCGTGTCGAGTCCTTGCGTCCTTCGATCAGCCAGCGCGACTGGATTGGTTTGCCGCCCACCTCGGGCAGGGCTCCTCACCCCATTGGGTCAACCCTCCCCGGACCGTTGTCCGAGGCGGAGTGGCCTGCGTCGTCTCAACAGGCGGCGCTGCGGGAGCGTCCGTCCCGGCCCGTGAAGGAGGTACCGCGGCTGCCTCACGGGGTGGTGCTTCGGTTCCCGGTTCGTTTTGATGCCACGGGTCAAGCGTATGCCCGCCTCTGGGCGATCAACCTGGTCCTGCTGGTGCTGACCTTGGGGCTGGCCTGGCCCTGGACCTTCCGGCGCCGCGAACGGTTTTTCCTCCAACACACCCAGGTGGCGGGGCATCGCCTCGACTTTCGCCTTTCGGCCCGAGCGTTGTGGCCGCGCATGGCCATGACGGTGGCTTTGTGCCTGGGCGTGGCCGGTGCGGTGGTGGGCTCGGTCTGGACCGGCCTGACCGCCTTGAGTCTGGCCGCCCTGGTGTGGCCTCTGCTGTCCTACCTCAAGCTGCATCAGAAGGTGTCCGCCGTGACGTGGGCTGGGCGACGTTTGTGGTTCGAAGGGCCCTGGCAGGGCGCGTACCAGTCGCTGTTGCCGTCATCGCTGGTGGCGGTGGCCGGGGTGTGGTTGTCGGCCTTGACCTGGTCGCAAGGTCGCCCGGTCTGGTGGTGGGCGGCGCCGGCCTGCTGGGCCGTCTGGATCCTCACCGCGCCCCTGGCGGTCTGGGGCTATCTGCGGTTCAGGCAGCAGCATGTGCGGCTGGGGCCTTTGCAACTGCTCTGGAAGGTCAGCTTGAGAGATTTCTGGGGTGCGATGGCGCCCTCGGTGGGTTGGGCGGGCGCGGTCAGTGTGGTGATGCTGGGGCTGTCGGCCATGGCCCTGGGGGCGTGCCTGATCGCTGTCAGAAGCGCGGGCCTGCCCTTGCCCTCCAGCCGGGTGTGGCTGGCGGCGGCAGGCGGCCTGGGTGGCATCTGGCTGCTGCTGGTGTGGGCCCATGTGCAAGGGCAACTGGCCCGACTGGTCTGGAACAAGACCGGCAATCGGCATGTGCGTTTTCAGAGCCACCTGAAGGTGACGTCCTATGTGGCCCTGTTTGCCAAGAACGGGCTGCGCCTGGTGCTGACCGCTGGCCTGTACTGGCCCTGGGCGGTGGTGAACCTGCGGCGCATGCGCATGCAGACCTTGCAGGTCTGGAGCCGTGTGGAGCCCGAGGTGTTGCTGGCGCACTGGTCGCCCCGGCAGTCCGAAGGCGCGCCTGAGCCGATCGCTCCGGAGAGCGTCAGTTTTGGAAAGCCGCCGGGTCTTCGTACAATGGCGGGTTGACCTTCATCTGGCGGGCTGGACCCGCATGCCGTCATGACGCTTTCTGCTCTCACTGCCCTGTCGCCCCTGGATGGCCGCTACGCCCCCAAGGTCGCTGCCTTGCGCCCCCTGTTGTCCGAGTTCGGCCTGATGCACCGCCGTGTGCAGGTCGAGGTCGAATGGTTCATTGCGCTGTCCGATGCCGGTCTGCCCGAGTTCGCGCCCCTGACCGAGGCCGCTCGCGGTTACCTGCGTGGCCTGGTGGCTCGTTTTGCCGAGCCCGATGCCCAGGCCATCAAGGACATCGAAAAGACCACCAACCACGACGTCAAGGCCGTGGAGTACT
>DAORJC010000209.1:0-4972 GCA_035438885.1 Aquabacterium sp. | reverse complement strand
CTTCATGCCGCCTTATGTGCTGACCGAGGCTGATCAGGATGCGCTGGTCGATGGCGCCGTGCGAGTGCTGGACCAGGTGCTGGCCGAGGTCGATCAGCTCAGCCCGGGGGCGGCAGGTCAGGGCACCGAGGTCAGCGTGCCATGACCGCCTACTTTGTCACCGGCACCGACACGGGTGTGGGCAAGACCCGCACCAGTTGCGCCCTGATCCACGCCCTGCGTCGCGCCGGGCATGCCCGTGTGGTGGGCATGAAGCCCGTGGCGGCGGGTTGTGACTGGGTGCCTGGGGTGGACGGCAACCCGGGTGAGTGGCTGAACGAGGATGTGGTGCAACTGCGCGCGGCCTCCAGCTTGAAGGTGCCCTCGGCCTTTGACAACCCGTACGCGCTGCCCGATGCAGTGTCTCCGCACCTGGCGGCGCGCAACGAGGGCGTGGTGATCGACATCGGCCACATCGAGGCCAGTTTTCATGCGCTGAGCCAGCACACCGATGCGGTGGTGGTGGAGGGGGCCGGTGGGTTCATCGTTCCCTTGCACGAAGCGCCGGGGCAGTTTGCCACCAGTGCCGACCTGGCCACCCGGCTGCGCCTGCCCGTGATCCTGGTGGTGGGCTTGCGCCTGGGTTGCCTCAACCATGCCCTGCTCACGCAGGAGGCCATCAGTCGCCGGGGGTTGACCCTGGCGGGCTGGGTGGCCAATGTGATCGACCCCGACATGCCCGAGCAAGCGGGCAACCTGGGCACCTTGCAACAACAGCTGCAGGCACCCTTGCTGGCGCACTGGTCTTTTGAGCCCGGTCGCCGCAGCGAAGACCTGGCCCTGCAACTGCCCTGATCAGCGACCCCAGCCACTCAGGTGGTCCGGCAAGGGCCACGAGGCGCAGTCTGGTTCCGCCTGCGGGGGCAAGTGCTGCTCTCGCAGCGGCAGCACACCGGCCCAGACGGGCAGGTTCAGGTCGTCCTCCTTGTCCTTGGGGCCACCGGTGCGAACCTTGGCACTGGCCTCGCGCAGGGACAGGCCCAGCACGGTGGTGGACTTGAGCTCGTTCACATCGGCGGGCCGGGCCACCTGCCGGCGACCCGGCGCAATGTGGTCCATGAAGGCATCCAGGATGGAGGCCTTGTCCGCCTCGGGCACCACCTCAAAGCGGCCGAAGACCACCACCGAGCGGTAGTTCATGGAGTGCGAATAGGCCGACCGGGCCAGCACCAGGCCGTCCAGGTGGGTGATGCTCAGGCACACCGGGGCGCCGCCCGCCAGGCGCTTGACCAGGCGGCTGCCGTTGGAGCCGTGGATGTAGATCCGATCGTCCACGCGCCAGCAAGCCATCGGGATGCTGACCGGGAAAGGCTCGCCCTGATCGTCGTTTGGACCCGTGTGTTGATCGATGAAGGCGACATGGCACAGCCAGGCGTCATCGACGATGGCGTGGATGGTGGTGGGGTCGTAGTCGGCCCGCTCGGCGGCGCGGCGCACGGTGCTGCGTGGGGTGTTCATGGGTCCTCCTGTGTGAATGACCGAACGATAGGCAATCCGTGGCACCATGAAAAGAACCAAACATTCATCCATGGATGGAGCCACGATTGAGCGACCTTCAAGCCCTTTTCACGCCCCGCTGGTTCAGGCAGCAGGCCCGGCGCAGCCAATTGCCCCTGCAACGCCTGCTGTACGAGTTGCTCAAGCAGGCCGTGCAGTCCGGTCAGTTGCTGCCGGGCGCGGTGTTGCCCGCCACACGCGAGCTGGCGCGGGACCTGGGTGTCAGCCGCAACGGGGTGATCCACGCCTACGGGCAGTTGACCGCAGAGGGCTATGCACAAGCCACGCGCCAAGGCACGGTGGTGGTGGCTTTGCGGACGCTTCAGGGGACGGGACCTGTTGCCGTGGGTGTCGCGGGCCAAGCCGGTGACGCGGCCCATGGCCTGCCCGGCTTGTCGCGCCGCGTGGCACAGGCCAACCGCCGCCGCACGCCGCAGGACGACCTCCTGCCCTTCATGCCCGGCATCCCGGCGCTGGATGCCTTTCCGGTCAAGACCTGGCATCGCCTGCTGGAGCAGACCCGCCGCCGGACTGACAGCGGGGACCTGAGCTACCGCCATGCGGTGGGTGAGCCCGAGCTGCGTCAGGCCATTGCGACCTACCTGCGCGCTGCACGTGGCGTGCGCTGCACGGCCGATCAGGTGGTGGTGACCGATGGCACCCAGCAGTCGCTGGAGTTGTGCGCGCGCCTGCTGGCCGACGAGGGGGACCTGGCCTGGATCGAGCACCCGGGCTATGGGGGTGCCCGGGTGGCTTTTCAGCAAGCGGGTCTGCGGCTGCAGGCCGTCACGGTCGACGTTGAGGGCATGGCGCCGCCGCAGGACTGGTGGTCATCGCGCCCACCCCGGCTGATCTACACCACGCCGTCGCACCAGTACCCGTTGGGTTCGGTGCTGAGCCTGCCTCGGCGCCTGGCCCTGATCGAGCATGCACGCCAGCACGGTGCCTGGATCCTGGAGGATGACTACGACAGCGAGTTCCGACACGATGGCCCGCCGCTTGCGGCCATGCAGGGGCAGGTGCCCGATGCGCCGGTGGTCTACCTGGGTACCTTCAGCAAGACCATGTTCCCGGCCTTGCGCCTGGGTTTCATGGTGATGCCCGCCGCGCTGGCCGAACGCACGGTCGGTGTGCTGGGCGAGCTGGTGCGTCGGGGGCATGCCGTCGAGCAGCGGGCCCTGGCCGCCTTCATCAACGAGGGACATTTCACCCGTCACCTGCGGCGCATGAGGCGTCTGTACCGGGAGCGCCAGCTTGCCCTGCGGGAGGCCATTGAACTGCACTGGCCCTGGCCGGTCCAGGTCCTGGGTGGTCAGGCCGGCATGCACCTGGTGTTGCCTTTGCCGGCGGATTGCCCTGACCAAGTCCTGGCGGCTCAGGCCATGGCCTCGGGCTTGAGTCCGCGCCCGTTGTCGGTGTACGGCACGGGGGGCATCGACGGTTTTCATGGCCTGGTGATCGGTTATGCCAACACGCCGCAGGCCGACATGGCCGGGCATGTGCGCTCCCTGGCGGCACTGGCGGCAGAATGCAGGGCATGAACACTCGCCTGACCCGCCTGCTGGGCATCCAGCACCCCATTGTTTTGCCCGGCATGACCTATGTGGCCGTGCCGCGACTGGTGGGCGCGGTCAGTGCGGCTGGTGGCTTGGGCATCCTGGCCTCGGGAGCCTTGTCGCCCGATGAGTGCCGCCGCGACATCGAGCAGATCCGCGCCATCACGGACCGGCCCTTCGGGGTGGGGTTCAGCCTGGCCCTGCCGGGTGCCATCGATTGTGTCGATGTGGCGCTGCATGCCCAGGTGCCGGTGCTCAACATCTCCATGGGCAAGGGCGACTGGGTGATCGAGCGGGCCCATGCCTATGGCGGCAAGGTGATCGCCACAGTGTCCAACGAGAAGCATGCCCGCTCGGCCATCGACTCGGGCGTGGATGGCCTGATCGTGACGGGGCATGAAGCGGCGGCCCACGGGGGGCATGTCACCTCCATGGTCCTGATCCCGGCGGTGCGCGACATGTGCGACCTGCCCATCATTGCCGCCGGTGGGGTGGCCGACGGGCGTGGCCTGCTGGCCGCGCTGGCCCTGGGCGCCGATGCCGTGGCCATGGGCACCCGCTTTGCCACCTCGCTGGAAAGCCCGCTGCACGCCAACACCAAGCAACTGGTGATCGACAAGCCAGCCGAGGACACCATCTACTCGCGCAACTTTGACACCTACCCCTGCCGAGTCATGAAGACCCCCGGCGGCAAACGCTACACCGCGCGTCCTTTGAGCCCGCCCGTGGCCCTCAAGCGCTCGCTGCAGGCGGCCTGGGAGATGGACCAGCCCATGCTGGGGCTGGCCCGCGATGCCCTGTCTCACGGCACGGTGCAGGCGGTTCGCACGGCCTACTTTGGCGCGGCCACCCTGGCCATGCGCAAGGCCATGCACGATGGCAACCATGAGGACGGGGTCCAGCTCATTGGCCAGAGCCAAGGCCTGGTGCACGACGTGGCCAGCGTGGCCGAGATCGTGGCGCGTGTGATGGCGCAGGCCCAGTCGGTGCTGCGTGATCTGAACACCTGCGCTTCAAGCGGAGCCTGAGACCAGGTTCTTGCGCGCGGCCTGCAGGGCCTTCCAGAACGCGGCGTCTTGCGATGTGGCCATGTTGATGCGCATCAGCGTGGTGGGCTTGCGTTGTGCATGGAACAAGGCCCCGGGCGCGATCAGCCAGCCAGCGTCCAGCATCGGGTGGGTCAGCCGTTCGGTGTCCACGCCCACATCGATCCAGCCAAACAGCCCCTGGGGTGGTGTGACGAACTGGCACCCGGCCTGGCGTGCCAGCGTCTGACAGCGGGCCCGGGCCACATCCAGCTGACCGATGACGCGCTCGCAGTGCCGGCGCAACTGACCTTGTTCCATGCAATGGGCCAGTGCCTGCTCCAGCACGGGTGGGGTGGTCAGGGTGGTCAGCAGTTTGGTGTTGACCAGCCGGTCCACCAGGTGGGTGGGCGCGGCGATGTAGCCCACCCGCCATCCCGGGGTCAGCACCTTGGAAAAACTGCCAATCGAGATGGTGCGGCGCAGGTCGTCCAGCACGCTCAACCGTGTGGCGTGGGCCGGAGCCAGGAAGGCATAGATGTCGTCCTCCAGGATGTGAAAGTCGTGCTGCTCGGCCAGCCGCAGCACCTGGTGGGCATGGCCGGGCGAGAGCATCACGCTGGTGGGGTTGTGCAGCACCGAGACGGTCACGTACAGCTTGGGGCGATGCGCCTGGGCCAGTTGGGCCAGCACCTGCAGGTCGGGGCCTTCGGGACCACGCGGGACGGGCAGGATGCGCACCCCCATCAGTTGCAGGCGTGAGAACTCGGCAGCCCAACCGGGCTCGTCCACCAGCACGGCATCACCGGCCTGAACCAGGGTGCGAGAGACGATGTCCAGCGCATTGGCGGCGCC
>DAORJC010000208.1:0-4992 GCA_035438885.1 Aquabacterium sp. | reverse complement strand
GGCCGTGTCCGAGGGCTCAGCGCAAGGTCTGCACGTGCAGCTTGACCCAACCCGAGCGGCTGGCATCGTCCGAGCCTGACCGAGGCGCCATGCGGGCTTGCTCGGGCAGGGTGACCTGCCAGCGGCCCAGGGCGCGCAGCGCCTTCAGTCGGGCGGGCAGCAACTGTCGCGCCACGCGGTAGAAGGTGGGCGTGTCTTCGGGCGTGAGCGTGGCCCAGGTCTCGGCCTCCAGCAGTTGCGCCAGGGCGTTGCTGTCGACGATCATGACCGGCACGCCCTCGCTGCGGCGTTCATCGGCCATGGTCGGAAAGCTTTTGCGCGAGACGGCCACGGCCTGCCCCAGGCTGTCCTCGTCGATCGCCGCCATCAGCGTGCTGCCCAGCCGCGCGGCGCTGACCTTGTGCAGGTTGACCTGGTCCTCGCTCACATTGCCCAGCTCGTGGGGGATGCGGCGCACCCAGGCCTTGCCGCCCATGGGGCCCGGCAAGGTGCGCTCCAGCGTGGCGGCAATCGGCGCGCCTTTGTCAGCGCCCGAGTTCTTGCCCGCTTTTTTGCGGGTGACATCGGTCAGCAGGGCGGCCACGGCCAGATCGTCCTGGGGCTTGGGGGCGCGCTTGAGCTGGGCCGCCAGCAGGGGCGCGTTGATCCCCCCGCCCTGGTTCCAGCAGGTGGCGGCCACCGGACGCAGGTCCTGCAGCAGGGCCACGGTGCTGTCCTGGGCGACATGGCCCAGCACCTGGGCCCCCAGGGTCCAGTCCATGGGCAGCGCCACACACAGCGCATGGCCTTGTGGCACGGCTTGCCACAACTGACGGGCGCCTTCTTGCCAGGCTTTCAGCGCGGCTGGGGTCATCTTGGCGCTCAGCTGCCATTGGCCCCGGGTGTTTTGCTCGACCCGCACGGCATCCAGGCCCGAGAAGAAGGGCTGGTACCCAAAGGACAGGTAGTCGCCCCGGGCGGTGATCTGCTGCTTGAGCCCGCTCAGGGGCACCAAGCCCAGCGAGGCCGCCTGAGGGCTGGTGGTGCCGGCCACGTCCTTGAACACCTCGGTCAGGGCGGCATGGCTGTCGCGAGCCACGCTGCGGTCGGCCTCCAGCAGCAGGCCGGGGTCGGACAGCACCACCAGCCGGTCCCCGGCGCTGACCAGCAGCCAGGTGTTGCGCTGGTTGACCTTGAGTGCGTAGACCTGGGCGCTCCCTTGGGGCGTGTCGATCTCACCGGCCACACTGAGCTGGTCGTCGGGCAGGCCCACCTTGGCCAGTTGCTGCAGGGCCTGGGTGGCCACGTTCTGGCGCAGCACCAGCATGAAGTGTTCCGGTCGACCCTTGGCATCGCGCCAGAAGGACAGCTCTGCCGGGGCATCGATCACGGTGGCCACCAGACGATCCGACCAGGTCAACTGGTGGTCGTAGGCCAGCCGTTTGAGGGTGCCCAACAGCGACAGGCGCGTGGGGTGGTCCTGGTAGTAGTGCACCACGTCGTTGGTCAGGATGCCTTTGAGCAAGGGGGCCTGGGCCAGGTCCTTGGGCAGGTCGGACAGGCGGGTGGACCGAACCAGCACATCGGGTTGTGCCAGGTTGACCGCCAGCTCATTGACCGAGCCCATGAACTGGGCCCGGGTCAGGGCCACAAAGCCCAACCCGGCCACGACCAGGGCGGTGGCGCCCAGCGCCCGCTTGCGAAATGGAGTGAGCACGCTGTGGCTTCCTGGTTTGAATGTGTGTCTCTGGCGGATCAGCAGGCTGTGCGTGCCACCAGTCTTGTATTTTCCGCGCGAGGTGGGGTCCCTTCATGCCCCCGGATGGGGGCATGGGGTTCAGTCCTTTGATGGCAGCCAGCGTCCCAGCACCACCCAGAGGTCGTCCAGCATGATGGGTTTGGAGATGTAGTCGTTCATGCCGCTGGCCAGGCAGCGTTCGCAATCGGCCGCCATGGCGTTGGCGGTCATGGCAATGATGGGCAACTGGCCCATGCCGGGCAGCTGCCGAATGGCCACGGTGGCTGCGATTCCGTCCATCACCGGCATCTGCATGTCCATCAGCACCAGGTCGTAGGGGCGTGTCTGTACTTGCGCCACGGCGACCTGACCATCTTCGGCGAACTCCACCACCATGCCGGCCTGCGTCAGGATCTCGTCCATCAGCATGCGGTTGATGGCGGTGTCCTCCACCACCAGGATGCGTGAGCCCGCCGCGGCGGGCAGCGGCAAGCCGGATTCAGGCGCCATCGCGGGCTCGTCTGCCGATTCGGTCCGAGTGAGCTGGCCCTGAATGCGCCCTTGCAAATCGGGCGGCAAGGGCGAGGCCGGCGCAGCGGCATTGACGTGCAGGGGCACCGTGAACCAGAACGTGCTGCCCTGACCTGGCGCGCTCTGAACGCCGACCGCGCCACCCATTCTTTCTGCCAGACTCTTGGAGATGGCCAGGCCCAGGCCGGTGCCACCATACTTTCGGGTGGTCGAGCTGTCGCCCTGCTGGAAGCTCTGGAACAGGCCGGCTTGTTGGGCCTGGCTCAGGCCGATGCCCGTGTCCCGCACGGCGCAGTACAGCAGCGGTGGGGCGCCATCGCCTCCTTCCTGCCGACGAACGACAATGGTGACCGAGCCGGTGTCGGTGAACTTGACCGCATTGGCGCCGTAGTTCAACAGGATCTGACCGATGCGTCGGGCGTCGCCCATCAGGTGCAGAGGCACATCGGGCGCCACATCTACGATCATCTCCAGCGATTTGCTGTTGGCTTTGTCGACCAGTTGGGCACAGGTGTTGACGAGCACCTTGCCCAGGTCAAAGGCGCTGTGGTCAATGTCGACCTTGCCGGCCTCGATCTTGGAGATGTCCAGGATGTCGTTGATGATCGACATCAGGTGCTCGCTGGCGTCGTTGATCTTTTCCAGGTAGTCGCGCTGCTGGGGCGACAACTCGGTGCGCAACACCAACTGGCTCAACCCGATCACGGCATTCATGGGCGTGCGGATCTCGTGGCTCATGTTGGCCAGGAACTGGGACTTGGCCTTCGCAGCCGATTCAGCGGCCTCCTTGGCCTGTCGCAGCGCATCCATGGTTTCGCGCTCCTGGGTGATGTCCTCGAGCACGCCCACCATGCCTTTTTCGGGGTGATCCACCTCCAGCGCGCGGGCGGTGATGCGGGCCCAGAACAGCCGGCCATCCAGGCGCCTGAGTTGTTGCTCGCGGGCGTGCGTCTCGCCGCGCATGATCTGGGCGTAAACCTCGGGGCCGCCCTTGGCATAGTCCTCGTCGCTGGCATACCAGAGCCGCGTCTGCTTTCCGTTGAAGTACCCAGGCTCGGCCCCGAAAATCTCTTCGGCCTTTCGGTTGCAGCGCTGCAGCACCCGGTTGCGAACCAGGCCGATGCCCACCGTGGCCGCATCCAGGATGGCGCTCTGTTCGATGTTGGCGCTGCGCAGCGACTCGGCCAGCTCGGCCAGTTCGGTCGTGCGGGCATCGACCAGCTCCTGCAGGTGGTGGCGCAGGTTTTCCAGCTCTTCATTGGCCTGTGCGCGATCGGTGATGTCCCGGGCGACGCCCAGCACGCCAATGACTCGGCCCTGGGCGTCGTACACGGGCGATTTGATGGTCTCGAACAGGCGTCGCTGACCGGTGGAGGCCAGCGCCAGCCACTCCTCGTTCATCTGGGGGGCATTGGCGTCAACGGCACGCTGGTCGTTCAGCCGGAACCAATCAGCCAGCTCCGTCTCGACAAAATCGTGGTCCCGCTTGCCCAGGAGGTCAGATTCCGCCAGACCGAACAGTTCCTGAAAGGGCGGGTTGCAGGCCAGGTAGACGCCGTTGAGATCCTTCAACCAGACCGGGTCGGGGATGCACCGCACGAGCGTCTTGAGCTGGGCTCGCTGAGCCAGCAATTCGGCGGTTCGGTGCCTCACCATCCGGCGCAGCGTTCCGACCCAGATGGCCAGCAAGGCGCTCAGGCCCAACAGGGCGGCCAGGATCAACCAGGACAAGGGCGGCACATGTACTCCAGACACTGATCAATGGATCGACGCCCACAGTGTGCCTCAATGAGCCGGTGGTGTTGAAGGGGCATGGCGCAGTTTTTTTTCAGAACGCGCGGCTCAGTGGCAGCCGTTTTCGCTCAGGCGCACGCCGCTGGCCGTCAGGGTCCGGTCCATGGCCGCTTGCGTCAGCCCCACCGTGGAAAAAGCATGCTCCCCCTTGAAATGGAAGGCCCAGAACACGGTGCCCTTGCTGCCCTCGGATCTGCTCAGGCAGGTCAGGTCTTTCAGGGGCCAGGACTGTGGCGCCCACGACCACAGGGCCTGTCGGTGCACCTCGTAAGTGCGCAGGCCGGGCAGCGTCAGCACGAAGCACACGGCGGTGACCCCCAGCGCAGGCAGGGCCAGTGTCATCCACGCGCCCGGTGGAAGCGCCTTGGAGGGCAGGCCCCGCGAGCGCTTGCGCCACCGGCGGGGCTGCTCGTTCCTGATCTGATCGCGCCACGAGTCTCACACCAGGTGCAGACCCAGGAACCACAGCCACACCGGCCCGGCAAGCGCGATGTGGTTGTTGATGCGGTTGTTGGTCAGGTGGATGTACGAACCGCTCGGCAGGGGGATGAACCAGCACTGGCCCAGCGCGCGCAGGCCCTCCACGGTCAGCCAGGTGATCAGCCCACCCGTCAGCAACAGCGCCACCAGCATCGACAGACCCCACATCGTCTCGCGCAGGCCTGCGAGCCAGCCCCCGAACGAGGCGGTGTTGGGCGCCTTGCCGGCTCGCCTGGATTTGCGGTTGGGATGTGGTGGGATCGCCAGGGCTGCATTGTCGGCCCCTGCGCTCCCACTTCAGAGGGGGGAGCTGGGCGCATGGATGGATCGAGAATGCGGACCTTTCATCCCCATGAACAACCGAGGCTCCCGTGGACGTGCTGCGCATCATCAAGATCATTTTTTCCCTGGTCGGCCTGGCCATGCTGGCCGGCGCCCTCTACCTGGTGAACCACACGCGGCAGTTCGTG
>DAORJC010000207.1:0-5003 GCA_035438885.1 Aquabacterium sp. | reverse complement strand
GCCAAGGACATCGAGGCGGCCCGGTCCGAGCTGCGCAGCCTGCGCGAACGCGAGGCCATCCTGGGCCAGTCGCTCGATGGCGTGCAGACCCTGGTGGCCCCGGTGGGGGGTGTGCTGGCCTCTGCCCGCGTGCTGGCCGGACAGGTGGTGGCCTCCGAGGAACTGCTGTTCGAGGTCGTTGACCCGCAGCGCGTCTTGATCGAGGCGCAGGTCAGTGACCCGGCGTTGGCCGCACAGGTCCAGTCGGCCGTGGTGCAGGGCCTGCCCCAGGTCACACTGGCTTACCAGGGCGCCGCCCGTGTCATGCGCGAAGGCGCCGTGCCGCTGACCTTTGCGGCGCGGTTGCAGAACACGGTGCTGGCCATCGGGCAGCCCTTGACCCTGGTGGCGACCTTGTCGCGCCAGCAGCCCGGCGTGGCCGTGCCGGCCGAGGCGGTGGTGCGCAACCCGTCCAACGAGACCGTGGTGTGGATCAAGCTCAGCGCCGAGCGTTTCCTGCCCCAGCCGGTGCAGACCCAACCGCTGGATGCCTCCACCGTGCTGGTCACCCGGGGCCTGTCGCCCGACAACCGGGTGGTGGTGCAAGGCGCCTCCCTGATCAACCAGATCCGCTGAGGCCGCCATGTTCAACTGGATTGTCCGAGTCAGCCTTCACCAGCGACTGTTTGTGCTGGTGGCCGCTTTCATCCTGATGGCACTGGGCCTGCTCAGTGCCTCGCGCGCGCCGGTCGACGTGCTGCCCGACCTCAACAAACCCATGGTGACCGTGCTGACCGAAGCCGGTGGCATGGCCCCTGAAGAGGTCGAGCAACTGGTGACCTTTCCCATCGAGACCTCGCTCAACGGCATGCCGGGGGTGACGCGCGTGCGCTCCACCTCGGGCGTGGGCCTGTCGATTGTCTATGCCGAGTTCGAGTGGGGCACCGACATCTACCGCAACCGCCAGCAGGTGGCCGAGCGCCTGGCCCTGGTGCGCGAGCAGTTGCCCGCCACCATCACGCCGATCATGGGCCCGGTCTCGTCCATCATGGGCGAGGTCATGCTCCTGGCCTTGCCCATCCAGCCGGTCAAGGCCGGTGCGCCTCATGCCACGCCCATGCAGGCGCGCGACTATGCCGACTGGGTGTTGCGCCCGCGCCTGCTGTCGGTGCCGGGCGTCTCGCAGGTCATCCCGATTGGCGGCGAGGTGCGGCAGTTGCGGGTGGAGCCCGACACGGCCCGCATGGCGCAGTTGGGCGTCTCGCTGTCCGAGGTGACCACGGCCTTGCAGGGCTACGCCAGCAACACCAGCGGCGGCTTCATCGACCTCAATGGCCGCGAGTACCTGATCCGTCACCTGGGCCGCACCACCCGGGTCGAAGACCTGCAGGGGCTGGCTGTGCGCTGGTCTGGCGGCCGCCCCATCTTGCTGGAGCAGGTGGCCACCGTGCGTTACGCCGCGGCCTTCAAGCGGGGCGATGCGGGCTACAACGGCGGCCCGGCCGTCATCGTGAGCGTTCAAAAGCAACCCACAGCGGACACCGTGGTCCTGACCCGCCTGATCGACCAGGCCTTGCTGGAGCTCAAGCCGGGACTGCCGCCGGGGCTGGCCGCGCCTCAGGTCTTGTTCCGTCAGGCCGACTTCATCGAGCAGTCGGTCAGCAACGTGTTCGAGGCCCTGCGTGACGGCGCCATCATGGTCGCCATTGTGCTGTTTGCGTTTTTGCTCAGCGCTCGCACCACGGTGATCTCGCTGGTGGCCATCCCGCTGTCGCTGGCTGTCACAGCGCTGGTGTTCCAGGCCCTGGGGCAGTCGATCAATGTGATGACCCTGGGCGGCCTGGCCATTGCCATTGGCGAGCTGGTCGACGACGCCGTGGTCGATGTGGAAAACATCCTGCGTCGCCTCAAGCTCAACCGTGCCAGCGCACAGCCGCTGTCCGACCTGGAGGTCATCTGGCGGGCCTCGGTCGAGGTGCGCTCGGGCATCGTCTATGCCACCGTGATCGTGGTGCTGGTGTTTGTGCCGCTGTTTGCCTTGCCGGGCATCGAGGGCCGCCTGTTTGCGCCGCTGGGCCTGGCCTACATCGTCTCCATCCTGGCCTCCATGCTGGTGTCGATGACGGTCACGCCGGTGCTGTCGTCCTACCTGCTGCCCCGCATGAAGCGGTTGGACCATGGCGACAGCCCGCTGGTGGCCTGGCTCAAGCGCTGGGACGCGCGCCTGCTGGCCTGGTCCTTTGGGCACGCGCGTGTCTTGCTGGGCGGGGCGGTGGTGGCCGTGGTGCTGGCCGCCGCCAGCGTGCCGTTTCTGGCGCGCACGTTTTTGCCGGCGTTCAACGAGGGCTCGCTGGTGCTGTCGATGCTGTTCACGCCGGGCACAGCCTTGGCCGAGGCCAACCGCCTGGGCGCCGTGGCCGAGGGCCTGATCCGCGAGGTGCCCGAGGTGGTGCAGGTGGGCCGCCGCACCGGCCGTGCCGAGCAGGACGAGCACGCGCAGGGCGTGCACTCATCCGAGATCGAGATGGACCTGCGCCGCAGCGAGCGTGGCCGCGAGGCCGTCATGGCCGACATCCGCCAGCGCCTGTCGGTGTTGCCGGCCGCCGTGGCCGTGGGGCAACCCATCTCGCACCGGCTGGATCACCTGTTGTCGGGGGTGCGGGCGCAGATTGCGCTCAAGCTGTACGGCGATGACCTGGACACCCTGCGCGGCCTGGCTGAGCAGTTGCGTGGCCAGATGGCCAGCGTGCCGGGTCTGGTCGACCTGACCGTGGAAAAGCAGGTCCTGATCCCGCAGATCAAGGTCAGCCTGGACCACCGCAAAGCCGCGCAATACGGCCTGTCGCCCGGGCAGGCGCTGGCCGCCTTGCAAACCTTGTCCGAAGGGCAGGGCGTGAGCCAGATCGTTGATGGCTCGCGCCGCTACGACCTGGTTGTGCGCCTGTCGGACACGCGTCGCACGCCCCAGGACCTGGCTGCCTTGATGCTGGACACGCCGGGCGGTCGCATCCCGCTGTCGGCCATCGCGCAAGTGGAGGAGGGCGACGGCCCCAACCAGATCGGACGCGAGAACAGCCGCCGTCGCATCGTGGTCTATGCCAACACCGATGGCTCGGACATGAACCGCATCATCCAGACCTTGCGTCAGCAGGTGGCGCAGACGGCCTTGCCTCAGGGCTACTTTGTCAGCCTGGAGGGGCAGTTCCAGGCGCAGGAGCAGGCCACCCGCCTGATCGCCGGGCTGTCGGTGCTGTCGCTCTCCTTGATGTTCCTGGTCCTGTACAGCCGATACCAGTCCTCCGTGCTGGCGCTGGTCATCATGGCCAACATCCCGTTTGCGCTGGTGGGCAGTGTGGCGGCCATGTGGATCACGGACCTGCCCTTGTCGGTGGCCACGCTGGTGGGCTTCATCACGCTGACGGGCATTGCCACGCGCAACGGCATCCTCAAGATCAGCCATTACGTCAACCTGTGCCGCCTGGAGGGCGAGCGGTTTGACCAGGCCATGATCACGCGCGGCTCGCTGGAGCGCCTGACCCCGGTGCTGATGACGGCCCTGGTGGCGGCCTTTGCGCTGGTGCCCCTGCTGATGTCGGCCGATGCGCCGGGCAAGGAAATCCTGCACCCGGTGGCGGTGGTGATCTTTGGCGGGCTGATCAGCTCGACCTTGCTGGACACGCTGCTCACACCGCTGGTGTTCTGGCGGGTGGGGCGCCGTGCCACCGAACGATTGGTTCAACAAGCGGGCCAGGAGGCCTTTTGATTCAGGAGACTGTCATGAAACAACACCTTCATCGGGCCGCAATGGCCGCCATCGTCTCGACCCTGTGCCTGAGCACCCCGGTCTGGGCCCACGGCCCGGCCAAGGCACAGCACGGTGGCGTCGTGCAGAAAGCCAGTGACCTGACCTTCGAGCTGGTGCGGAGCGAGGCAGGCGTGACCCTGTACGTGGACGACCACGGCACGAAAAAACCCACCCAAGGGGCCACGGGTCAGCTGACCGTGCTCAGCGCCGGCCAGAAGTCGCTGGCCACCCTGGTGCCTGCGGGCGAGAACCAGCTGGCAGCCAAGGGCCTGAAGGTGGCCAAAGGCGCCAAGGTGGTGGCCGCGGTGACCTTTGCCGATCGCAAAAGCGTGACCGTGCGGTTCACGCTCAAGTGATCGGTCAGTAGCGGTAGCTGACCCCCAGGCTGGCCTGGGGCAGCACGCGCAGCTTGCCCACGCCGTCGCGGAGCTCCTGCGTTTCGCGGTCGATGTCTGCCTGGGTGACGCCCTTGTCCTTGAGGTTGGTGTCGATCGACACCTTGGCCTTGCCGATGGACACGCCCAGGTCGGCCACCAGGCCCCAGCCGGGTGCCTGATCCAGGTGACCCCAGCCGATGCCCAGGTAGGGCGTGGTCTTGGGGAACTTGACTTCCACATTGAAATAATCGGTGTTGCTCACGGTCACCGGCGTGCCGCCAATGTCCACCGTGCCGCCCTGGAAATTGGATTTCAGGTCGATCTTGACGTTGTTGAACGTCACCCCGCCGGTCAGCCGAAAGCTGTTGCCCAGGGGAAAGTAGTCGGCAAACAGGCCCACGCGGTTGGCCTTGAACGAGCCTTTGTACTCAATGCCCTCTTCGACGCCGTCCTTGCCGCGGCTGCCCATGGTGGCGAAATCACCACGCAGGGTGACCAGGTCCGTGACGGCCTGGGCGTAGCCGGCCATCACCCCCGGAAAGCCCACATTCACATAGGCTTCGCCAGCGTGAGCGGCGGGCAGGGCGGCCAGCCACAGGCCGCTCAGGGCCAGCAGGGCGGTGGCAGGGCGCATCGGGTGGAGTGTCATGGGTGCCTTCTCCTGAGGGGGTGAGGTCGTTGAACGTCTGCGGACTGTATGCTCCCTAGGGTGCCCATGACATGAAAATTTGGGGCGGTTTTACCGCGGATTTGTCACGGCCCCCCTATAACTGGGGCTGTGCAGTTGCCCGCTCGCGCCCTACCCTTGACCCTCTTGGCCACCCATGCCCCCATTTGCTGCC
>DAORJC010000206.1:0-5017 GCA_035438885.1 Aquabacterium sp. | reverse complement strand
CCAAGGAAGCCGAAGAGAAGTTCAAGGAGGTCAAAGAGGCCTACGAGATGCTCTCGGATGCCAAGAAGCGCGCCGCCTACGACCAATACGGCCACGCGGGCGTCGACCCCAACATGGGTGGCGGACGCGGGGGGCCTGGCGGCGAGGGCTTTGGCGGTTTTGCCGAGGCCTTTGGCGACATCTTTGGCGACATCTTCGGTCAGCAAGGTGGCGCGGGCGGCGGTCGCCGTGGTGGTGGCCCTCAGGTCTACCGCGGCAACGACCTGTCGTACGCCATGGAAATCACCCTGGAAGAGGCTGCCAACGGCAAGGACTCGCAAATCCGCATCCCGGCCTGGGAAGAATGCGGTGTCTGCCACGGCAGCGGCGCCAAGGCTGGCACCCAGCCCAAGGCCTGCCCCACCTGCAATGGCGCGGGCACCGTGCACATGCGCCAGGGCTTTTTCAGCGTGCAGCAAACCTGCCCGCACTGCCAGGGCAGCGGAAAGATCATCCCCGACCCTTGCACTGCTTGCAATGGCCAAGGGCGCGTCAAGAAGACCAAGACCCTGGAGGTCAAGATCCCGGCCGGCATCAACGAAGGCATGCGCATTCGTTCGGCCGGCAATGGCGAGCCTGGCACCAATGGTGGCCCCGCCGGCGACCTCTACATCGAGATCCGGATCAAGCAGCACGACATGTTCGAGCGAGACGGCGACGACCTGCACTGCTCGGTCCCCGTGCCGTTGACCTCCGCCGCCTTGGGCGGCACCATCGAAGTGCCCACCCTGGGTGGCAAAGCCGAGATCGAGATCCCTGAAGGCACGCAGCACGGCAAGACCTTCCGTCTGCGCGGCAAGGGCATCAAGGGCATCCGCTCCAGCTACCCCGGTGACCTGTACTGCCACATCGTGGTCGAAACCCCCGTCAAGCTCACCGAGCATCAGCGAAAGCTGCTCAAGGAGCTGGACGAATCCTTCAAGAAAGGTGGGGAAAAGCACTCGCCCAACACCAAGAGCTGGGCTGATCGGGTCAAGAACCTGTTCAAGTGATCTTCTTTGACTGGACTCGAACGGCGCCTGCGGGCGCCGTTTTTCATGGCCAAACCGCGACGGGAGCAACAAAACTCAAGTTGTGGAGAAATAGTGCCGAAAGACAGAGCGAGAAGGTTGGCGCTCGTCATGGGCTGACCAGATGAGGCCCCCTCCGGAGGTGCCACCAAGGACATCCTCACGAATGAACCCCCCATGGCCACCGTCATCACGCCCTACTCCCAGCTGAACGCCCTGATCATTGATGACATGGCGGTCCAGCAGACCACGCTGCGAGGCCACCTGGCCTTGCTGGGCATTGGCAAGGCCGATGCAGTCGGCTCGGCAGAAGATGCCATCCGCAAGATCCGCGCGAACAAGTACAACCTGATCCTGTGTGACTACAACCTCAATCAGAAGACGGATGGGCAACAGCTCTTCGAGTACCTGCGTGACCAGCAATTGCTGCCCTCGGATTGCCTGTTCTTCATGATCACGGCCGAAAGCAGCTACGCGTCGGTCGCCTCCGCCACCGAACACCACCCCGACGCCTACCTGCTCAAGCCGATCACGGCCAGCGACATCGAGGAGCGGCTCAAGGCCTTGCTGGACCGGCGCCACAACCTGTTAGGCATCCACTCTCGCCTGGCCAAGGATGACCTGGCAGGCGCGCTGACCGAATGCGACAAGGTCCTGGCCGCAGGTGGGCGCTGGATCATGAGCGCGCTTCAGACCAAGGGTCAGGTGCTGCTCCAACTGGGACGCCATGAAGATGCCAAGACGGTCTACCGAACGGCCCTTGAAAAGCGCGCAGATCTGACCTGGGCCCGCCTGGGACTGGCGCGCGCGCACAAGGCTGCAGGCCAGCATGCCCAAGCCAAGGACCTCGCACAAGAAATCATCAACAGCCCCGAGGGCGGCAAGACTGTAGCGGCCTTCGATGTCATCGCAGAATCGCTGGAGGCCATGGGCGACCCGGAAGGCGCCATGGCGGTACTTCAAAGCGCAGCACTGGTCGTCCCGTCGGCACGCCGGCAACGTGTGCTTGGAGAGAGCGCCTATCGCAACGGTGATCTGGACACCGCCCGCGACGCCCTGAGCAAGGCCACACGAGCCAGCAAGGGGTCGGTGGTGGCACAACCGCAGGACAACCTGTTGCTGGCTCAGACGCTGGTGGACCTGGGTGAACACACAGAGGCCCTGAAGGCGCTCACTGACGGGGCCGCCAGCTACAAAGGCAATCCCTCGTTTGCCAACCCGGCCATGGCCATCCAGGCCCAGGCAGAAATCGGCAGCGGCGCTGCCGAGCAAGGGCTCAAGACGCTGGCCCTGGCCAGACAGAGCCTGCCCAAAGGCAAGGCCGATTTTGCCACCGTGGCACTGGCCAAGGCCGAAATCATCGCGGGCGATGAGGCCGCAGGCCTGGCGCTGCTGGAAAGCGCCGTGAGTTCGGACCATGAGAACCTGCGCTTGAAGCAAATGGTGGGCAAGGTACTCCGAGACACAGGGCACGAAGACAAGATCGGCGCCGTGATTGACTCTGCCGCCGCCGGATTGGAAAACAAGGTCAGCGCCGCACGCAAGCTGCTTCGCGACAGTCAGATCGACAAGGCAGTGGCCGCCATCGAGTCGGCCGTGCATGACTACCCCGACAACACCGGTGTGCTGCTGCAGGCCGCACAGATCCACTGCATGGCCCTGCGACTGAAAAAAGACCTGGACGCTGATCGCATAGAGCTCATCCGGACCTACCTGACCCGTCTGGAAAAACTGCTGCCAGCCAACGACCGGGTGACCGTGATGCGCCGCTACTTCCGCGAGACCCTGGGCATGCTCGAATCGCCCAGCCTGCAGACATGAACGCGCCCCTGGCCCTGATCGCACACGATCTGAAGAACGCTCTGGGTGCCCTGGAGTCCCAGCTGGAGGGCATGATCGACGAGCCCACGCCGGTGGCGGCGCAGCGCGCCCACATGCAATGCGCCGAGCTGCGACGACAGTTCGTCCAGTTCCTGACCCTGTACAGCGCCGAGTCCGGCGGCCTGCGAGCCCTGTCGGAAGACGAGTCGCCCCAGGACCTGCTGATGGCCATGCAGCGCATCTGGCAACTCAAATGCCAGACGGAACACCGGGCCCTGGACATCCGCATCACACAGCCAGGCCGCGTGCCCGACTTCTGGTATTTCGATCGCAGACTGGTGCAACTGGCACTGGACGCGGCCATCCACAACGCCCAGCGGTTTGCCCGCACATGGATCGAACTGTCGGTGCGGGAGGAAGCGCATGGCCTGGTCTGGCAGGTCCGCGATGACGGACCTGGCCTGGGCAGTAAGAACCCTGGCACCGAGCACGCCACCGGTCTGGGCACCAGCCTCGCAGAGGCCGTCGCCAAGGCTCACCGGCTCGGCGAACGGTGCGGCAAGGTCAGCCTGACCTCTGGCCCGTCGGGTGGCACGACGTTCGAACTCTGGCTGCCTTAGTGCGGCGGCACTGCAAAGCCCCGCCGCCCGACATCAGACCTGAGCGGCCACACAGTCCACGTAGTAGCGCTTGCTGCCATCGGGCAGGTCTTGCGCCACCAGGCCGTGCACATCCGTGGCAAAGCCCGGGAACGAGTCATTGAAGTCGCGAGCAAACTTCAGGAAGTCCACGATCTTCTTGTTGAAACGCTCGCCTGGGATCAGCAAGGGGATGCCGGGTGGGTATGGCGTGAGCAGCGCCGTCGTGATGCGCCCTTCCAGGTCATCAATGTCCACGCGCTCGGTCTGACGACGGGCGATGCAGGCATACGCATCCGACGGCTTCATGGCCGGCTCCAGGCCGGAGAGGTACACCTCGGTCGTCAGGCGAGCAATGTCACCCTTGGCATAGGCCTCGTGCACGCTCTGGCACAGGTCCTTCAGACCCATGCGCTCGTACTTGGGGTACTTCTTGCAGAAGTCCGGCAGCATGCGCCACAGCGGCACGTTCTTGTCGTAGTCGTCCTTGAACTGCTGCAACGCGGTCAGCATGGTGTTCCAGCGGCCCTTGGTGATGCCGATGGTGAACATGATGAAGAAGCTGTACAGGCCGGTCTTTTCGACCACCACGCCATGCTCGGCCAGGTACTTGGTGACGATGCTGGCGGGGATACCGGTCTTGGCGAACTTGCCCGACACATCCAGGCCCGGCGTGATGATGGTGGACTTGATCGGGTCCAGCATGTTGAAGCCATCGGCCAGGTTGCCAAAGCCATGCCACTTCTCGTTGGCCTTGAGCACCCAGTCCGACGGCTTGCCGATGTCGTCGGCCGCGATCTTGTCAGGACCCCAGACCTTGAACCACCAGTCCTTGCCGTACTCCTTGTCGACCTTGCGCATGGCGCGGCGGAAGTCCAGCGCCTCCTTGATGCTTTCTTCGACCAGGGCGGTGCCGCCTGGGGGCTCCATCATGGCCGCAGCCACGTCGCACGACGCGATGATCGCGTACTGGGGCGACGTCGAGGTGTGCATCAGGTAGGCCTCATTGAAGAGGTTGCGGTCCAGCGGCACGGTCTGCGAATCCTGCACCAGCACGTGCGAGGCCTGCGAGATGCCGGCCAGCAGCTTGTGGATGGACTGCGTGGCGTACACCACGGCCTCCTTGGGGCGTGCGCGCCCCTTGCCCATGGCGTGGTACATGCCATAGAACTTGTGGAAGGCCGCGTGCGGCAACCAAGCCTCGTCAAAGTGCAGGTTGTCGATCCAGCCGTCAACCATGCCCTTGATGGTCTCGGTGTTGTAGAGCACGCCGTCGTAGGTGCTCTGCGTCAGCGTCAGGATGCGGGGCTTGGCCTTCTTGGGGTCGACACCCTTGAGCAGCGGGTTCTTGGCAATCTTCTTGCGAATGGTCGCAGGCTCGAATTCGCTCTTGGGGATCGGGCCAATGATGCCGAAGTGGTTGCGCGTGGGCGTCATGAACACCGGGATGGCCCCGGTCATGATGATGCTGTGCAGGATGGACTTGTGGCAGTTGCGGTCCACCACCAC
>DAORJC010000205.1:0-5058 GCA_035438885.1 Aquabacterium sp. | reverse complement strand
CGAGGTCGAACTCGACGGTCACGCGCGCATGCTGCTGGACGCCCTGATCAAGCTCAAGGCCGTGGATCCCACCCTGTCGTTCCGTCGCTCCTGCCGTGAAGGCGTGTGTGGTTCGGACGCCATGAACATCAACGGCAAGAACGGTCTGGCCTGCCTGACCAACATGCTCACGCTGCCGCAAACGATCGTGCTCAAGCCGCTGCCCGGCCTGCCCGTCGTGCGCGACCTGATCGTGGACATGACGCAGTTCTTCAAGCAGTACAACTCGATCAAGCCTTACCTCATCAACGACACACCGCTGCCCGACAAGGAGCGCCTGCAGTCGCCTGAAGAGCGTGAAGAGCTGGACGGTCTGTACGAATGCATCCTGTGCGCCAGCTGCTCGACCAGCTGCCCCAGCTTCTGGTGGAACCCCGACAAGTTCGTGGGCCCTGCCGGTCTGTTGCAGGCCTACCGCTTCATCGCGGACAGCCGCGACCAGGGCACGGCCGAGCGCCTGGACAATCTGGAAGACCCCTACCGTCTGTTCCGTTGCCACACCATCATGAACTGCGTGGATGTGTGCCCCAAGGGGCTGAACCCCACCAAGGCCATTGGCAAGATCAAGGAACTGATGGTGCGTCGCGCGGTTTGATCCCCGCACGATGCACTTGCAAGCCTTCCAGCCACCAGGAACCCCGATGACCGATGCCCTCCTTGCCGACCCCAGCCTGACGCCCGATGCGGACGTCTTGCGTCGGTTGCGCTGGCGTTGCCGTCGGGGTCTCCTGGAAAACGACCTGTTCGTGGCCCGCTTCTTTGACACCCATGGCGAACACCTGACCAATGCCCTGGTCCAAGGCTTGCTACAGCTGATGGACCTGTCTGACAACGATTTGCTCGATCTGCTGCTGGCCCGCAAGGAGCCCGAAGGCGATCTGGTCAACCCCGAAGTCACTCAGGTGTTGTCGATGATGCGGGTGCCGATGGCTTGAACCGCTGGTTTCGCCCAAGTTTTGTCGACCGTCATGGCAGGCAAGGCTGGACGAAGCCCATAATGCCGACCTAGGATTTATCCTCAGTCATCCCACCAATTTCTCAAAAAGTCCGACCTCTAGGAGTGCTCATGACCCCGTCCGACGTGAAAGCCACCCTCTCGTTCTCCGACGGCAGCCCCAGCATGGAACTGCCCATTTACAAAGGCTCTGTCGGCCCGGATGTGATTGACATCCGCAAGCTGTACGGCCAGACCGGCAAGTTCACCTACGACCCCGGCTTCCTGTCGACCGCTTCGTGCAACTCCACCATCACCTACATCGACGGTGACAAGGGCGAGCTGCTGTACCGCGGCTACCCCATCGAGCAGCTGGCCACCAACTGCGACTTCCTGGAAACTTGCTACCTGCTGCTGAACGGCGAACTGCCCAACGCAGACCAGAAGAGCGAGTTCGTGAGCACCGTGTCCAACCACACGATGGTCAACGAGCAGATGCAGTTCTTCCTGCGTGGTTTCCGCCGTGATGCGCACCCGATGGCCGTGATGACCGGTCTGGTTGGCGCCCTGTCGGCCTTCTATCACGACAGCACCGACATCAACAATCCTGAGCACCGCAAGATTGCTGCGATCCGCCTGATTGCCAAGATGCCCACGCTGGTCGCCATGGCCTACAAGTACGGCATTGGTCAGCCCTTCGTGTACCCGAAGAACGACCTGTCGTACTCCGAGAACTTCATGCGCATGATGTTCGCGACGCCGTGCGAAGAGTACAAGGTCAACGACGTGCTGGTGCGCGCCATGGACCGCATCTTCATCCTGCACGCTGACCACGAGCAGAACGCGTCGACCTCGACCGTGCGTCTGTGCGGTTCGTCCGGCACCAACCCGTTTGCAGCCATCGCTGCGGGCGTGGCCTGCCTGTGGGGCCCCGCTCACGGTGGCGCCAACGAAGCGGCCCTGACCATGCTGGAAGACATCCAGAAGAACGGTGGCGTCGAGAAGATCGGCGACTTCATCGCTCAGGTCAAGGACAAGAACTCCGGCGTCAAGCTGATGGGCTTTGGTCACCGCGTGTACAAGAACTACGACCCGCGTGCCAAGCTGATGCGCGAGACCTGCCACGAAGTTCTGAACGAACTGGGCCTGCAGAACGACCCGCTGTTCAAGCTGGCCATGGCCCTGGAAAAGATCGCCCTGGAAGACGAATACTTCGTGTCGCGCAAGCTGTACCCGAACGTGGACTTCTACTCCGGCATCGTTCAGCGCGCCATCGGCATCCCCGTGTCGCTGTTCACCGCGATCTTCGCGCTGGCACGCACCGTGGGCTGGATCGCTCAACTGAACGAAATGATTGGCGACCCCGAGTACAAGATCGGTCGTCCCCGTCAGTTGTTCGTCGGCTCCGACAAGCGCGACGTCAAGCCCATCGGTCAACGCTGATCGGCCTCACGCCCCGGCTGGTCCGGGGTGTCACAAAAAAAGCCAGGCACTGCCTGGCTTTTTGCCTTGCGGGGCTTCCTGTGCGCTAGACGGTGGCCGATTCTTTCTGGAGCCAGGCGTTGATCAGCGCGATGTGCTGTTGCAGCGTGCCCTCCAGTGCGCGCAAGGCCTGGGCGACCGCGGGTGCATCCTGCGCTTTGAGGGAGGCTTCCAGCTCGCCCGCATGGCGTGACAGAACGGGCAGGCCCAGGTTGGCCGAGGTGCCCTTGAGCCGATGGGCCAGGTGTTGCGCATCCACGGGGGCGGTGTCCAGCAAGGCCACGCAGCGCTCGATGAAGTCGAGTTGCTCGTCTCTGAAGCGGGCAATCAGCCGGTGAAGCAGTTCGCTCTTGCCGCCGCAACGGCGCACGGCACCGTCCAGGTCAAAGTCCTGAGGGTCGGTCGGGTCCATCTGAGGCAGCGGGGTGGGCTCTGTGTCCTGCTCGGCTTGCGACGGGCCGCGCCGAGCATGCCGCAGGATCATGCGGGTCAGGGCCTTGGTGTCAAAGGGCTTGGCAATGTGAGCCACCATGCCGGCAGCCACAAAGCGCGCGCATTCTTCAGGCAGAGCGTGGGCGGTCAGGGCCACCACGGGCAGATCCTCGTCGACCATGTGCAGCAGTTCGGTGGCCTGCATGCCGTTCATCACGGGCATCTGCACGTCCATCAGGACGATGTCAAACCAGCCGGGTTGCTGTTTGATCAGGCTCAAGGCCTGTTTGCCGCTGTCGGCCATGGTCAGGTCGGCACCCTCACGGGTCAGCAGCTCGGCAATGATCTCCCGGTTGATGTCGACGTCGTCCACGGCCAGGATGCGCAGCCCGCTCAACTGGAGCTGACGGCCGCGCTCAGGCTCGGTCCGATCTGACAAGGGGGCGGGCAGGGTGGGCTGCATCAGCGCGTCGTCGGTCAGGCGCAGCGGCAGGGTCAGGGTGAAGGTCGAACCCTGGCCCAGGGTGCTTTGCAGATGGATCTCGCCGCCCATCAGGTGGGCCAGTTGCTGGCTGATGCTCAGGCCCAGGCCGGTGCCCCCAAAGCGGCGGGAGGTGGAGCCATCGGCCTGCTCGAAGGGCGAGAACACGCGATGCTGAGCCTCCGGGTGCATGCCGATGCCGGTGTCTGCGATGGCGTAGATCAGTTGCTGGCCCTGCGTGCGCATCGTCAGCGTGATGCTGCCTTGCCGGGTGAACTTGACGGCGTTGCTCAGCAGATTGATCAGGATCTGGCCAATGCGCAGGGGGTCACCCAGGATGGCGCTGTCCAGTGGCTCGGCCTCCAGGTGCAGCGCCAGACCCTTTTCGCGGGCCCGAGCTTCCACCATGCTCAGCGCCTGGGTGGCGATCTGCCGGGGGTCGATGGCGCACTCGCTCAGGGCCAGCTTGCCAGCCTCGATCTTGGAAAAATCCAGGGTGTTGTCGATGATGCCCAGCAGGTGTTGCCCTGACTGGGTGATCTTTTCGAACAGCCGTGCGGTGTCAGAGTTGTGCTCGGCGCGGGCTTGCCCCACGCGGGCCAGGCCCAGCACGCCGTGCAGGGGGGTGCGAATCTCGTGGCTCATGTTGGCCAGGAACTCGCTCATCACGCGGGTCAGTCGCTCGGCCTCGGTCTTGGCCGCGGCCAGGTCCCGCTGCAGGGTCTTGATGTCGCCAATGTCCACCTCCATCGTCAGCACGGACTCTGGCTGTCCGGTGGCGTCCAGCAAGGCCACCTTGGTCACCAGCAGGTCCATGGTCTTGCCGCTGGGGCCGGGGCCGGAGAATTCGTAGCGCACCAGCGGTCCACCCTGGAGCAGGGACTGGTCCTGGCGGCGGATGTTGGTCGCCATCTCGGCCGGCCAGAGATCCTCCACGGTTTTGCCGATCAGGGAGTCCTTGGTCTGGTGGTGCTCCTGAGTGAAGGCGCGGTTGCCCAGTTGGTAGCGCCCCTCGCGGTCCTTGATGCACAGCGCGACCGGCAGGGCGTCGATGATGCCCTCCAATCGATGCTGTTGGTGCATGATCTGCTCGGTTCGGTCGCGAACCTGCTCCTCCAGGTGCAGTTGGTGCTCGTGCAAGGCCTGTTCGGCCTGCAGTCGGGCCGTGATGTCCTCGCCGTACACCACCAGGTGGTCGACATCCTGGGTGGGGGAGGGGTGCAGGCTGGCGGACCACCAGATGTCGCGGCCACTGACATGGCGAGTCTGCCAGCGCAGGTTGAGCGAACCTTGCTCGTGGACGGTGGCAATGGCCCGGCGCAGGCTGTCGCGGGTGAAGGCAGAGTCCGGCGGGAACAGGCACTGGGACTCGAGCTCCTGCGTGTTCCGGACCCCATGGACCGACAGCGCATGGTGGTTGGCGTAGTGCAGGCGCCCGGTGCCTGGGGCCAGGATCAGCACCGACATCGGCACGTGGTCCAACAGTGCGTTGAGCCTTTGTCGGCTCTCCAGCAACGCCTCCTGGGTTCGGGACTGCGCCTCGATCTTGCCCAACAGGTCGATGCGGGCCTGATCCAGGCCCAGCATGGCGTCCCAGAACAGCTTGCTGTAGCAGGCGGTGGTCAGGCCAATGAGCACAAAAACCAGGCACTGTGCCCAGCTTTGCAAAAACGAGGGGGGCAGGTTGGAG
>DAORJC010000204.1:0-5100 GCA_035438885.1 Aquabacterium sp. | reverse complement strand
CTTCCTTGTACAGGCGCAGCAGGCGCTCGTACGACATGTCGGTCTCCGACTCCAGCACTTGCAGGCGCGCGCCCAGATTGATCAGCGTGACGGCACGCTCGATCTGCTTGGCTTCGGTCAACAGGCTTTTGGTGCGCATGGTTCTGCTCCTGGCGGCTGGGGTGGGGGTGTGGCTCAAGCGGCTTCCTGATAGCGACCAGCCATCAGGATGTTGGCGTGCAAGCGGGTCACACTGTCGTTGCCAGTCTTGCCATGGTTGGTCAGCAGGGACCAGACCAGATCGTCGTCCACCCGCATGCGGCACAACAGCGTGTTGCTGGCGGCAATGCGCATGATCTGGGCGGGGCTCAGGGCGCCGATCATCTCGGCCGTGTCCTCAGAGATCCCCAGGCGGAACAGGGCCTGGTCACGGTCGCTGCGAATCAGGTTCTGCGCCAGCATCAGGTAAGAGAGGTTGGCTTCGCGGATTTCCATCAGGATTTGATCGGCATTCATGGCAGGCTCCTTGGGCGAACGGTTGGTTTGGCTTTTTGCTGCGTGGAATTTGTTGTTGCAGCATGGAATGGATTCTGGGCACCGCCCTTCGTTTCCTGAATAGGGTGCACGCTGTAAGGCCCGTCGGTGTGCTGCTGAGTTTTGTGTCAGAAAAAACCTGACAACGTCGTTTTGATGGTGGGCAAAGCACCCCAAATACCGGCCAGAAAAAAGCCCGGCAGTGCCGGGCTAGTCTCATGGGGTGAAAGCAGATGCCTCCATGTGAGGTCGGTCAGGCCTTTTCGGTCGACAAGGGCTCCAGCGTCATGCTCATGGCCTTTTGCGGGCCGCCGGGCAGGCTGTATCGCAACACGCGCTTCATGACCGTCGCCAGTTGAGGCAGGAAGCGGCCCATGTTGTAAGGCACGTTGTACTTGCGGCAAATGGCCTGAATCTGGGGGGCGACTTCCGCGTAGCGATTGGCCGGCAGGTCGGGGAACAGGTGGTGCTCGATCTGGTGGCTCAGGTTGCCACTCATGATGTGCATCAGCTTGCTGCCCTTGATGTTGCTGGAGCCCAGGATCTGGCGCAGGTACCACTGGCCCTGGGTCTCGCCCTCGATGGTCTTGCGATCGAAGGTGTAGATGTCGTCGGTGAAGTGACCACAGAAAATGATGGCCCACGCCCAGACGTTGCGGATGATGTTGCCCAGGAAGTTGCCGGCCAGCACCGCCAGGGCGACGTCCACCGAAGCACCAAAGGGCAGGGCGACCACGGCAGCCAGCAGAGGAAGCCACACGTAGTCCTTGAGGAACTGTCGCTTGACCTTGCGCTTGATGTTGTCCCACTCGTGCCTCATGTCGGCAAACGCCAGGCGACCGGTGAACAGCTTGTCGGTCTGCATCTCGTGCAGGGCCACGAACCACTCGAAGTACACCACCATCAGCAACATGTAGAGTGACTGGAAGGGGTGGTAGAACTTGCTCCAGCGCAGGTCGGACGACAGGCGCAGCATGCCGTAGCCAAAGTCTCGGTCCTTGCCGATCACGTTGGTGTAAGTGTGGTGCACAAAATTGTGCGTCTGGCGCCAGCCTTCCTTGGGGCAGGTGTTGTCCCACTCGAAGGTGTCACCATTGAAGCGCGGATCGTTCATGAAATTGAACTGACCGTGCATGACGTTGTGGCCCAACTCCATGTTGTCGATGATCTTGCTGATGCCCAGCAGGAACGTGCCAAGCAGCCAGGTGGGTGGGAACCAGCCCAGCATCAGCAGCCCGCGGCCGGAGATCTCCAGGATGCGCACCGTCCACAGGATGGTGCGGATGTAGCGGGCATCCTTGTCACCGACCCGCTGGCGGACCTCCGCCTTGACGGCATTGATCTCCTGCTCGAAAGCGGCCATCTCCTGCAGGGTGCGGGGGCCGACGGTGATTCTTTGGCTGGTCATGCGGTGCGGTCCCCAGGTCAATTCATGGATTCGAGTTGCAGGTCACTCAAGGCAGCCGTCACGCAAAGGCGCACCGGTTGGCCTTGCCCGCTGATCTGCTCGCCGGTGGTGAGGTCGCGCAGGGCGCCATGGTTCAGGCGGCAGGTGCATTCGTGGCAGATGCCCTGGCGGCAACCGTGCTTGATGGCAAAGCCGGCCTGTTCGCCCGCCACCAGCACCGTCTCGGTGGCGGGGGCTTCAAATGCGAGCTCTTCGTTGCCCCGCTTGAGGGTGATCTTGTGGCGCACATTGGGGTCGCCCGACGGTTTGGCCGCGCCAAAGGCCTCCAGCTTGAGTCGGCCCACGGTGGCCGACTCCGACCACAGCGTTCGGGCCGCATCCATCAAGGGGGCCGGGCCGCAGCAGTAGGCGGGCACCATGCGCCAGTGCGGGGCCGAGCGATCCAGCAGCGCAGCATCCAGCACCGTCAGGTCGGCGTTGTGCTGGGCCGTGTTGGCCGAGCTTTCCAGGGGCACGTAGGTGAACTGTTCCCACGCCTGCGCCATCTGAGCCAGAGGCTTGGCAAAGATGCGGTCGGCTTCGCTGCGAGCAAAGTAGACCAGGGTCACGCGGGTGGTGGTATGTGTGCGGCGCAGGTGCTGCAACATGGACATGCAGGGCGTGATGCCGCTGCCACCTGCAATCAGCAGGAGCTCGGTCGGCGCCTTGGCCGGCAGGGTGAAATCGCCAGCGGCCTGCTCGATCTCGATCACGTCCCCGACGCTCACGTGGTCATGCACATGGTTGGACACCTTGCCGTCGGGCTGGCGCTGCACCGTGATGGCAAAGCGGTCGACCGCGCCATCGAGGCTGCGGGGGGAGTAGGCACGGCGGTGGCGCACGCCATTGATCACGACCGCAATGGTGACGTACTGACCGGGCTGAAGGCCCTCGAAAGCGGCACCAGCCTGCAGCTCCAGCGTGCAGGCCGAGGGGGTTTCCTGGATCTTGCTCACCACCTTGGCGTGGAGGCGATGCACGGTCAGGAGCGGGTTGATCAGCTCCAGGGTGTCATCGAAAGCGTGAGTGCTCACGCCCAGGTGGGTCAACCACGAGGCGACACGGCGGGTGGCGGAGACGGCCACGGGGGTCGCGGTGGAATCAGACATCGGGAATCTCCAAAACTGCAAATTCGGACATGATGATTGGCGGGAGCTGAGGCCATCTGATGTTGATCAAGAGGCGCCCACTTTGGCCTGACCTGGCTCTGTTCGTGACCGAATTCATCATGACAAGGTGCTAGCCTACGCGTTGAGATGCCTCAGGGCATCGGGTCAAGCACCAGCAAAACCCGGTATTCCCCCCCCGAACGAGGGGAGCGCCGTCGGCGCCAGACATCAACAAAACGCGATTCTACGAGGCAACTCATGGCCCGCCTTCCCCGACTGGAATGCCCCTCTTTCCCTCATCTGGTGGTTCAGCGTGTGGTGAGCGGGGTTCCCTTGACCGTTGACCAGGTCGATCAGCAGTGGCTGTGGCAGTGTTTGCTGGAGGCTGGGCGGGCGCATGACGTGGCGGTGCACGCCTACGTGCTGATGCCCGATCACTTTTATGTGCTGGCCACCCCGGCCGGCGTGGGGGCGCTGGGGGCCTTCATGCAGTCGGTGGGCCGCCGCTATGTGGCCACCTACAACCGACGCCACGCCCGCCAGGGCAGTCTGTGGGCGGGGCGTTTTCGGGCCACGGTGATCGATCCGGCCCGCTACTTGCTAGATGCCATGGTCTTCATTGAAAGCCAGCCATGGCAGCACGAGCATCAGGCATCGACCCCAGGGCCCGTGGCCACCGTGCCTTCCAGCCTGGGGCAGCACCTCAACCGCCGAACCGACCCGCTGGTGTCGGACCATGCCGCTTTCTGGGCGCTGGGCAACACGCCCTTCGACCGCGAAGCGGCCTGGCGCAAACGCCTGGAGCAGGGCTTGAGCGCCGAATCTGCAGCCGCTCTGGCGCAGGCGGCCGACAAGGGCTGGGTGCGCGGTGACGAGGCGTTTGTGCGCCTGCTGCAGCAGCAGGCCAGCTCAGGCGGCCCCTCGGCGCCCCCCCGGCGAATGGTGCCGGCACGTCGGGGCCGTCCCCGCAAGGTCGCGGCAATCAGTCAATGATCTGTCCCTAATATATAAGGGGCAGTTTTGGCGGTATGCATAAATAGGGGTCAGACCCTTTATATTTTTCTTGTCAGTCGGGGATTCCCGCAGTATCCTCCTCAGTCGTTTTTGTCGTCCCATCTCCACACTGGAGCGCTCCCATGACCCAGGCGAATTCGGGAACCTTGTTCCCCACCGCTCCCGCTGACCATCTGGTCACGGCCACTGCCCAAGAAATTCAGGCTGCCATCGACACGGGCCTGTACGCCAATGCCGAGCACGACGCGTGCGGCGTGGGCTTTGTCGCCCACATCAAGGGCCTCAAGGCCCACAGCATCGTGGCCCAGGGCCTCCAGATCCTGGAAAACATCGACCACCGCGGCGCGGTCGGTGCCGATCCCCTGATGGGTGACGGTGCCGGTCTGCTGATCCAGGTGCCCGATGAGTTCTACCGTGCCGAGATGGCCCTGCAAGGCGTGGCACTGCCCCCGCCCGGCGAATACGGCGTCGGCATGATCTTCCTGCCCAAGGAAAGCGCCTCCCGCCAGGCTTGCGAGCAAGAGCTCGAGCGCGCCATCAAGGCCGAAGGCCAGGTGCTGCTGGGCTGGCGTGATGTGCCGGTCGATCGCGACATGCCCATGTCGCCCACCGTGCGCGAAAAAGAGCCCGTCATCCGCCAGGTCTTCATTGGCCGCGGCCCGGACATCCTGGTGCCCGACGCCCTGGAGCGCAAGCTCTACGTCATCCGCAAGACGGCCTCTGCCAAGATTCAGGCACTGAACCTCACCCACGGCGCCGAGTACTACGTGCCCAGCATGTCGTGCCGCACCATCATCTACAAGGGTCTGCTGCTGGCCGACCAGGTGGGCAAGTACTACCTGGACCTCAAGGACGAGCGTGTCACGTCGGCCCTGGCCCTGGTGCACCAGCGCTTTTCGACCAACACCTTCCCCGAGTGGCCCCTGGCTCACCCGTACCGCATGGTCGCCCACAACGGTGAAATCAACACCGTCAAGGGCAACTTCAACTGGATGCGCGCCCGCGAAGGCGTGATGA
>DAORJC010000203.1:0-5128 GCA_035438885.1 Aquabacterium sp. | reverse complement strand
GACCTCAAGGGCAAGAAGGTGGCCGTGGAGGTGGGCCTGGTCGAGCACCTGCTGCTGCTCAATGGCCTGAAAAAAGCCGGCCTGAAAGAGTCCGACGTCACCCTGGTGAACGCCAAGACCAACGAGATGCCACAGGTGCTGGCCTCGGGCGATGTGGCGGCCGTGGGCGCCTGGCAGCCCATCGCGGGCCAGGCCATCAAGGGCACGCCGGGCGCCAAGCCCATCCTGACCTCGGCCGACGAGCCAGGCCTGATCTATGACGTGCTGACCGTGAGCCCCGCCAGCCTGTCGGCCCGCAAGGCCGAATAGCAGAAGGTGGTGGGCGTGTGGGACAAGGTGGTCAGCTACATCGAAGACCCCAAGACCCAACCCGATGCGGTCAAGATCATGGCCGCCCGTGTGGGCGTGCCACCCGAGGCGTACACCCAGTTCCTCAAGGGCACCAAGCTGCTGTCGCTCAAGGCGGGCAAGCAGATCATGGCCAAGGGTGAGGGCTTCAAGTCGCTGTATGGCTCCTCAAAAATTGCGGACAGCTTCAACGTGGCCAATGGCGTCTACAAGGCACCGCTGCCCGTGGACAGCTACATCGACCCCAGCCTGACCAACGCTGCTGCCAAGTAAGGCCAGGGCCATGAGTCAGACCGCCTGGTTCGCCGTGCGAGCCACCCTGTCGCCCCGGCGCAAGCTGGTGCTGGGGGTGGGCTCCTTCCTGCTGCCGCTGCTGCTGTGGTGTGCCGTGAGCTACCTGCCGTTTGTGTGGCATCCGCAAGTGCTGGTGACGCAGCCTGGCGATGTCGACTACTTCCAGGTGGACATGCGGGTGGACCGGCAGGTCTTTGACGACGAAGCGCAAGCCATGCGGGAGGCGGGCAAGGCCCTGCCCGCGGGCGAGCCGGCCAACCCGGTCTACCTGCCCGCGCCGCACGAGGTGGCCCGGGCGTTCTACACCGCGTTCACGACCGAGCCCGAACAGCGCGATGCCCCCTGGCTGCACGAGAGCCTGTGGCACAGCATGCAGATCATCTTCTGGGGCTTTTTGGTGTCCTCGTTGTTCGGGGTGCCGCTGGGCATTGTGTGCGGCACGTACAGCAGCATCGCGCGGCTGCACGAGCCCTTCATCGAGTTCTTTCGCTACCTGCCAGCGCCTGCCTTTGGTGCGCTGGCCGTGGCCATCCTGGGCATCCATGACGGGCCCAAGATTGCCATCATCGTGGTGGGCACGTTTTTCCAGCAGGTGCTGGTGATTGCCAACACCACACGCAAGCTGGACTTTGCGCTGCTGGAGGCAGCCATGACGCTGGGCACGCGCCGCTGGCGCCTGATCACCCGCGTGGTGGTGCCCGGCATCCTGCCCGACCTGTACCGCGACCAGCGCGTGCTGCTGGGCTGGGCCTGGACCTACCTGATCGTGGCCGAGCTGATCGGCACCAGCTCGGGCATCACCTTCTTCATCACGCAGCAGGCGCGCTACCAGCACTTTGACAACGTCTACGCGGCCATTGCCATGATCGGCATCATCGGGCTGAGCGTGGACCTCTTGCTGGCCTGGATCGGCCGCCGCCTCTTTCCCTGGGACCGCACCCAGGGCAAGCATTGAGGACACCGCCATGAACATCCACCCCCTGTCCTACTTGGACCAGTCCGATGCCGTCCGGGCGCGCTTTGATCGGCTCAAGCAGCGCGAGGTCATCCTGGAGGTCAAGGGCCTGGGCAAGACCTTTGATTCACACCAGGGCCCGGTGACTGCGCTCCAGAACATCAATTTCAAAACCCACCGCCGCGAACTGGTCTGCGTGATCGGCCCGTCGGGCTGCGGCAAGTCCACGCTGATCCGCATCCTGGCGGGGCTGGAGTCCCACACCAGTGGCGAGGTGCTGCTGGACGGCCAACCCGTGCAGGGCCCGGGCCGGGACCGCGGCATGGTGTTCCAGGGCTACACGCTGTTCCCGTGGCTCACGGTCAAGAAGAACGTGATGTTTGGCCTGGAGATGAACAACGCCGGGCGCAACGAGGCCGAGTCGCAAGCCCGCCAATGGCTGGAGCTGGTGGGCCTGACCAAGTTTGCCGACGCCTACCCGCACCAGTTGTCGGGCGGCATGAAGCAGCGCGTGGCCATTGCCCGCGCGCTGGCCAACCAGCCCCGCATCCTGTTGATGGACGAGCCCTTCGGGGCGCTGGATGCACAGACGCGCGCCAAGATGCAGGCGCACCTGCTGGAGATCTGGAAGAACATCGACATCACGATCCTGTTCATCACGCACGACCTGGACGAGGCCATCTTTCTGGCCGACCGCATCCTGGTGCTCAAGGCCCACCCCGGCGAGGTGCAGGAGCTGATCGAGGTGCCCGTGCCGCGCCCTCGCAGCGCCCTGCAGATCGGCAGCCCCGAGTTCCAGGCCACCAAGGCGCGGCTGGAAGCGCTGATCCACCCACCGGCCGATCCCGCGTCATCGCACGACGATGACGACGTGGTCCCGCAGGTGATCCGCATGACCGATGTCTCCGACAACGTCGAGTGAAAGGCACCGCCATGTTCTGGTCTCACCTGACCTGGTCCGAACTGCCCGATGCTTTGGGGGCCGCTCACCAATCGGCCATCCTGCCGGTGGGCGCCACCGAGCAGCACGGCCCGCACATGGGCTGCGGCATGGACACCGAGATCGCCGACAAGCTGTGCCGCGCCGTGGCCCAACGCACCGGTGTGCCCATGCTGCCGCCACTGCCCTATGGCTGCTCGCTGGGGCACAGCCGGCGCTGGCCCGGCACCATCGCTGTGCAGCCCATCACCCTGATCGAGCTGGTCAAGCAGATCGGCGACGGGGCGTACCACAGCGGGGTGCGCCGCCTGTTCATCGTCAACACGCACGTGACCAATGCCGCGCCGCTGCGCTGTGCGCTGGAGATGCTGCGCGCCGAGCACGACGACCTGATGGTGGCCGTGATCAACTCGCCCGACATCAGCGAACGCGTGCGGCGCTTTCACTTTGCCGACGCCGCCGACTGGCATGCCAACGATGCCGAGACCTCGCTGATGCTGGCCGTCTCGCCCGAGATGGTGCGGCCCGACCGCCTGGCGCAGGCCGATGACCCCGATCGCACCGAAGGGCAGGTGTTTGCGCACCCGGTCAACCGCACCAGCCTCAATGGCGTGACCGGCACCCCCAGCCTGGCCACGGCCGACAAGGGCCGCGAAGCCTTTGGCTGGATGGTGGACGACCTCTCAGCCCTGATCCAGCGCGGGCAGCAGCAAACGCCCCCGCTGCCGCATTCGTATTTCAACCCCGTGGCCTGAGCCACCTTTGCTTTCACCTTCCACTCTTTCGGAGTCCCCCATGCATTCCCCCGAACAAGTTGCCGCCATCCAGCAGTCCCTCAAGGACAAGGGTGTGAAGTACTGCATTGGTGCGTACGTGGACATCCACGGCATCCAGAAGGCCAAGGTGGTGCCCATTGACCACCTGCCGCAAATGGCCGCCGGCTCGGAGCGCTACACCGGCTATGCGCTCGATGGCCTGGGCCAGGCGCCCAACGACGACGAGCTGACCTCGGTGCCCGACCTGAACCACATCGTGCAGTTGCCCTGGGAGCCCAAGGTGGCGTGGATGCCGGCCGACAACCACTTTCAAGGCGAGCCCTACCCGCTGAGCACCCGCGTGGCGCTCAAGAGCGTGCTGGCCCAGGCCGCCCAGATGGGCTACGGCATGAACCTGGGCATCGAGTGCGAGATCTACCTGCTCAAGCAAGGTGAGGATGGCAAGCTGGCCGTGCCCAACCCAGACGACAAGCTGGCCAAGGCCTGCTACGACGTGCAGGGCTTCATGGACAGCTTCAGTTGGCTGGACAAGGTCGGATCGTGCATCAACGACCTGGGCTGGGACCTGTACTCCTTTGACCATGAAGATGCCAACGGGCAGTTCGAGTTTGACTTCAACTACGCCGATGCCTTGACCAGTTGCGACCGGCTGACCTTCTTTCGGATGATGGCCAAGCACTACGCCAAGGAAGAGGGCCTGATCGCCACCATGATGCCCAAGCCCTTTGCCGACAAGACCGGCACGGGCGCGCACTTCAACATGTCGCTCTATGACCTCAAGACCGGCAAGAACCTCTTTGCCTGCGACCCCAAGGACGACCCACGCGGCATTGGCCTGACCCCGCTGGGCTACATGTTTGTGGCGGGCATCCTCAAACACGGGCGCGCCTTGTGCGCGGCGTTTGCACCCACGGTCAACAGCTACAAGCGCCTGGTGCGACGCGGGGCCATGAACTACTTCTCGTGGGCCCCGGTGTTCAACTCCTATGGCTCGAACAACCGGACCAACTCGGTGCGCATCCCCGCAGGTGGTGGCCGCTGCGAGTCACGCAATGCCGATGGCGCGGTCAACCCCTACCTGGCCGCCGCACTGGCCCTGGCCGCCGGCCTGGAGGGCATCCGCGAGGGCCTGAACCCTGGCGCGGCCAACGAGGACAACCTGTACGAGCTGAGCGATGCCCAACGCCGCGAGCGCGGCATCGACTTCCTGCCGCAAACGCTGCAGGAGGCCGTGCAGGCCTTTGCCGATGACCCGCTGGTCGAGCGCACGCTGGGCAAGGCGCTGCGCGACGAGTTCATCAAGTACAAGACCGAAGAGTGGGAGGCCTACCACCTGTCGGTCAGCCAGTGGGAAGTCGACCGCTACAGCCACATGTTCTGAGGCCACCATGCAGACCACCCGCATCAGCGTCTCCATGCCTGAGGACTTGCTCGTGGCACTGGACGGCATGGTCGCCGGACGCGGCTTTGGCAGCCGCTCACAGGCGGTGGCCGCCATGATCAATGAGCAGTTGCTGGAGCACAAGCGTCAACTGGGCAACGAGGTGATGATGGGCACCATCACCTTGATGTACGACCGCTCGGTGCGTGGCCTTCAAAAGCAGTTGTCCGACCTGCAGTGCGCGCACATCGACGAGGTCATCAGCTCCCTGCACGTGCACCTGATGGACCACCAGATGCTGGAGGTGATCCTGGTGCAGGGCCCGGCCAGCACCTTGCAGGCCATTGCCAACGAGATGAGCACCCTGCGGGGCGTGGTCACGGGACGGCTGCAGCTCATGGCCGCCACCATCCCGCCTTTGCTGCACCCCTAGC
>DAORJC010000202.1:0-5157 GCA_035438885.1 Aquabacterium sp. | reverse complement strand
GGGTGCTCAGCGCCTCCGAAGACGGTTTCTTGCGCGAGGTTCACGTCCGTCCGGGCGACCTGGTCAAGGCCGGTCAGGTGCTGGCGGAATTGTCTGACGATGACTTGCAGAACGCCCGCCGGGCTCGCGTGGCCGATCTGGCACAACAGGAGAACGCCTTTGCCGAGGCCTTTGCCCGCGGTGACCGTGCGCAAGCGGCCACGGCGCAGACCAAAGTGGCCGAATCGCGTGCACAGCTGGCCCTGGTGGAGCAGCAACTGGCCCGGGTCAAACTGGTCGCCCCCTTTGACGGGGTCGTGATTCAAGGGGACCTGCGCCAGCAACTGGGCGCACCGGTCAAGCGGGGCGAAACCTTGCTGACCCTGGCGCCTGGCCTGGACTGGCGTGTGGTGCTGGAAGTGGACGAATCCGAGGTGTCCGAGCTGCAGGCGGGGCAGGTGGCGGGGCTGCGACTGGCGGCCATGCCAGGGCAGGTCATCTCCTTGCTGCTGGAGCGGGTCACGCCGGTCGCCAAGCCCACCGCCGATGGCGTGCGCTATGAGGTGGAGGCTGTCCCCACCGGGGCTGGTGCCGGCCTGGCCGGCTTGCGCCCAGGCTTGCAGGGCGTGGCACAGATCGAGCTGACGTCGCGGCCGCTGTTGCAGCGCTGGGCGCTGCATGCCTGGCACTGGCTGCGCATGTTGACCTGGACGTGGCTCTGATCGGGCTCTTGCATGCAGGACACCTTTCTGTCTCCCTACTGGTACCGGATCTCCGGGCTGCACCCACGGCTGCGGCCGCATGTGTCGGTGCGAATGCAGACCACGCGTGGGCACCCCTGGTATGTGCTGTTCAACCAGGCGACGGGGCGGTACCACCGCGTCAACGCTCAGGCCTACCAGATGGTCGGGCGCCTGGATGGGCAGCGCAGTGTCGATGAAGTCTGGCAGATCCTGCTGGACCAGTTGGGGGAAGATGCCCCTTCTCAGCACGATGTGATCCGCATCCTGGGGCAGATGACCGATGCCGGGCTGATTCAGGCCGAAGTGACCCCCGATGTCCGACGCATGGTCCGGACCGATGACGAGCGTCAACGCAAGAAGCGAAACGCTCGCCTCAATCCCCTGGCCTTTCGGCTGCCCTTGTTCAACCCCTCGATGCTGATCGAGCGCTTGTCGCTCCTGAGTCGGTACATGTGGTCGCCCTGGACCCAGATCGTCTGGCTGGTGGTGGTGCTGGGCGCCGCCTGGGCGGTGCTGGTGGATGTGCCGGCCGTGGCCGCCTATGCGCACACTTATTTCATGTCGCCCGGCTACCTGGCCGCTGCCTGGTTGATCTACCCGCTCATGAAGGCGCTGCACGAGCTGGGGCACGCCCTGACGCTGAGACGTCATGGCTGTGAGGTCCCCGAGGTCGGGATCCAGTTTTTCATGTTTGTGCCTTTGCCCTTTGTGGATGCCACGGCGTCCAATCGGTTGACCAATCGGTGGCACCGCGCCCGAATCGCGGTCGCAGGCGTGGGGGTCGAGCTGGCGCTGGCGGCGGTGGCGGGCTTGCTCTGGGTTTCCATCGAGGATGGCTGGCTGCGTCAGGTCTGCTTTGTCGTGATGAGCCTGGGCAGCCTGTCGACGGTGCTTTTCAATGGCAATCCGCTCATGAAGCTGGACGGGTACTTCGCGCTGTGTGACAGCCTGGACCTGCCCAACCTCGCAGAACGCAGCTCACGTGTGCACCTGCATGCCTGGCAAAGGCTGTTGCATCGCCTGTTCGGAGTGGAGGCGCCGACCGAGGATGGCGGCGTGGCGGCCGGGGATCTCACCGAGCGACTGGCTTTGTGGCTGTATGCCCCGATGGCCTGGCTCTACCGTGTGGGTGTCAGTGCGCTCATCGTGACCTGGTCGGCCGACCAGGCCATCCTGCTGGGCATCCTGGTGGCGTTGTGGTCCTTCTGGGGGCTGGCAGTTCAGCCCGTCTCGCGCCTGATCAGCAGCATCGCCTCATCGTCGGGCGTCATGGCCGCCCGCGGTCGGGTCTGGCTCATGGGCGGTGCCATGGCCGTCGTGACGATGGGTCTGATCGGGTGGGTTCCGCTTCCGGCTTCGGTGGTGATGGAAGGGGTGGTCTGGTTGCCCGATGAGGCCCAGGTGCGTGCCCCGGTGGACGGGCAGGTCGACACCTTGTGGGTCAGCGGCGAGCAGACGGTGCAAAAGGGACAGCCCTTGATCACCCTGGCTGCGCCCGTCCTCCAGACGCAGTTGACGGTCTTGCAGGCCCAGATCGAGCGTTCCGAGTCAGAGCTGAACGTGGCGTTTGGTGCAGATGCCATGAAGGCGCAGAACGCGCAGGAGGCCTTGACGCGAGACCGTGCAGCCCTGGCTCGCTTGCAGGCCGATCTGGACGCCCAGGTCTTGCGGGCGGCCAGGAGCGGGCGCTTTGTGTTGTCACGTGGCGCCGACCTGGAAGGGCGTGAGGTCAATCGGGGCGATGTCCTGGCTTTTGTGCTCTCGCCGGAGCCCTCGGTGGTGCGGGTGGTGGTGCCTCAGTCGGACGTCGATGATGTTCGTCGCCGCCTCAAGGGCGTATCCATCATGCTGGACGAGCAGCCGGGCCGCGCCCTGCAGGGGCGCTTCCTGCGCGAGGTGCCTGCGCCCTCAGATCGTCTGCCCAGTGCGGCGCTGAGCGACCGAATGGGCGGCCGTGTGCTGTCCGACCCCCAGGATCCTGAGGGCCTGAGAACCCTGGAGCCTGTCTATGTCATGGATGTGGCCATGGCCGAGTCCTGGCCCCGTGCCGGCGGCCTGGCCAAGGTTCGCCTGACCTTGACCCCTCAGAGCCTGTGGGACACGCTGCTTCAGCGCTGGCGCCAGCTCTTTCTCAAACATTTCTCTGGCCTGCCCGGATGAACGCCCGGTTGGCTGTGCCTCACGATGAGCCGGTGTCCTGGTCGAGCCACCTCACCCCGGCGCGGGCCTTGCCGGTGCCAGGCCCTGTCCACGGGGCCTATCCCATTCGTGAGCAGGAGACGCCTCCGCAACGGATGGCCTGGGCGTGGCTGAAGCAATCCTGGCGCAGTCCGGGCGCCCCCGCGGCTCGCGAAGACCGTCGATTGCTGGCCGAGCTGGAGGCGGCCATGCCGATCTGGCAGCGCAAATCGCAGCCAGACTTCGAGCGCGACCTGCTCACGCTGAGGGCGCAGTTGAGCATCCATGGATTTGAGCGCGAACGGGTGGCGCAGGCCATGGCCGCGGTCGGTGTGATCGTCCAGCGTCAGTTGGGCTGGCAGGTCCATGACGTGCAGTGGCTGGGCGCCTGGTGGATGCTGGAGGGGCGGCTGATCGAGATGGCCACCGGCGAAGGCAAATCCCTGGTCGTGGTGCTGGCAGCGACCGTGGCAGCGCTGGCCCATGTCCCCGTGCACGTGATGACGGCCAACGACTATCTGGCGCGCCGCGATGCGCAGCAGTGGCAACCCATCTATGAGGCGCTGGGCCTGTCCCTGGCGTGGCTGACCGCCGGCAGCACCCACGAACAGCGTCGCCAGGCCTATCAGCAGGACCTGATCTATGTCACGGCCAAGGAGGTTGCCTTTGACCATTTGCGCGATCAGGCCGCCAGGGCGACGGGGCAACTCGACCGGGTGGTGCTGCGTGGCCTGTGCATGGCCGTGATTGACGAGGCCGACTCCATCCTGATCGACGAAGCCTGCACCCCGCTGGTGTTGTCTCAGGCCTTGCCGGGACGCCAGGCCGAACAACAGCAGCGCCTGGCGCTGTACCTGGCCCGTCAGCTCAAGCAGCCCGCGGACTTTGTGGCCAGTCCCGGGCAGCCTGTGCGACTGCTGGCACCTGGGGTGGCTCGCCTGGCACAGGCCACCCGGACGCTGCCGGGCCCCTGGCGCCTGAAGCGGTTTCGCGAGGACCAGGTTGTGCTGGCGCTGACCGCACTGCATGCCCTGACCCGTGATGTGGACTACCTGGTCCGCGATGCCGAGGTGCACATCATCGATGCCTGCACCGGTCGTCTGGCCTTGGGCAGGGCCTGGTCGCGTGGACTGCAGCAGATGGTCTGCATCAAGGAGGGGCTGGGTGCCACCCCGGAGACCGAAACCCTCACGCAGACCACCTACCAGACATTCTTCCCTCGCTATCACCGTGTCTGCGGGCTCAGTGGCACCTTGTGGGAAGAGCGGGTCGAGCTCATGGCCATCCACGGGCTGCCGGTGGTCCGCATGCCCTTGCGCCAGCCCGATCGCCGCCAGGATCTCGGCGTGCAAATGTGCGGCTCGCCGGCCGAGCAATGGCAGCGTGTGGCGCAGGTGGTCCATCGAGTCGGTCAGGCCGGGCGTGCTGTGCTGGTCGGCGTCGATTCGGTGGCCGATTCCGAGGCCTTGTCTCAGGTGCTGCAGGCGCAGGGTGTCGCCCACCAGGTGCTCAACGCCCGGCACGACAGCGAGCAAGGCGATGCCGAGCGTGAACGGATTGCCCGTGCTGGCGAACCCGGCGCCGTGACCGTGGCCACCCACATGGCGGGGCGCGGCACCGACATCCTGCTGAACCCTCGGGTCCTGCAGGCCGGTGGTCTGCACGTGATCAACACCCACCTCAATGATTCGGCGAGGATCGACCGGCAACTCCATGGCCGTGGGGCCCGCCAGGGGCAGCCCGGGTCGTTCGAGCGCATCCTGAGGACTTCGGACACATCCTTGGCGACCTTGCCTGGCTGGGCTCGCCAGGGGCTGCAACAGCCGAGGCTGGTCGTGCCCCTGTGTCGGTGGGCCCAATGGCTGGCCGGGCGCCAGACTTGCGCTCAGCGCTGGGGCTTGCTGCAGTCCCAGTTTGCCATGCAGCGGCAATTGTTGTGGGCCGGGCGAGACGATTGGCAGTGAAAGAAACGGCATCTCCAGCCACCACAATCTCCCAGATTGCGACAAGATGGAGACTCAAGTTTTCACACCATCTGCCGAAAAAACCGAAGGGTTCAGACGGTGATGGATCCAGGAGAAAAACAGTGACGTTGAGGTCTTGGACGCCCTGGGCATGGACGCTGGCGATGTGCTTGCCCGCGGCTGTTGCCCATGCCGATGTCCTGGGTTGCCTGATTGAACCCGATCGGGTGGCCGATGTGGGCAGTCAAGGGGTCGGTGTGCTGGAGCGCGTGTGGGTCGAGCGGGGAGGCCTG
>DAORJC010000201.1:0-5252 GCA_035438885.1 Aquabacterium sp. | reverse complement strand
CCTGATCTGCTACGCCGTCAAGGCCAACTCCAACCTGAGCGTGCTCAAGACCTTTGCCCAGGCCGGTTGTGGCTTTGACATCGTCTCGGCGGGCGAGCTGGCCCGGGTGCTGGCCGCCGGGGGCGATCCGGCCAAGGTGGTGTTCTCCGGCGTGGGCAAGACCCGCGCCGAGATGAAGCAGGCCATGGAGACCGGTGTGAAGTGCTTCAACGTGGAAAGCACGGCCGAGCTGGAGGTTCTGTCCGAGGTCGCTCAGGCGTGTGGTCAGAAAGCCCGCATCAGCCTGCGCGTGAACCCGGACGTGGATGCCGGCACGCACCCCTACATCTCGACGGGCCTGAAGGGCAACAAGTTCGGCATTGCGCACGAACAGGCCCTGGCCACCTACGAGCGGGCCGCCACCCTGGCAGGCATCGAGGTGGTCGGCATTGACTGCCACATTGGCTCCCAGATCACCGACACCGGCCCCTACCTGGACGCACTGGACCGGGTGCTGGACCTGGTCGAAGCCATCGAGGCCAAGGGCATCCACATCCATCACCTGGACCTGGGTGGTGGCCTGGGCATCACGTACACCGACGAGGTGCCGCCCAGTGCCGACGAGCTGATCGGCCTGTTGCTGGCCCGCATCGATGCACGAGGCCACGGCCATCGCGAGGTGATGTTCGAGCCCGGCCGTTCACTGGTGGGCAATGCCGGCGTGCTGCTGACCGAGGTGCTGTTTCTCAAGCCCGGCGAGCAAAAGAACTTCTGCCTGGTCGATGCCGCCATGAACGACCTGATGCGCCCTGCCCTGTACGAGGCCTACATGGGCATCGTCAACACCCGACAGCGCAGCGACGCTGCCACGCTCTGGGACGTGGTGGGCCCTGTGTGCGAGTCCGGTGACTGGCTGGGCCGTGATCGCACCCTGGCCGTGCAAGGCGGCGACGTGCTGGCCGTGCTGTCGGCCGGCGCCTATGGCATGACCATGGCCAGCAACTACAACTCACGTGGTCGGGCCGCTGAAATCATGGTGGATGGCGACCAGGTGACGGTGATTCGGCGCCGCGAATCCATCGCCGACTTGCTGCGCCACGAGCAGTGAAAATCCAGGGCGCGCACCAACAAGGTGCACCCACGTCCAAATGATGACAATCGCGCCACATTTCGTTGCACAGGGACAACGACCGGGCTGTTTTTAGCCCCCACAAATCGCCGAGGGGGCCCCGATTCTGTTGGAATGCCTCCTAGCTCTTTCGATAAGGGTCCGGGGTCGGACGCCTAGCGCGCAATTGCCTGCCCCTCTCGTTCAACACTGGAGAACATTCATGAAAAAGTCTTTGATCGCTCTGGCCGCACTGGGCGCATTCGCTTCGTCCGCCATGGCTCAATCGTCCGTCACCCTGTACGGCATCGTTGACCTGGGTATCGTCAAGCAAAGCCGTGCTGATTCCCTCACCGAGCGTTCGCTGGGCGGTGTTGGCATGAGCAACAAGGAACTGAACGTTGCTCAAGCCACCAAGTCGCGCATCGGCTTCCGTGGCGTGGAAGACCTGGGCGGCGGCTTGTCGGCCAAGTTCGCTCTGGAACACCGCTTCACGCCAGACACGGGCGCTATCAACACCTCCGGCGGCAACCAGTTCTGGGACCAATCGATCGTTGGTCTGACCAGCCAGTCGTTCGGCGAAATCACCCTGGGCCGTGACTACGGTCCTACCTTCTACTCGCAATACCTGCTGGACCCTTGGCTCAACCAAGGCGTTGCTGAAGTTGGCGGCACCACCTACGCTTTCGCTGGCTACAACCTGGGCGGCGCAGAAGCCCGTTACAACGACGGCATCTTCTACAAGATGGCTGCCAACGGTTTCACCGTGATGCTGTCGTCCAGCCTGTCTGAAGAAGAAGACGTGGACAACCGCTACGGTGCCGCTGTGAACTACAGCGCCGGCCCCCTGTTCGTGACGGTTGCCTATGACCAGGCTCCTTCGAACGTTGACGCCGACGAGACCAACAGCCTGGTCATCATCGGTGCTTCGTACGACTTCGGCATGATCAAGCCACGCATCAGCTTCGCTCAATCGAAGCTGCAGACGCCTTTCGGCGGCGAAGCCAAGCCCACGTCGTTCACCCTGGCTGCCACCGCCCCCCTGGGCAATGGCCTGCTGAAGATGGGTTACACCCAGATCGACTGGGACACGGGTAATCCTTACCTGCAAGCTGGCGCCGCTGCTCAAGCTCAGGCTTTCGTTGCTGCAAACCAACTGGCTCAAGCCGGCGCCGCTGTGGCCGCTGGTACCGCCGCTGCCAATGGCGAAGAAATGAAGCAACAGAAGTTCTCGCTGGGTTACGAGTACACCCTGAGCAAGCGCACGGCTGTCTACGCAGACATCACCAGCGGCAAGACCAAGGGCAGCGACACCGTGAACGCTGTGGACTTCGGCATCCGCCACGCTTTCTGATCTGACTCTCGTCAGTTCTGAACGCCCAACGCCCCGCTCTGCGGGGCGTTTTTCATGGTGGGTCTGATTTTTTGATTTCGAAAGTTATGACTTGCAAATCTCTCAGAATCATCGAAAATGCATGCCATGACTGACACCATCCGTTTACCCGATGAGCTGGGCCACCAGTTGCGCGAGCAACGGGAATCACTGCGCATGAGCAAGACGGAGCTCGCAGAGAAGGCAGGGAAAGTCCGCGAGGTCATCTACCGCCTTGAAGCTGGGGAAGACACCACCGTGTCTTCCTTGATGGCTGTGCTGGGCGCCCTGGGCCTGGCCATGCGGATCGAGCGTGTGGGCTTGCCCTCGGCCCAGGAGGTGGCCCGCCGGTTCCAGGAAGATGACGACGATGCTCCCTGAAAAAATTCGCTCCCTCGCCGTCTCCATCGGCGATGCCGAGCATGCCGGGCAGTTGCTCAAGACGTCGATCTACGAATTTCGCTACCTCAACCCAGCGCCCGAGCAAGCGGCCCTGGGCTTGCTGATGTCGCCCCGGGAGCGCCTGACGTGGCAGGATGGTGACCTGTTCCCCCCCATGGACCAGAACCTTCCCGAGGGCGACCTGTTCATGAGGATCCGGGCCTTGTTTCCCAAACAAGCCATGACACCCATGCACCTGCTGGCCCTGATGGGTCGCAACGGCATCGGCCGGGTGGGCTACAGCCTCGCGGAACAGCCGCCAGTCCCACTGCCGCGGGCTTTGAGCAAGTCGGAACTGCTGCAGACCCGCTATACCCCGGAGGTGTTCGACGAGCTGGTGGCCGCCTACTTGAGCACCGGCGCCGGCATCGCCGGCGTGCAGCCCAAGATCATGGTGCCTGACCGCGCGACGGTTCCGATCCCTTCGCTGATTGTCAAGGCGGGCAGCCCCGCCTACCCTGGGTTGGCTGCCAATGAATACCTGTGTCTGAGTGCCGCTCGCCGTGCGGGCATCGACGTGCCGGAGTTTGCCCTCTCGGACGATGGCCAAATGTTGATTCTGGACCGATTCGACATGGTGACGCACACGAATGGTCGCATTGAACGGTTGGGGTTCGAAGACATCGCCGCCTTGGCGGGCTTGCGGGTACGGGACGTCCTGTCTGACCGAAAGTACCAGGGCAGTTATCAGCGCATCGCAGAATTGCTGCGCCAGTTGCAACTTCACAGTGACAACCTGCACCGTTTTTTTGAGCAAGTGGTCTTCTCTGTCATGGTCCGCAATGGCGATGCACACTTGAAAAACTTCGGTGTGCTGTATCGCAATGATTCCGATGTGTGGCTTTCACCGATGTTCGATGTGGTCACGACATCCATCTACAAATATGCGCGATACCAAGGCGCGGATGAGGCCGAGGATCGCACGCTGGCGCTCAAGTGGTTCGCCGGCAAGCACCAGACACGGGCCTATCCCACCACGGAGGAGCTTCACGATTTCGGGCGCCGAATCTGCGGCGTCAGTCAGCCTGCCCAGGTGATCGACACCATTGCACAGGCCATGCAGCAGACGCTGGAGCAAGCCAGGGGCGACACGCGGGTGCCCGCGCCTTTGTTGGCCGACATGCACGCCGCCTGGGAGATGGGCATGGCTCACGCCCGGTGAGCCGGGGGCTTCAGACATTTGCACACACAAAAAAACCGGGCTCGAGAGCCCGGTTTTGTCGTTGATGGGCAACCGCCGCCGAAGCGGCGGGCTTCATCAGAACGAGTGGCGGATGCCGAAGGCGATGCCGTGGCTGGACTTGCCGGAGGCGGTGGTGACCAGACCCAGGCTGGAGCCTTCGTCGTTGTCAACCGTGGTCAGCAGGCCGTACAGGGCGGTGCGCTTGGACAGGTTGTAGACACCCTTGATGGCGATGATGGTGGCGTCAGCATCCTTGACGAAGTTGACGTTGCTCACCTTGGAGACGCCAGCGGTCAGGCTGAAGTTGGTGCTGAAAGGAATGCCGACCTTGATGCCGTACAGCGAGCGCTTCTCATCTTCAGAGTCACGGTCGTCCTGGTTGTAGTAACCGGTCAGCTTGGCAGCGCCGAAGTCGTACGATGCGTAAACCAGCACGCCTTGGTCATCGCTCGCGTCGGTTTTGGCTGCGTTGATGTAACCCAGACCAGCACCGAAGGGGCCGGCGGCGTATTGCACGTTCAGACCAAACGCCTTGCCTGCGTCAGTGTTAGCCGCTTCCAAACCCGACACTTGCGTGGAGTACTGAACTTGTGCCGACAGACCAGCGGCCAGGGTGGGCAACACGTAGGTGATGGCGTTGTCGACGCGGCGATAGGTCGAACCTGCAAAGGTGTCAGCAATCTTCAGGTCGTCATAGCCTTGGGCGCCCAGGATGGCCGAGTTGCCAGCCAGCAGGCCGATGGACGAGTCGATGCGGCCCAGGCGCAGTTCGCCGTAAGCGCCTTCCAGACCCACCCAGGCGGCGCGGTCGAAGAAGCGAGCGGCTTTGCCGCCGTTTTCGCCGGTGTCAACGTTGATCGCGCTTTCCAGCACAAACTTGGCCTTCAGGCCGCTGCCCAAGTCTTCCACACCGCGGAAGCCCAGACGCGACGAAGCGTAGTTGCTGGAAGACACGCGGGTCAGGCTGTCGGTGCCCTTGACGTTTTCCAGCGAGGCATCGACCAGGCCGTACAGCGTCACGGACGATTGAGCGAAAGCGCCGGTGGCGGCGATCAGGGTGGCGGCAGCCACGAGGGTCTTTTTCATAGAGTTCTCCAAAAATTACAGCAAAGGCGTCTCAGGCACAGCTGCCAGCAGGCAGCCGCGTTGAACGTGAGTATCAGGAAAAA
>DAORJC010000200.1:0-5289 GCA_035438885.1 Aquabacterium sp. | reverse complement strand
CAGCAACCCCTGCCTTCGGAGGGCAGTACTCTATCCATTGAGCTACGGGCGCAGCGCAAGAGTTGCATTCTAGCAGCGGCTCAATCGGCTGTTCATCCGGCCCTCAGGGGTTTTATAATCGGCGATCCGATCAATTTTGCCTTTCCTTCATTTCGAGGACTCCATGAGCCAAGCGCCCCAATCCCATGACGAAGGCCCCATCCAGACGCCCAAGCAACTGATCGTTGCCATCCTGGCGGCTTTCGTGGTGCCCGTGGCCATCATTGTCCTGCTGGTCGTCTTCGTGAACTCCACCACCAAAGAAGGCGCAGGCAGCAACCTCACCGGCCCCGAAGCCATTGCACAGCGCATCATGCCCGTGGCCTCTGTGCAAGTGAAGGCGGTCACAGCCGCCGCCGGCAGCCGCCTGGGTGAAGAGGTCTACAAGGCACAGTGCGCCAGCTGCCACGGTGCGGGCGCACTGGGCGCGCCCAAGTTTGGTGATGCCGCCGCCTGGGGCCCTCGCCTGGCCCAAGGCCTGGAGAGCCTCCTCAACGGCGCCCTCAAGGGCAAGAACGCCATGCCCCCACAAGGTGGTGGCGAGTTTGCTGACATCGAAATCAAGCGCGCGGTGGCCTACATGGCCAACGCCGGTGGCGCCAAGTTCGAAGAACCCCCTGTGGCTGCTGCTGCAGCCTCGGGTGCTGATGCCGCCGCTTCGGCACCTTGATCTGCCAGACGCACATAAAGGCGTGATGCGCGGCTGACGAGCCGCCCGACCACACCTCATCCAAAGCCGGTCAGTGACCGGCTTTTTCATGCCGGCACGGTCGACGCCAGCGCCTCGGGCTGGGGCCTCAGCACGTAGCCAAAGCGGCCAGGCAATGTCGCAAAAGTCACCTCTTGCGGCGCCCAGCCTTGCGCCTGGATCACCTCGGACGCTGCCAGCATGTCCATGGACCTGACCACGCCCAGGCCGCGCTCGGTGACCAGGAACACACGCCCGTGCTCGTCCAGCAGCACCTCGCGCACCTCCTGAATCGGCAAGCCCGTGTGGGTCTCGATCCTGCAGCCCAAGGCGTCGCCCTGGTCGGCCTGCACCCCCAGCACCCAAGGCGCCGCTTCCAGCCAGACGTACACACGCTGCGGCCCGTTCTGGAAGAACCAGGCCCCCTGCGCATCCGCCTCGTAGTTGCGGCCAATGAAGGCCTTGAGCTTGTCATGCTCGATGCGACTGCCCTTGACCTGCGGAAACAGGCCTGCCTGCTGGGCCTGCTCATCGCGCAGGTACCAGTCGCCACGCGCATCCAGTGCCAGCCAATCGTGGCAATTGGGCACATTGGGCCACTTCTTGAGCGCCGCCTTGACGATGTCATCCATGATCTTGAGCCCTCAAATGTGCTGACTGAGCCAGTCCCCAACGGCCACCGGCATGGGGCCGACGTGCCCCGGCCAGCGCCCCCCCGGGAACCCCACGTGCCCGCCTTCTCGCGGTTGCCACAGTGTGACCCAACTGCTGACCTGATCAGGCCGGGGCAAGGAGGCCTCAGGCACAAAGGGGTCATTGCGCGCGTTGAGCGCCAGCGCCGGCACGCCCACCAGCCCGCTCAGTCGCGGCCCGGCCGAGCAGCGGGCCCAGTAGTCTTCCGTGTTGGCAAAGCCGTGCAAGGGCGCCGTGATCAGGTTGTCGTATTCGTACAGGTCCCGGGCCTGCAACAGCGCCTGCGGGTCAAACAAGCCGGGGTGATCGCGCAGCTTGTCCATCATCTTGGGCTTCATGCTCGAGAGGAACATGCGCGTGTAGACCAGGCGATTGAAACCACGGCCGATGGCGTGTCCCGCCGCAGCCAGATCCAGCGGCGAGGACACCGCCGCCACCGCCGACACACGCTGGCTGCCGGTGTGGCCGGCCTCCTGGGCCCAGCGCAGCAAGGCATTGCCCCCCAGGGAGATGCCGACCGCCACGCGGGGCCCTGCCGGATGGGCCCGCTTCACCTGATCCAGCATCCAACCCACTTCTTCAAAATCACCACTGTGATAGGCGCGGGGTGCGCGATTGGCCTGGCCCGAACAGCCCCGAAAATGCGGCACCACACAGCCAAAGCCCTGCTCCCAGGCCCAATGCGCAAAGGCCTGTGCATAGTGGCTCGATGACGAGCCCTCCAGGCCGTGGAACACGATCAGCAGCGGGCTTTCGGGCAGAGGCGGCTCAACCAGCCAGTCAAAATCCACAAAGTCCCCATCGGGCGTGTCGAAGCGCTGCAGGCGGCCCGTGATGGGCACGCTCTGGCGGGTCCAGTGGCGAGACATGCGCGCCGGCCAGATCGTCTGCACATTGCCACCCCAGGCGCCATCGCCCCTGATCCACCAGGGTGCTTGCCAGTCATCCATGGACATTCGCTCCTTCACCTGTGCCAGCGGCACTCAATGAAGCACCGTGCCGGCTTCGATCATTTCCTGCATCTCGTCGCTCTGACCAGGGCTGGCGTGGTGCGCCACCATCAGCCAGCCTTGTGGGGTGCGCAGGTACACGTTCGTGGCCAGCACATAGGCGGTCTGCAAGCCTCTCGCTGTCGTGGCCTGCACCTTCTCCAGCACGTGGTGAACCGAACAGCCCGGCGACTCCACACAACGCACGTGGACCGGGACAATGTCGACCCCACCGGCCGCCAGCACCGCCGCAAAAGCCGCACGGATGGCCCCCTGCCCCACCAGCCGAGGGCCGTTGGGGTGCACGCAGGCCACCTCTTCATCGTCCGACCACAGGCGCATCAAGCCGTCCACATCGCCCCGCTGCAAGGCCTCATAGAAAGCGGCCTCGGTCTCTGCGGCCGTGGCCATCAACACCGCCTGAGCTCCCTTGCTTCTCGCATCTGCCATGGCCGCGCCTCCTGCCTGTGTTTCAGCGGAACACCACCGTCTTGTGGCCGTTCATCAGCACCCGGTGCTCGCAGTGCCACTTCACGGCACGCGCCAGCACGATGCACTCCACATCGCGGCCCACGGCCGTGAAGTCCTCCGGACTGAGCGTGTGATCCACTCGCTCGACATCCTGCTCGATGATGGGGCCTTCATCCAGATCAGCGGTCACGTAATGCGCCGTGGCACCGATCAATTTGACGCCTCGATCATGGGCCTGGTAGTAAGGCTTGGCCCCCTTGAAGCTGGGCAGGAAGCTGTGGTGGATGTTGATGGCGCGCCCCTGCAAAAAGCTGCAGAAGTCCTGGCTGAGGATTTGCATGTAGCGTGCCAGCACCACCAGGTCGACGTCATGCGCCTGCACCAAGGCTTCGACCTGCTGCTCCTGGGCCCGCTTGACCTCAGGGCTTGCACCCGTGGGCAAGGGCAGGTGATGGAAAGGAATGCCGTAACTGGCCGCCAGCTCGGCGTAATCCGGGTGATTGGAGACAATGACCGGGATCTCGACCGGCAACCAACCCGAGCGCCAGCGGAACAAGAGGTCATTGAGGCAATGACCATGCTTGCTGACCATGACCATGAGCCGGGGCTTGGTCGCCATGCTGCGGATGGTGGCCTTCATGCCGAACTGCTCACGCACATGGCTGAACATGCGATGCAGCGTGGGCACATCGGCCAACTGCTCGGGCGCATCAAAGTGAACCCGCATGAAAAACAAACCGGTGCTGTCCTCGCAAAGCACATCCCCAAACTGCTGCGAATCGATGATGTTGCAACCCGCCTGGTACAGCAAGCCGGAGACAGCGTGCACGATCCCCTTGGCATCAGGACAGGACAGGGTCAGGACAAATTCGCGTGTGGACTTCATGGTGACTGCATTGTAGGTCTCGGCATGACGAAAGGTCATGACAGGGACGCCGCACCGGGGTGCCATTCTTTTCCTAGAATCAGCTCATCCCCTTCAGACCCAGAGGCACGATGAGGCAAGCTGCAGAACTCTCCGGACTGCTCAGTCGTGTCGCACTTGGCGACCGTGCTGCATTTGACACGCTCTACCGGCACACCAGCGCGCATCTGTTGGGTGTGGTCCTGCGTATACAGAGCAACAGAGCCCAAGCCGAGGATGTCCTGCAAGAGGTCTACATCAACGTCTGGCGTGCTGCGCAAAGCTTCAATCCGGCCCTGAGTCAGCCCACCACCTGGCTCGTGAGCATCGCCCGCAACCGGGCCATTGACAGCCTGCGCCGCAAGCAGACCCAGGTGAACACCATCAGCAGCACCTTGGTCGGCCCTGAAGAGGACTCCGAACATGACTTGCTCGACCAGATCGCCGACACGGCCCCCGGCCCCCAGGAACAACTGGAGCGGGCATCCGAGGCCCGTGCCCTGCAGCACTGCATGGGCACCCTCTCGGCCGAGCAAAAAAGCAGCCTGGCGCTGGCCTACTACCAAGGCCTGTCTCACAGCGAAGTCGCCGAGCAGATGGGGCACCCCCTGGGCAGCGTCAAAAGCTGGGTCCGCCGGGGCATGCAAGCCCTCAAATCCTGCCTGGAGCGGGCCGCTGTGGCCTTGAACTGACCATGGACTACAGCCGCCCCCACCTGGCCGACCGACTTGCCGCGGACTACGTCCTGGGCACCCTCAGGGGCCCCGCCCTGCGCCGCTTCGAGAGCCTGCTGCCGGCCCATCCGGCCCTGCGCCAATCCGTCCAGGGCTGGCAGGAAAGGCTCAGTGTGCTGGCCATGGACGTGCCCCCCGTCCCCCCCTCGCCCCAGGTGTGGTTGGCCATCCAGCGACGCCTGTTTCCCGATGCCGACACGCAGGCGCAAGGCCCCACCCGCCGCTGGTGGCAGGCCTTGGGCTTGTGGCAAGGATGGGCTGGCGTCGCGACGGTGGCCGCCATCGCCCTGGGCGTGCTGCTGCAGCACCCCTCGCCCGTGCAACCACCCATCGTGGTGGTCATGAGCACCACTGATCCAGCTTTGCAAAAGACCGCCTCTGGCGCGGCGCCCCAGTTCGTGGCCAGCATCAGTGGTGACGGCCGCAGCCTGGTGCTCAAACCCCTCCAGGGCGCGCAGATCACCGCCCAGCAGGCCCTGGAGCTCTGGGCGCTGCCTGCCAATGGCGCGGCCCCGCGGTCGCTGGGCCTGGTGGCCAGCAACCGCGTCACCACCGTCATGCGTGCAGCGCTGCTGGAGGGCACTGGCGCCTTCGCGGTCAGCGTCGAGCCTGCGGGGGGCTCCCCCACCGGCGCACCCACCGGTCCGGTGATTTCTGTGGGCAAATTGCAGCTCTGATTCAAAAGGCTGCATCCAATCGGCACACGGCTGCGTAAGGAGGGCATGTGCAGGGAGAAAGGCTCCCTGCACCCCCCCTCAAACCCAGATCTGG
>DAORJC010000199.1:0-5346 GCA_035438885.1 Aquabacterium sp. | reverse complement strand
ATGATGGCCACGACGATCATCAGTTCGATCAGCGTGAAACCCTTTTGCATTTGCTTGCGAGCGCGGCGGATGTTCATGGTTAGCTCCAGATGGGCTCATGGCCCGTGGTTGAGAGAGTGAGTTCGAATCGTGGAGGACAACTGTGGTTCAAGCTGGCCTCCGTGCTTTCTATGTTGCGAGCGCCGTGCCAACCCCCTCACTTGCGGGGTGGGCGCCCATTTCTTCACGTTTTCCCGCACATGGACCCCATGCCTGCAACAAAAAGAGACGTTTACGTCACTTTGGGTCCGACCAGAATGGTCAGATCGGCTCACCACTCTGACAAAAATTGTCAGGTCGCATCCGCTGGCACGCCAAAGCGCTGACCTTCGCGGAGGGGTTCGATGCGATGGCGGCTGTCCAGCGCGCGGATCTGGGACAGCACGGCAGGGACTTCGCCCGGCTTGGGGTGGGTGATGAAGACGCTGACCTCGCCATCGAGCTGCGTCAGCTCCCTGGCCAGGCTCTGGGGTGACAGGTGTCCGCTGATCTCGGCCAGGTGAGCTTCGTCATTGCCGAAGGCGGTTTCGATCACCAGTTGCGCAATGCGCTGGCCGCTCAGGGCCTGCCACAGGCGCGGGTTAGGGCCCGTGTCGCCTGAATAGACCCACAGCCCCTGGGGCGTGCTCACCCCGAAACCCACCGCGGGCACCGTGTGAGCCGCCGGCAGCACCGTGATCAGCCGATCGGCCCGCTCGCCGCGGGCTGGAAAGCTCAGCACCTGCCCGACCTGCACCTCGTGCAGGGTCAGGATGGGGTGCGCCGCCGTGGGCAGCCGGGAAAAATCAGGCCAGATCACGCCATTGAGGATGTGCTGACGCAAGGCATCCAGCGTCTGGGGCAAGGCGTGGATCTGAATGGGCTTGAGGTCGGGGAGCCCGCCCGGGCCCTGCCGCAGGCGGATCACACTGTCGGCCAGCAGGGGCACGCTCAGGATGTGGTCGAGGTGGCTGTGGCTGAGCAGGATGTGGTCGATGCGGGCCAGTTCGTCCAGCCGCAACTCCCCCACCCCGCTGCCTGCGTCGATCAGGATGTCATCGTCGAGCAGAAACGACGTGGTGTGGCACCGCGCCGCGATCGACCCGTGACAGCCCAGGACGCGGATCATGCCCGGGCTTCAGGCCTGCACGAACTGCATCTGCGTGCCGGCCAGCTCGATCACGTCCCCGTGCTTGAGGTGCACAGGCTCGGCCTGCACAGGCTGGCCATTGACCGCCGGGCGGGCAGCGCCCTCCACGTGGGCAAACACATAGCCTCCGGGCCGCTTGGTGATGGAGGCCACCTGCACGCCAGGCTTGCCCACCGTGGTGACCACCTTGGTCAGTTGCACCTCACGGCCAGCGGCCGCACCGTTGAGCACCTTGATGGAGGCCGCCAGTTGCGCGGGCAGACCACCAAAACCGGTGGTGCCAAAGCCTGTCGTGCCAAACCCGGTGCGTGGCGCGGTCGGTGCCCCGGCCGCAGCAGGCGCACTCGGCGCGCGAGAGGGCATGGTGGACAAGGGCGCAGGCTGTGTGTGTGCGCCCTGTGAGCCGCCATAGGCAGGCGCCTGGGAGGGCATGGACGGCATGGGCCGCACACCGGCGGGCGCGTTGGACCCAGGACGCAAGATCATGGTCTTTTCGAAATCGGGCGCTTCTTCACCGATGTACTTGATCTTGTACTTGCCGATCTCGACCGTGTCGTTGTGCTGCAGCAACTGCTTCTTCACGGCCTTGCCGTTGATGTACGTGCCATTGGTGCTGTTGAGGTCTTCGATGAAGACGTCACTGCCCACCAGTTGCATTTGCGCGTGCTCACCACTGACCGCCAGGTTGTCGATGACGATGTCGTTGTAGGGACGGCGACCCAGAGAGGTCTTCTCTTTGGTGATCTGAACCTCCTTGATCACCACTCCGTCAAGCGAGACGACCAGCTTTCCCATGCGTAACCTCTTGGGTATTGGACTGAATTGGACTCTTAAGTCGAGTTGCCCAGGCGGCGAAATGGCCACCAGGCTCTGGGCGCAGGTTCGGACGCGCCATGCGCCCGAATCAACATGACTGCAATGTTATCTCGACCGCCAGATGCGTTGGCGGCAGAAATGAGCCGTGCTGCCATGTCAGAAAGATCGCTTGTCGATCCCATGATCTCTTCGATCTCGCGATCCTGAATCATGTCGGACAGGCCATCGGAGCACATGAGCAGGGTGTCGCCATCCTGCACATCATGCACCCGAGTCTCGAGCAACACGAAATCTTCGACGCCCACGGCGCGTGTGACCAGGTTCTTGTTGGCCGACACGGCCGCCTGTTCGGGCGTCAGGATGCCGGCATCGATCTGCTCCTGCAACAAGGAATGGTCCTTGGTCACTTGCTGGAGACGCCCTTCGCGGAGACGGTAGGCGCGCGAATCACCAATGTGACCGATCAGCACCCGCCCCGGGCGAACCACCGTCACCACCAGGGTCGTGCCCATGCCGGCAAAGGTGGGGTTGGAGTTGGCGGCCGTGAAGATCGCGCGGTTGGCGTTGTCCACACAGATGTCCATGGCCCGCTTGACATCGGCGTCCGTGGCCGACTTGGAGGCCTCGAACAACCAGCGCACCATCTCGCCCAGGATGAAGTCGCAGGCCATCTGGCTGGCGACCTCACCGGCGTTGTAGCCACCCATGCCGTCGGCCAGCACGGCCACGCCCGCCGCCGGATCCATGGCGACGGAGTCCTCGTTGTTGTTGCGGATGCGCCCGGTGTCCGTCTGGCTGAAGAACTCAAAATCCATGGTCGTGATTGTGACTTGGTTTGACGTCGCTCAAGCCACGTCGAGATCAACGTTCTGAGAGGCCACGACCATGGCCAGGACGGCTCGGAGGTCCTCGGCCATCTGCTGTCCGTCGCTGTAGCGCATGGAGGCGTGCTTTTGCAGGGCCACGGCGACCACATCGCCCAGGGCCGGTGGCAGTCCAGGCCGGATCTGACACACGCTGGGCACCTCTTCCTGGGCGATGGCGCGCATCAGTTGGGCCATGGAATCGTTGCGGTATGGCAACTCGCCGGTGAGCAGCTGGAACAAGGCCACGCCCAGCGAGTACAGGTCGGATCGCCCGTCGATGGGCTGCCCCGACAGTTGCTCGGGCGACATGAAGGTGGGCGTGCCCAGCACCACGCCGGTACGGGTGCGGGCCGCATCGGCCACCCGCGCCACGCCAAAATCCATCACCTTGACGGTGCCCAGGCTCAGGTCCACCATGACGTTGGCCGGCTTGATGTCGCGATGGGTCACGCCGCGGGAGTGGGCGTAGGCCAGGGCATCGGCCACTCGGGCGCCAATGGCCAGCACGGTCTGCACCGGCAGCAAACGGTCCCGTGTGGTGAATTCGCTGAGCTCGGTGCCTTCGACCAGCTCCATCGCAATGAAGGCCAGGCCATCGGCCTCACCGGCATCCAGGGTGGCCACGATGTCCGGGTGATCCAGCCGCCCGGCCATTTCAGCTTCACGCAGAAAGCGTGCACGGGCATCGATCAGGTCGGCACCGCTGAATTCGTGGGCCAGCGACATGGTCTTGAGCGCCACGCGGCGATCGGTGGCCGGGTCGTAACCCAGGTAGACCGCCCCCATGGCGCCTCGACCGATCTCCCGATCGACCAGGTATTTGCCCAGCGGACGCTGAGCCCCCTGGGGCACAGGCTTGGCCGGGACAGTGCCCCAGGTGTTGGCCGCCGCGTTCTGCGCCAGTCCCCGCGCACGCATGAGGCGCAACTTGACATCGCGCCACTGGGGATCGATGTCGGCCATGTGTTCGTAGACCTCGCGGGCGAGGTCATAGCGCTGCTCGCGCTCAAAGGCGCCGCCCATTCGCTCCAGCGCCTCCAGAAAGGCTCGCCGGTGGGCGTCATCCGGGTGGTCATCCTTGAGGGACGCCCAGGCACTGTCGGCGGCCCCCTCCTGGAGGGCCTGCAAGGCCAGTTCGATGCGCTGGCCCGCTGCGTCATCGGCGCCAAAGTCGCTGGGCGGGCCGGTGGGGTGATCGGAAGACCCGGCAGAGTTGTCCTGAAAATGCAGGTAGGACAGGACGGTCTCGGGGCCGTTGTCTTCTTCTGGCGCGGCACGGCGTTCGACCTGCGTCATGGGGCGCGTGGCGGCGGGCCGGGTCGTGACGGAAAACTCCGACCGAGACGCGGCCAGAGCACGCCCTCGCCCCGCCAGCCACCAACCCAGGGCAACAGCCAGAACCAACAAGAGCGCCACGGGCCACCAGGTCATCAAATTGCTTTCCAGGGTCAAGGAGTCAGGACCATCGACTGGGGGTCAGTCGGCCGTTCTGGCCTTCTGAGCCAGAACCATGCCAACGGTCAGCACCAGCAAGGCGCCACCGACGCCGGTGGCATAACGAACCATATCGGCCTGCGGGACCCATTCCTTGATGGCAGGATCGGTCACGGCCAGTGTGCCTGCGATCCAGCCCAGCAACATGCCACCGGCCGTGATGATGAACGGGAAGCGGTCCATCAATTTCAGCACCAGGCTGCTGCCCCACACGATGATGGGGATGCTGACCAGCAGGCCAAAGATCACCAGTGGCATCTGGTGCCCCTCGTGACCCGAGCCCTGGGCTGCCCCGGCAATGCCGATCACGTTGTCCACGCTCATGACAAAGTCGGCCACCACAATGGTCTTGATGGCGCCCCAGAGGCGATCACTGCCCTTGATGTTGCCATGGTCGTCGTTTTCCGGCACCAGCAGCTTGACGCCAATCCACAACAAGAGGGCCGCGCCCACCAGCTTGAGGTAAGGCTGCGCCAGCAGCGACATCGCAAAAAAGATCAGCACGACCCGCAACACGATCGCGCCTGCCGTGCCCCACAGGATGCCCCGCGTGCGCAGATCAGGCGGCAGATTGCGGCAAGCCAAGGCAATCACGACCGCGTTGTCGCCACCCAGCAGGACGTCGATCATCACGATCTGGCCCACCGCCAGCCAGAATTCGGGTGTCAGAAAAGATTCCATGATTCACAAACAAAAAAGCAGCCCCAAGTGTAGGGGCTGCCGGGTTCGCCTCAACGGTCGAACCGTCGACCGAAATCAGAGCAAGCTCTTGAGGATCTTGCCCATTTCAGAAGGGTTGCGGGTCACATGGAAACCGCACTCTTCCATGATGGCCAGCTTGGCGTCGGCCGTGTCGGCGCCGCCCGAGATCAGCGCACCGGCGTGGCCCATGCGCTTGCCGGCAGGGGCGGTCACGCCAGCGATAAAGCCGACGATGGGCTTTTTCATGTTGGCCTTGCACCACTGGGCAGCTTCGGCCTCGTCGGGGCCACCGATCTCACC
>DAORJC010000198.1:0-5360 GCA_035438885.1 Aquabacterium sp. | reverse complement strand
CGCAAGTCGGCCACCAACAGCGTGCTGTGGTTCACCGGCGAAGACATCCCCTTCGTGCCCAACAAGCGCTTCGGTGGCGTGTGCCTGGGCAGCAAGATTGCCCCCATCTTCTACAACACGATGGAAGACGCAGGCGCCCTGCCGATCGAACTGGACGTCTCCAAGATGGAGATGGGCGACGTGGTCGAACTGCGCCCCTACGAAGGCAAGGCCCTGAAGAACGGCGCCGTGATCGCCGAGTTCAAGGTCAAGTCCGATGTGCTGTTTGATGAAGTGCGCGCTGGCGGCCGCATCCCCCTGATCATCGGCCGTGGCCTGACCGCCAAGGCCCGTGAAGCCCTGGGCCTGGCACCTTCCACCCTGTTCCGCCTGCCCGTCGCCCCGGTCGACACCAAGAAGGGCTTCTCGCTGGCCCAGAAGATGGTCGGCAAGGCTTGTGGCCTGCCCGCCGGTCAAGGCGTGCGTCCTGGCACCTACTGCGAACCCAAGATGACCTCGGTCGGCTCGCAAGACACCACCGGCCCCATGACCCGTGACGAGCTGAAGGACCTGGCTTGCCTGGGCTTCTCGGCTGACCTGGTCATGCAATCGTTCTGCCACACGGCCGCTTACCCCAAGCCCGTGGACGTGAAGATGCACCACGAGCTGCCTGACTTCATCAGCACCCGCGGTGGCGTGTCCCTGCGTCCGGGTGACGGCGTGATCCACAGCTGGCTGAACCGCCTGCTGACGCCCGACACCGTCGGCACCGGTGGCGACTCGCACACCCGCTTCCCCATCGGCATCAGCTTCCCTGCCGGTTCCGGCCTGGTGGCATTTGCCGCCGCCACGGGCGTGATGCCCCTGGACATGCCTGAATCGGTGCTGGTTCGCTTCAAGGGCAAGATGCAGCCTGGCATCACCCTGCGTGACCTGGTCAACGCCATCCCCCTGTACGCCATCAAGGCTGGCTTGCTGACCGTGGCCAAGCAAGGCAAGAAGAACATCTTCTCCGGTCGCATCCTGGAAATCGAAGGCCTGCCAGACCTGAAGGTCGAGCAAGCGTTCGAGCTGTCTGATGCATCGGCCGAGCGTTCTGCTGCAGGCTGCACCGTGCACCTGAACAAGGAGCCGATCGCCGAGTACCTCACCAGCAACATCACGCTGATGAAGAACATGATCGCCAACGGCTACGAAGATGCACGCACGCTGCAACGCCGCATCGCCGCCCAGGAAGCCTGGCTGGCCGATCAGCAGTTGATGAAGGGTGACGCCGACGCCGAGTACGCCGCCGTGATCGAAATCGACCTGGCCGACATCCACGAACCCATCCTGGCCTGCCCCAACGATCCTGATGACGTGAAGACGCTGTCGGACGTGGCCGGTGCCGTGATCGACGAAGTGTTCATCGGCTCTTGCATGACCAACATCGGTCACTTCCGTGCAGCATCCAAGCTGTTAGAGGGCAAGCGCGACATCCCCGTCAAGCTGTGGGTGGCACCGCCCACCAAGATGGATGCTCAGCAACTGACCGAAGAAGGCCACTACGGCGTTCTGGGCACGGCTGGCGCCCGCATGGAAATGCCTGGCTGCTCGCTGTGCATGGGCAACCAGGCACAAGTGAAGGAAGGCGCCACCGTGTTCTCGACCAGCACGCGCAACTTCCCCAACCGTCTGGGCAAGAACAGCAACGTGTACCTGGGCTCGGCCGAACTGGCCGCCATCTGCTCGCGCCTGGGTCGCATCCCGACCAAGGCCGAGTACATGGAAGGCGTGGGCGTGCTCGATGCCTCCAGCGCCCAGATCTACAAGTACCTGAACTTTGACCAGATCACGGAATACGCCGACAAGGCCAAGACTGTGAGCGCCTGAGCTTCGTAGCTCGATGGTCAACGGCCCGCCGGAGAGATCCGGCGGGCCGTTGTGCTTTGCGCCCCCTGTTTGAGGGATCTCCAACACATGCCGGGTTAATTCTTAGCATATCTGCACATCATGTTATTCACAATTGCGATAGCGGGCCCGAATGTGTGGCGCGCACAGACCCACCAACGGAGATTCACATGAAGCCATTCAAACTGTCCCTGGCCGCCGCCCTCGCCCTGGCGGTGTCCTCGGCCTGCGCCGCCCCTGTGGTCGGCCCTGCCGACGACTCGTTCTTCACCAACCCGGCCCCCACCGCACTGACCGGCCCCAACGGTGACCTGCTCAGCTACCGCGTCGCCACCGTGAACCTTGGCGCCGGAGCCACTGCCGTGAACGCCTGGAACGTGATCTACAAGTCGACCGACTCGCGTGACCGCAACGTCGCCGTCTCAGGCACCGTCCTCGTGCCCAAGGCGGCCTGGACTGGCACTGGCGCTCGCCCCACCGTGATTTATGCGGTCGGCACGCATGGCCTGGCCTCGGGCTGCGCGCCCTCCAAGCAATTGGCGCTGGGCACCGACTATGAAACTGCCAACATCAAAGCGGCGCTGGCCAAGGGCTATGCCGTGGTGGTCTCCGACTACCGTGGCGCACTGGCCGGTGCCACTTCAACGTACCTGGCAGGCAAGGCACAGGGCAATGCCGTGATCGACAGCTTCCGCGCTGCCGCCAGCGTGCCCAACTCGGGCATCAGCCTGTCGGCACCCGCTGGCATCTGGGGCTACTCGCAAGGGGGTCAGACGGCGGCCTTTGCGGCCGAGCAACTGTCCACCTATGCGCCTGAACTCAAGATCGTGGGCGTGGCCGCCGGCGGCATCCCGGGTGATTTCTTCAAGACCGCGGACTACCTGAACGGCAGCATCGGCTTTGCCTTCCTGGGTTCGGCCATCGTCGGCCTGGGCAACCAGTACCCCGGCCAATTGCCCATCAACCTGCTGGCCAACGATGAGGGCAAGGCTGCGCTGGAAAAGATCTCGACCCAGTGCGTGTTCCAGGCGCTGTTCGAGAACCAGAACACCAACATCGCCCAGTACACCCGCAATGGCATCACCCTGGAAGAGCTGCTGGCCGTGGAGTCGGTCAACGTCACGCTGGATGCGCAGACGCTGGGCCGGGGCAACATCAGCGTCCCGATGTACCAGTACCACGGCCAGGCTGACGAGTTCATCCCACTGGACCAGGCTGTTGGCCTGAAAAAGGCGTACTGCGCCAAGTCCACCAAGGTGAAGTTTGACCTGTACCCCAGCGAGCACATCGTCACCCAGTTCCAGGCCGCACCCACCGTTCTGACCTGGCTGGCTGATCGTTTCGCGGGCAAGACTGCCGACAGCACCTGCAACACCACCGCGGCCGACCCCAAGCCCACGGCCAACCCTGGTGGCGGCGACTTCATCGTCTCGCTCAAGAGCTGGCCGCTGAACGCTTCGGTGGGCCTCAAGACCCTGGGGCAGACCGTGCTGCTGCCGGCCACTTCCACCTTCACGGCGGACGCCAACGTGACGGCTCAGACGCTCAGGGGCAACCTGAACGTGCCTGACTTCAAGCAGACGCTCAAGATCATCGGCCTGCCCATCCAGGTCGGCCTGAAGATTGTGCCAGCCGGTGAGACCACCGGTTCGGTCAGCGTGGACAACGCCGGTCAGTTGAAGATCCGCGGCACCTCGCCCGTGGACATCACGGTCACGTCGGTCCTCGGCATTCCTTTCGGTGAGTGCAAGACGGTCTCGCCCGTGCAGTTCCCCCTGAGCTTCGACGGCCCCATCTCGTCGCTGGGCAACGGTGCACTGAACTTCTCGGGCACCACGTCCTTCCCGCTGATCAAGGGGTGCTTCATTTCGGCGATCCTGTCCGGCCTGATGTCGGGCTCCGGTCAGACCTACTCGCTGACGGTGTCGCCTCCAGCGCCTGTGAAGTTCTGATCCAGGACCTCACTTGAGCAAGACGCTCCCTGATCCTCTCGACCGACATCGATGGAGACGGGGGCGTCTGAAAAGCGCTCACTCTGATGCGCTGAACGACGAAAGAACTCCGGGGGCGCCCCAAGCACCTCCGGAGACCCAGACAAAGGACACTCAGATGGCACAGATCCACATGGACCGAACATCGCCCAGAACCCGGATGACCGTTGTGATTCTGGCCGTGCTGGCAGGCGCCATCGGCGGGGCGGCAATCTGGCAGCAAACCCAGACACCTGCAACGACGGCCGACCATGCCGTCGTGCCAGAGGCCTTGCCCCCAGCCGCTGCAGCAGCGACCGCACGGGAGAGCACCCTGATCGCCGAAGTCCAGGCGCAACAGGCCGCAGCCGCGCAAGAGATCCTCCAACACCCCGAGGTCAAACCCATCGTGGGCAACGTGAGCGACAAGCCCCCGTTTGTCTCTCAGATGGAATGGAACATGCTCAAGGGCGTGGCCCAGCAACATGCCAACCCCGAGAAGGAGTTGACCCGACTGGTCAACTTCGTGCGATTCACCAAGCAACTGGAGCTGTGGCAGGCCCTGCCTGAGCAGACCGATGCCGCCACACGCCAGACACTGGCCAACGAACTGCTGGAGGACCTGCCTCAACGCTTGAAGCAGGAAGAGTTGGACCTGGCAGCCGTGCAGAAGCTGCAGGCCGAGCTGTTGAACGACGCCGTCCAGGACCCGCAAGAGCGACAGGTGCGCGCCGCTCAGGAAGCCCGACGGCTGATCCAGCCTCAAAAGGAAACGTCCGCACCTCAGACCTGATCGAGGTCTGCCCGACAATGCAGGCATCACCGATGCCTGCAGAGTTGCCATGCCCGAGATCCTGACGGTCACCCTGAACCCGGCCCTGGACGTGTCCACGTCGATTGACCGCATCAAACCCACCCACAAGATGCGCTGCCAGCCCGCGCAGACGCACGCCGGCGGTGGCGGCATCAATGTGGCGCGCGTGGTGCGTCGATTGGGCGGCGACTGCGTGGCGTTGTTCCCAGCAGGCGGAGCGCATGGCGAGTTGCTGCACCAGTTGTTGCGGGCCGATCAGGTGCCCTGTGAGGTCACCCCCATCGCGCAAGACACCCGCGAGAGCTTCTCCGTGCTGGAGTTGTCCACCGGACAGCAGTGGCGCTTTGTGCTGCCCGGCCCGACGCTGGCGGAGGCCGAGTGGCAGTTGTGTCTGGATGCCATCGCTGCCATGGCCCCCGCCCCCCGCTTCCTGGTCGCCAGTGGCAGCCTGCCCCCCGGCGTGCCCGATGATTTCTATGCCCGGTTGACCCGACTGGCGCTGTCTCGCGGCAGCCGGATGGTGCTGGACACGTCCGGCCCCGCTTTGAAGGCGGCCCTGGACGAAGGGGTCTACCTGTTCAAGCCCAGCCTGTCGGAGTTGCGAGGGCTGACCGGCCTCGCCCTGACCCATGAGGCGCAATGGCGGCAAGCCGCACAGGACATCGTCCAGCGCGGGCAGGCCGAGATGGTGGCCTTGTCCCTGGGTG
>DAORJC010000197.1:0-5449 GCA_035438885.1 Aquabacterium sp. | reverse complement strand
GTGGCCAGCAGCAGGCCCACGGTGACGGGGGTCATGCCGCTCTGGAAGGCGCGCACCATCAGGTGTTCCTTGCGGGTGGCCACCCAGCGCGAGACCAGCAGCGTCAGGGTGGCCGAGGGCACCATGATGCCCAGCATGCTCACCACGGCGCCCCCCGCCCCGCCGCCGTACCAGCCCATCAGGGCCACAAACAGCACGTTGGGGCCTGGCGCCGCCTGAGCCAGGGCCACGGATGCCGTGAATTGCTCGTGGCTGAGCAGGTGGTCGTCCACCACCAGGCGGCGATGCATGTCGGGCACCAGGGTGATGGCGCCGCCAATCGACATCAGGGACAGGGCCAGAAAATGCCCGAACAAGGTCAGCCAGGTCGAGGGGTCCCAGCTCCAGACGGCGTGGGCACTCATGAGGCCGCCTTCATGCCACGGAGCCTGGCGTAAGTCCACACACAGGCCAGCAGGCCCAGACCCAGCAGCACCCACACCAGTGACCAGTGCAGCACGATCATCATCACAAAGGCGGCAGCGGCCAGCGCGATCGCTCCGATCAGGCCCAGGGGATGGTGCTGGAGGGGGCTGGACAACTTGAGCACCGTGCCGATGATCTGGCCGCCAGCCACGGCCGCGATGCCTCGCAACGCGCCCTGGACCCTGTCGTGCGTGGCCGATTCAGGCGGGGTCAGACCGACCACCCAGGCCAGCACCAGCATCACTAGCATGGGCAGGGCGATCATGCCGCCCAGGGCCGCACAGGCGCCCCGCCAGCCAAAGAAGCGGTCGCCGATCATGATGGAGAGGTTGCAGACGTTGGGCCCCGGCATGACTTGCGCGGTGCTGAGCATTTCCAGGAACTCGGCCTGGGTCAGCCACCGGCGGCGCTCGCACAGCTCTTTCTGGGCCACGGCCAGCACGCCGCCAAAGCCCTGCATGGCCAGCAGCGTGAAGGCCCAGAACAGGTGCCCCGGTGATCGGGGCGCCTGAAGGGCGTCTTCAGGCATAGACGCCCTGGACCTGATAGCCTAGCGCGGCCAGGCGGCCATCGGGGGTCCACAACAAGGTGCGGTCGTTCACATAGCCTTCGCCGGCGGCCAGGGTGTCTTTGTCGGTGCGCCAGAGGGCCCCCACATCGGCGTCGGGCACAGGGCGCAGTTCCAGCGACCACGACACCGAGCTGGCCGGGGCCGGGGCCTTCAGCCGCGACAGGGCAGGGGTGGCGCCCACGTCGGCCAGGATGACGCTGAGCAGTTCGGGGTCCAGGCCTTCGCTTTCGCGCACACGCACAAAGGTGCAGTCGCTCCAGCTGTCGGCGCCGGTGAAGGGGAAGCTGCCTTCGGACAGACGGAACTCCACGTGCTGGACATAGTTGGGCGTCAGTCCGGGCAGGAATGGCAGCGCCATGGACTCCTGGGCCGACCTGGCGGCGGGGCGCTGAACCTGCGTCAGCAAGGGGAGGCTGGATTCACGTGCGTTGCCGAACACGGCCAGCAGGACGCCTGCCACGACCGATTGGCCTTGGGCATCGTTCTGGCGAACCAGAGCCTGAACCTGCCTGACGTGCTTGCCCTGGCGCAACAGGGTCACCTGGACCTCGAAGGCGGCGCCCGGGGCCACAGGGCCCACAAAGCTGGTCTGCAGGGCTCTCAGGGGCCAGTCCTGGCCGCACACATCGCGCATCGCGACCACGCTCAGGGCCGAGAGCAAGCCACCAAACAGGGTGCGGCCCTGCCCCCAGTCAGCGCCCACCGTGAAGCGCACATGGGTGTCGTTCAGGCGTTCGCGCAGGGACAGCAGGGTCTGGAAGGATTGGAGTGAAGAAGGTTTTACAGCGGAGTCAGACATCGGTCAAATCAGTCAAAGCCCCCGACGGGGCTGAATCAAGGTGGGGAGAGGTACGGGGCAGCAGTTTTTCAACCTGGGCGGCGGGCACGGGGCGACTGAACAGATAGCCCTGTGCGGTGTCGCAGCCCTTGGCGTTCAGGAACGCCTCCTGGTCGGGCATTTCAACGCCTTCGGCCACCACCCGCATGCGCAGGTTGTGGGCCAGTGAAATCATGGTGGCGACCAGTTGGGCGTCGTTGGCGTTGCCCGGCAGGTCCTGCACAAAACTGCGGTCGATCTTGAGCTGGTGCACGGGGAAGCGCTTGAGGTAGGCCAGCGATGAATAGCCCGTGCCGAAGTCGTCGATGGACAGGGACACGCCCAGGTGATGCAGTTGCTGCAGGAACAGGTCGGCACTTTCGCCTTGCTCCATCAGACCGCTTTCGGTGATCTCCAGCTCCAGGCATTGCGGGGGCAGGCCCGATTGCGCCAAGGTGCGCGAGACGCGCTCGACCACGCCGCCACGCCGAATCTCGTTGGCCGAGACATTCACGGCGATGCGGCCAAACTCGTACCCGGCGTCCAGCCAGGCGCGACCCTGGCGGCAGGCTTCCTGCAGCACCCAGTCGCCCAGGGCCACGATCATGCCGGTGTCTTCCATCACGGGGATGAACTCGTCCGGGCCGATGGAGGGCAGGCATTCGTCGGTGGTCTCGGGCACGCGCAGGCGAACCAGGGCTTCGAGTCCCACCACACGGCGATCGGCCATGTTGACCATGGGTTGGTAGTGCAGCACGAACTCGCGCAGCTCGACCGCACGGCGCAGGCGGGTCTCCAGTTGCAGGCGGCCGGTGGCCTGCGAGGTCATGGACTCGGTGTAGAAGCGAAACGCGTTGCGCCCCTGGCGCTTGGCCTGGTACATGGCCGCATCGGCGTCTCGGATCAGCTCGCTGGCCTGGTCGCTGTCGTTGGGGAACAGGCTGATGCCGATGCTGGCCCGCATGTAGACCTCCTGGGCATGGCCTTCGCCCAGGCAGAAGGGGGCCGACAGGGTGTCGATCACGGCTTGCGCCACATGGGCGGCCTGTTGCGGATGACGCAGGTGTTCCAGCACCAGCAGGAACTCGTCGCCGCCCAGGCGCCCCAGGGTGTCCTCCTGGCGCACACGCTGGCGCAGTCGCTCGGCCACCATCTTGAGCAGCAGGTCGCCCGCGGCGTGTCCCAGGCTGTCGTTGATGGTCTTGAAGTTGTCCAGGTCGATGAAGACCACGCCCACCAACGTCTGATGTCGGCGCGCCAGGTTCACGGCATGGTCCAGCCGCTCATGGATCATGGCGCGGTTGGGCAGCTCGGTCAGGGTGTCGTAGTGGGCCATGCGCGCCAGGCGCGCCTCGGTCTGCTTGAGCTGGGTGATGTCGGTCAGCACGCCGACAAAGTGCGTGGGGTGGCCCTGGTGGTTGCGCACGGCGCTGATCGACAGCTTGGTCGAGAACAGCTCGCCACTCTTGCGCTGGCACCAGGCTTCGCCCTGCCAGGATCCCTGTTCGCGGATTTCCTGACGCATCTCGTTGATGAGGTCCATCGGGTTGTCGGGGAACAGGAACTCGGGTGTCTTGCCGACGGCGTCTTCCTCGTGGTAGCCGGTGATCTCCGTGAAAGCAGGGTTGATCGAGACAAACTGGTGGCGCCGGTTCAGCACGATCATGCCGTCGCGCGAGCTGTGCAGTGCCGCCGCATGCAGGCGGATGCGGTCTTCGGCCTGGTGACGCAGCACCTCCTTGCGCATGTTGGCCAGCGCAAAGGACAGGTCCGTGGCCACGTCATCGAGCAAGGCCCTTTCATCCTGGTCCTGCGTGTTGAGCTGCTTGTCCAGCAGCACCAGGAAGCCCACGGGGTGCTCGTTCACCATCAGGGGCAGCATGGCGCAACCCATCAAGCCATCCTGAACGGCTCGGCCCACCCAGGCTGGTGAGGGTGGCAGTTGCGACAGGTCTGCGCAATGGAAGCTCACGCCATCCATCAGCGACAGCTCCATGGCATTGGCTTCGCTGCGCCGGGTGGGCAGCTCAAAGGCCAGCTCACCCAGATCCAGCGTAGCAGCACCTGCGTGGGCCCGGCATTCAAAGCGCTGCCCTGACAGGTCGGCCATGCAGACCCAGGCCTTGCGGAAGCGGCCATGGTGGATGGCCGTCTGGCAGACCCGTTGCAGCAGGTCATCCTGAGACTTGGACCAGACGATGGCCTGGTTGACGTGGCTGAGGAAGTCATACAGCCGCGTCATCTGGATCAGTCGCTGCTCGGCCCGGCGGCGGGCGCTCACGTCCCAGATGGTCCAGACCACGCGGTTGGTGTTGCCCACGGGGGAGCAACGGCTGTCGCAGTGGCGCAGCGTGCCCATGACCCGCACGGGGTAGCTCAGCGACTGGATCTGGCGGGTCTCCAGGGTGCGACGGATCACGCCCATGAACAGCTGTGCTGCATCAGGCGGGAAAAAATCGGTCAGCGGGCGACCCAGCAGGGCCTCGCGGGGGCGGCCCACCAGGGGCGAGTTGTTGCCGAACACGTCGACATAACGACCCTCGTGGTCCATCAGGAAGGCCACATCGGGCAGGGAGCTGGCAAAGGCACGCAACTCGGCCTCGCGGGCCTGCAGGGCCTGGGCCGCCTCGCGCTGGGCCCGGTGGCTGCGCGAGAGCAAGGCGATCACGGCCACCGTCATCAGGCCCACCAGGGCCATGTTCAGCCAGTCCACCCGCTGCTGCTGCAGGGCCGTGGACTGGCGGGCTTGCTGCAAGGCGCCTTCGATGCGGGCCAGCGATTGCTGAACGGGCGCCAGGGCCTCGCGCACCTGCAACAGCCCCTCGGGTGGCTGCTGCGCGTACAGCTTGCCCAGTTGGCCACGCAGGGTCAGCAGTTGCTCGGACACGGGGGGCCACATGTCGCTGACATCGGCCGTGGACGCTGGCTGGGGCAGCAGGCCCCAGATGGTGGGGTGTGTCCGGCGGGCGTTTTTCTGGGCGGCCGCAATGGCCTCGTCGATGGGCCCCAGCGCTCTCTGGGGCGTGAGCGTGGGCGGACCATTGGTGGCACCCATGCGGGCGGCCATCAGTTCAGCCTGCAGCAACAGGCTCTGGGCGTGTGCCACCTGCTGTTGCCCGGCCATGGACTGCTGCTGCAAGGTCTGCCAGTTATGGTGAGACCAGGCCATCAAGGCCATGCTCACGGCCGCGACCAAGCCCACACCCAGCACCACGGGGGCGAAGCGGACTCTCTGGGGGGACGGCGCCAGCTCCCTGGCATCAACAGAAACGGCAGATTCGTGCAATGGAACACCTATTCGATCGGGCGAGTCATGAGCTTAGGTTAAAAAGGGCAGAAGTCTGCCAACCGCCCCGATTGGCGACGACAATCGCATCCGTCTGCGGGGTATCCCGATGCAACTATTTCACACTTCGTCATGAGCACGCACCTCGTCTACGAACCCACCCACCACCCGGAATCGCGCTTTTTGAGCCTGCGCGGCCTGCATCAGCACCTGATGGTCTGGGGCGACCTGTCGCTGGCCACCCCGGAGCAGCCCGTGATCGTGATGGTGCACGGCTGGATGGACGTGGGCGCCTCGTTTCAGTTCGTGG
>DAORJC010000196.1:0-5491 GCA_035438885.1 Aquabacterium sp. | reverse complement strand
GTGGCCATGGCCGGGGTGGTGGCCAGCCTGAGCCTGTCGGTGGCCTTGACCGTGATGGTGGCCAGCTTTCGGGGTTCGGTCACGCAGTGGCTGGACACCATCTTGCCGGCCGATCTGTATGCCCGCGCGGCCACCAGCGGCGATGGGTTGGAGGCCCAGCCCTTGAACGATGCTTTGTTGCAAGCGGTGCGTGAAGTGCCGGGGGTGCTGCGGGCAAGCGGCATGCGGGTGAGCCGCCTGCAGTTGCGGCCCGACCAGCCCGCCGTGGCCTTGCTGGCGCGCCCCCTGGGCGACGATGTGGCGCAGAGCCTGCCCCTGGTCAGCCCCATGTTGCCCGCGCAAAGCGGCGTGGTGAGCGTGTACGTGAGCGAGGCCATGGTGGACCTGTACCAGGCCGGGCCGGGCCACACCTTGCAGTTGCCTTTGCGAACCGGCCAGCCGCCGACCCCGGTGCGGGTGCGCGGCGTGTGGCGCGATTACGCCCGCCAGCAAGGCGCCATCGTCATCGACCAGCAGGACTACCGCCGCCTGAGTGGTGACCTGCGCATCAACGACCTGGCGCTGTGGCTGGCCCCGGACGTGCGGACCGATGTGGTGCAGACCGCGGTGCGGCAGGCTGCCACCCGGCAAGGCCTGGCCGGTGAGTTGCTGGAGTTTGCCGAGCCGCGGCAGATCCGCGAGGTGACGCTGCGCATCTTTGACCGCAGCTTTGCCGTGACCTACTGGCTGCAGGCCGTGGCCATTGGCATTGGGCTCTTTGGCACGGCGGCGAGTTTTTCAGCGCAGGTGCTGGCGCGGCGCAAGGAGTTTGGCCTGCTCAGCCACCTGGGTTTCACGCGCGGGCAGATCCTGGGCACGGTGGCGGGCGAGGGCCTGGCCGTGAGCAGCATGGGCGCCCTGCTGGGCCTGGTGCTGGGCCTGGCCGTGAGCCTGGTGCTGGTGAAGGTGGTGAACCCGCAAAGCTTTCACTGGACCATGGACCTGCTGGTGCCCTGGGGCCGGCTGGCGTGGTTGTGCCTGGGGGTGGTGGCCGCGGGCACGCTGACGGCCTTGGTGGCGGGGCGGCATGCGGCGGGGCACGATGCCATCATGGCGGTCAAGGAAGATTGGTGAGAAGACGCCGGGCCACCACATCCAGGCGCGGCACCTCGTCATCATCGTCGTCATCGTCGGGCAGCAGCTCAAAGGCCTTGAAGACCGCGCGCTCGATGCGCTTGGCCAGGTCATCGTCGCTGAAGACCCCGGGGTACGTCTTGCGCAGCTTGCCGCTGACCTTCATGTGAGTCATCAGGGAGCGGATGATCGCCGCATAGTCTTCGTCGCGGCCCTCGATGATGTCCTTGAGGCTATCGCGCGCGCTGTCGTAGCGCAGCAGGTACACGGCCTCGTCCTTGAGCCCGTGCAGGATCGAGTGCCGGATGACGTCGACCATGTACTCAGACTGGAGGGTGAGGTCGGCATAGCGCCAGGTGGCCAGGCCCGGGCCCCAGTCGGCCACGTGCAGGTTGGACTCGACACCATCGTCGTATGTCACGGTCGAGCCAAACTTGCACACCTCATTCATCCTGGCCATCAGCGGCCGCGACAGGTGCTCCAAGGCGTTGTCGTAAGCGGCGCGCCGCACGGCGTTCTCGCTGATCACCGCCGAGACCGGCAGGATCACTGGCGCGGGCAGGAAGCCATCGCGCCGCAGGATGTCGTTGATCAGAAAGCGCGAGAGCCGGCCATTGCCGTCACCCAAGGGGTGGATGTAGACGAAGCCAAAAGACAGGGCCGCCGCGCGCAGCAGCGGATTTTGGCCACGGGTGCGCTGCTCGAACGCGCGCAGCCCCTCCATCATCTCGGCCACCATGTCATGGTGCGGCGCCAGGTAGTCGATCACGGGCTCGAAGAGCGAGTTGGTGTGCCCGACAAAAACCGGGGACCGGCGAATGCCCAGCCGGGCGCCCACCATCTTGTCGCCCATGATGGCCCGCTGAATCATCAGCATTCCCTCTTCCGTGAGGGCGGACTCGATCTTGCCGCAGTGCGTGGTCATGGCGCGCGCCAGGCGGCGGATGCGGTCCTCTTCCTTGCCCTCGGACTCGATGGCAAAGCTGGCCTTGCTTTCCTTGATGGTCAGCCAGTTGACGGCGCGCTCGATCGTCTCAAGCCCGAACTGATTGACCATCTTGTCGATCTCGGCGCGCAGTGGCGCCGCATCAGCCGGGCCCTGCTCCCCCAAGTCGACCATCGGGCAAAAGGCCCGAGTGCCCGGCAGGTTGTTGTTGATGCGCCAGCGGCGCACCTTGTCCGGCACCGTGGCGGTGAGGTACCGGGACCCGTCGAGCAAGTCGACGTAGTTCCCGCCGGCATCGCCCACCCCATCGAGGATGGAATCGGTGAGCCACTCATAGAGGAAACCGCAGCGGCGCGCATACGCACCCGTGGGCTCTTGCAGAGCCCATTGGGCGATGGGCTCGGGTCCGGTGACTTCGAAGAGGCGCTTGAGAAAATCCAGTTCGACGCCCTCATACTTGAGCGCGAACGTCAGGTGCGCGCTCAGCGTCGCATCCGGCTGGTAGTGGGCCGGGTATGTCTCGACCGTGAAGCCATTGGACGCTGCACTGGAGCGCGCCGAGCCGATGACGCTGCGGACCCGAAAGGCCTGCACCGGCGCCACGTCGTACGCCTCCGACAGCCACTTATATCCGGCGTATCCCTCTCCATTTTGCATATGGCGCCCTTAAAACAATTATTGAACCCATTGTCGACGCCAAAACGTTTACGGTCAACGGCCCAGGATGGGTGAGAAAGGTGCAGGCATGAACAAGCCAACAGGCGTGACACGGCGGGCCGGACTGATGGCGGGCTCGGCCTGGGCCTTGGCCGGGACAGGGGCATCAAGCCCAGGGCTGGCCTGGGGGCAGGACCCCAAACAGGGGCCCGTGCTGGCGCCCGGCCCCTTGATGAGCTTTCCGCGTGACCACGGCGCCCACCCCGAGTTCCGCACCGAGTGGTGGTACGTGACCGGGCACTTGCTTCGCCCCGGCCTGGGGGCCGATCAGGCGCTGGGGTTTCAGGTGACGTTTTTCCGCTCGCGGGTGGACACGGCGCAGGACAACCCCAGTGCGCTGGCGGCCCGGCAGCTGGTGATGGCCCATGTGGCCTTGAGCGACCTCGCGGGCCAGCGCCTGCTGCACGAGCAGCGCATTGGCCGCGAGGGGCAGGGCCTGGTCAGCACCGACACGGGCGACACCCGCCTGAAGCTGCGCGACTGGACCTTGACGCGCAGCGGGCTGGGCACGCAAAGCCAGTACCAGGCGCACCTGCAGGGCCGCGACTTTGGGCTGCAACTGACCCTGCGCACCACGCAGCCGGTGCTGGTGCAAGGGCAGGCGGGCCATTCACGCAAGGGCCCGCTGCCCGAGCAGGCCAGCCGCTATTACTCGCAGCCACAGCTGGCAGTGCAGGGCACGGTCACGCGCCAGGGGCAGGCCCTGCCGGTGACGGGGCACGCCTGGCTGGACCATGAGTGGAGCGAGTCCCTGCTGGCGCCCGACGCCGTGGGCTGGGACTGGATCGGCATGAACCTGATCGACGGCAGCGCGCTGATGGCCTTTCGGGTGCGGCGGGCCGATGGCAGCACGGTGTGGAGCGGCGGCAGTTTCCGATCGCCCGGCCAGGCAGCGCGGATCTTTGCGCCGGGTGAGGTTCGCTTCCAACCCGGGCGAATCTGGGTCAGCCCGGCCACGGGAGCGCGCTACCCGGTGCAATGGCAGGTGGAGACCCCGGTGGGGCGTTTCGAGGTGCGCGCTCGCCTGGAGGCGCAGGAGCTCAATGGGCAGAGCAGCACCGGCGCGGTCTACTGGGAGGGCTTGAGCGCCTTGCTGGACGGCCAGCAGCGGGTGGTGGGCAGCGGTTACCTGGAGATGACGGGCTACGCGGGCCCGCTCAGGCTTTGAGCGTGCCGGCCTCGCGGTCCAGGGTGTCGATCATGTCCAGCATTTGCTGACGGCAGCGGTCCATGAGGGCGGGCACGTCGTCCAGGGTCAGACCCGCAGTCGGGATGGGCGGCATGGAGCGCAGGATGATCTCGCCATTGTTCCAGCGGCCCAGCTTGACCTGGCGCACATAGGTGTTGGAGACCACCGGCACGATGGGCACGCCAGCGTTGACCGCCATCTGGAACGCGCCCTTCTTGAAGGGGCCCAGGCCCTTGCCGTGGCTGCGGGTGCCTTCCACAAACACCCAGATGGACATGTCCTTGTGCTGCAGGGTGTCGGTCAGTTGCAGCATGGACTGCTTGGCGCGGATGGCGTTGCCCCGGTCGATCAGCACATTGCCAGCCAGCCAATAGAGCTGTCCGAACAGCGGGATCCACTTGAGGCTGGTCTTGCCCAGGCTGACGGTGCGCACCGGCAACCTGCTGCCGAACACGAACAGGTCGTAATTGGACAGGTGGTTGGCCACGATGACGGCCGGGCGCTGGTGGTTCAGGAGCGAATCGGTCTCCTGCCGGACCTTGACGCCCATGAGCCACAAGGCAGGCACGGCGTAGATGCGGGCGCAGACCCGGCTGTTGTCGGGGTTGAAGGGGCGCAGCAGGCCCACGATCAGACCCAGCACGCTGGCCAGCGCAAAGTGCAGGCACAGCAGGAACACACGAACGATCTTCAACAACAACACGCAGTCTCTCCCACCAGGGGGAGGCCCCGGAGTATCGGAACTGCGATTGTCCTATTAAAGATCGCATCACCGAGCGCCGATAAGGTGGTGACATTCAATCATTCGCGCAGGTTCTGGCACAGGCCCACATCAGGACACGACATGCGCGCAGTGGGCCTTGCTGCGGTGCGACATGACACTCAATCAACTCAAATTGGGACCGAGGCTGGCGCTGGCCTTTTCGGTGATTCTGGTGCTGGTGGTGGGCATTTGTGCCGTGACCTGGACCAAGATGGGCAGCATCCAGAGCGATCTGGCGCGCATGAACGACTCCGAGCACATGGCGCAGCAAGCTGCCACATGGCAGGGCTTGACGGCGCTGAACGTGAACCGCACGCTGGCCATGGCCAAGTCGGGGGGGCATGAGGACGTGAAGGCCCACTTCAGCCCCATGATGAAGGCCACCTCGGCCCAGATCAGCGAGCTGCAGAAGTCGCTGGAAGCCGCAGGCACCGACCCCGACCACCAGGCCATGTTTGCCGACATTGCGGCCAAACGCAAGGTGTACGTCAACACCCGCGACCAGATCTTTCAGCTGCTGGACATCGAGGACCCCGGTGCCAAAGAGGCCCTGGAGAGCCGCCTGATGCCCATGGCAGAGACGTATCTGAAAGCCATCTACGCGCTGCGCGACCACGAGCGGGCTCGGGCCCGGGCGGTGGCCGAACAGGTCAATGCCGAGGTTCGCACCGCGCAATGGACCACGGCCACGATGGGGCTGATCTGCCTGGTGGTGGGTGTGGCGTTTTCATGGATCGTGACCCTGTCGGTGACCCGCCCTCTG
>DAORJC010000195.1:0-5493 GCA_035438885.1 Aquabacterium sp. | reverse complement strand
CAGGTCTGGTCGCTGGGCGAGATGCGCAAGATCAGCGAAGAAGGCGTGCGCTTTGCCTCGCCGGTCAATGGCGACAAGCTGTTCCTCACGCCCGAGATCAGCATGCAGATCCAGACCATCCTGAACTCGGACATCGTCATGCAGTTCGACGAGTGCACCCCGTACTGGAAGGGTGACAAGTCGCTGGGCCACATCACCACCGAGAAGGAAGCCCGCGCCTCGATGGAGCTGAGCCTGCGCTGGGCCCGGCGCTGCGTCACCGAGTTCGACAAACTGGAAAACCCCAACGCCCTGTTCGGCATCGTGCAAGGCGGCATGTTCCCTCACCTGCGTGAAGAATCCCTGGCCGGCCTGGTCGACCTGAACCTGCCGGGCTACGCCATTGGCGGCGTCAGCGTGGGCGAACCCAAGGACGAGATGCTGCGCGTGATGAACCACATCTCGCCCCAACTGCCAGCCCACAAGCCCCGCTACCTGATGGGTGTGGGCACGCCGGAGGACCTGGTCGCCGGTGTGGCCGCCGGGGTGGACATGTTCGACTGCGTGATGCCCACGCGCAATGCCCGCAACGGCCACCTGTTCACCCGTTTTGGTGACCTGCGCCTGCGCAATGCCCGCAACAAATCGGACGAGCGCCCCATTGACGAGACCTGCGCCTGCCACACCTGTCAGAACTTCAGCCGAGCCTACCTGCACCACCTGGACCGTTGCAACGAGATGCTGGGCCCCATGCTCACGACCATCCACAACCTGCACTACTACCTGAACCTGATGCAGGAAGTGCGCAACGCGCTGGACGAAGGCCGCTTTGCCGCCTTCCAGCAGCAGTTCGCGGCCGACCGCGCCCGGGGCGTCTGAGGTCGGCCCGACCCGATCAGGTCACCAGAACTGCCACTGCCCCATCAGGACCACCCACACGCCCAGCACGCCGTTGGTGACGGCGTGGGCCACGATGGGCGCCCACAGCTTGCCCGTGCGCTGGTACAGCCAGGCATAGGCCAGACCGGCCACGATGGCCGCCAGCCACAGAGTGTGGGCCATGGCAAACACGACCGTCGACATGACGATCGCCTTGAGGGTCACCGAGCGCGGCGACACCTTCTCGAAGTCCGGGTTGTCGACCCAACGCATCAGGAACGAGCGCCAGAACAACTCCTCCATCACCGGCACCATCAGGGCCGCACCGACCCAGCGGATCACGATCAGGCCCCACATCAGGTTGCCCTCGGCATCGACCGGCTTGAAGCTCGCGGTGGCCTCGCCCATGGTCATCCAGGCGTGATCCATGTGGATCCACAGGAAAAACACCACCACCCCAACGGCCACCGAGATCAGGAACTCCTGCCAGCTCAGCCAGTGCTCCCGCATCAGCTCGCCATAGCGGCGCCAGAACCAGGCCAGGCTGGCCGACACCAGCAGCACCGAGACGCCATACACCCAGCGAGGGTCGATGGCTGAATCAGCGTCGGTGGGCAACTCGCCACGCACGGCCAACAGCACCATGAACAGCACAAACGGCACGCAACGGGCCAGGGCAGCGGGGGTCAAGAATCGTTCCATGGGCTGGTTTCTATCATGGCTTTTTGAATCAAGGGTGAACCCTTAAGGACTGGGCTCGTTGAGCAAGCCCTGCACCACGGCCTGCAGACCTTCGGGCGTGACGTCCTCGGGCTTGAGTGCCGGGCCCACCACCAGGCCGACGTGGTTGAAGATGCCGCGCCGGAAGGGCTTGCTCATGGCCGCCCCCTCGATGCGAGAAAAATACGAGCCCCACAGGTTGTGCAGAGCCGCGGGAACCACCGGCACGGGGTGGGTCTCCAGGATTTTCATGATGCCGCCCTTGAAGGGCTGCATCTGCCCGTCCTTGGTGATGGCCCCTTCCGGGAACAGGCACAGCAAGTCACCATCGGCCAGCACCTGGCGGGCGCGCTCAAAGGCACGCTCATAGGCTTGCGGGTCTTCCTTTTGCGGCGCGATCGGGATGGCCTTGCACAGGCGGAAGAACCAGCCCAGCACCGGTGACTTGAAGATCCGGTGGTCCATCAGGAACACCATGGGTCGGGGGCTGATCACACCCAGGATCACGGCATCGACAAAGCTGACGTGGTTGCACACCAGGATGGCCGCGCCGTCCGTGGGCAGGTGCTCCTCGCCCCGCACCCGCAGGCGGTACACCAGGCGGGTCACCAGCAACATGAAGAGACGAATGATGTACTCGGGCATGAGCCAGAACACGTAGCCCACCACCAGCACATTGAGCACGGCCGTGGCCCCGAAGACCTCGGAGATGGAGAACCCCGCCGCCAGCATGGCCCCGGCCCCCAGGCTGCTGACGATCATGAACAGCGCGTTGAGGATGTTGTTGGCCGCGATGATGCGTGCGCGGTGGCTGGGCTGGGCCCTCAACTGGATCAGCGCGTACATCGGCACGCTGTACAAGCCGGCGCTGAAGGCCAGCAGCGCCAGGTCGGCCATCACGCGCCAGTGGTGCGGGTCGGCCACGAACTGACTGGCCGTGAGCAACTCGGCCCCAGGCAGGCGCTGCATGCCCGCAGTGGCCCGATACAGGTCAAAGGCAAACACGGTCATGCCCACGGCGCCGATGGGCACCAGACCGATCTCCACATGTCGGTGCGACAGCCGCTCGCACCACAGCGAGCCGATCGCGATGCCGATGGAGAACACCACCAGCAACAAGGACGCCACGTGCGTGTTGCCGCCCAGCACATCGCGCGCAAAGGAGGGAAACTGAGACAGGAACACCGCGCCAAAGAACCACATCCAGGAGATGCCCAGCAGCGAGCGAAACACGCTGGGGTACTGGTAGGCCAGTTGCAGGTTTCGCCAGGTCTCGGACACCGGGTTCCAGTTGAGCTGCAGGTTGGGTGCCGACGAGGGCGAAGGCGGAATCCCACGCGAGGTCCACCAGCCCAGCACGGCCACTCCCAGGCAGGCCAGCGCGGTGTAATGGGCCCCTTGTGGCCCCAGGCTCATGAGCAAACCGCCCGTGAGGTTGCCCAGCAGGATGGAGACAAACGTGCCCATCTCGACCATGCCGTTGCCACCCGTCAGCTCGGCGGGGCTGAGGTGCTGGGGCAGGTAGGCGTACTTGACCGGCCCGAACAAGGTGGAGTGCACCCCCATCAGGAACACGCACAGCAGCAGGAGCGGCACCGTCAGCGTGAAAAAGCCCCAGGCCGCCAGGCCCATGATGGCGATCTCCAGCAGCTTGATGGACCGCATGATCAGGGCCTTGTCGTACTTGTCGGCCCACTGCCCGGCCGAGGCCGACAGCAACACGAACGGCAGGATGAACAAGGCGCCGATCACCAGGCCGGCCATCTCGGGCTTGAGCCAGCTCAGTTGCAACTGGTAGGTCACCAGCACCGTGAAGGCAAACTTGAACAGATTGTCATTGCCCGCCCCCAGGAACTGGGTCCAGAAGAAGGGGCCAAAGCGGCGCTGCCTGAGCAGGCCGAACTGGCCCGATTCATGGGGTTGGGACACGACTGAATCCTTCTCAGTTGACCGTCATCACGGTGGAGGCCATGCCGCGCTGGCTCAGCCAGGCGAACACGGAGTCGACCGTGGTGGTGCGGATGCGGCTGCTGTAGCGCAGCTCGTCGGGGTGATCGTCAAAGGCGATGTTGGCCCGCGTGACACGGGCACCCAGGCGGGTCAGTGCCGAGATCTCCAGTTGGGCCGGCTCATAACTCTTGAGGCGCAACCAGGCCTGCGCCTTTTCACGTGTGGTCACGGCAGGCTCCATGGCCAGCGCCATCGATTCCAGGGCCCACTGGTTGCTCTGCTGATACCTCTGCGCCCAGGTGTAAGCCAGCATGCTGTAGGCGCGTTCGTGCAGTTGCGCCACCAGCCGATCGTCCTTGAGCAAGGTCAGCATGCGCGCCTGCACCTCGGACGTGGGCACCACATAGCCCGCCTCATACCGGTAGAGGTTGTCCAGGAAAAACTGCGCCAGCCCTTGGCGAAACACATCACCGTGGTCGGTGCCGCATTCATTGAGCTTGTGGACCACCCGCCAGCCCTCGGGCGTTTTGTAGGCCCAGCCCATGTGCGAATAACGCTGGCGGTATTTGCCCAGATCCTGCCCCATGCGTGCCAGCAGCACCACCTGGGCGCCAGAGGCATCCAGCGCCTTGGACACCCGCTCGGCCAGACCCATGCCCTGGCGGATCTGATCCTGCGTGACCACCGAGGCCTCGCAGTGCCGACCGGCCATCGCCGCGGGGGCATGGAGCAGCGCAGCCGCCAGGACCAGTCCTGCCAGGCCCCGGGAAGCGGCGCGCCTCATCGGGTCACCCGTTCGTCATGGAACAAGGCCTTGCCCAGCGCATTGGGCACAAAGGCAATCACCTCGCCCGCGGCCGACAGGATCATGCCGGTGCTGATGGCGGTGGCCACCACAGCGGTGCCGGACACGTTGGAGGCACCCTTGACCACCTTGCCCGAGACGTTCAAGGTCATGCGTGCGCCATCACTGACCCGCTCGATCACACAGACAGCGCCTTCTGCGCTGGCCTCGACGGACACCATCACCAGCATCGCGCTGCCCGCGAAAAAGCCCGAAGGCGCAGTCACCGACACGGCCACCGGCACGGCCGACAGGTCGCTGGGACCTGCTGCCTGCACAGCGGGGACCGACAAGGACAGGGTGGCAGCCATCAGGCCTGCGCGAACCCAGGACAAAGGCAAAGACCGAAACGTCATGAGGCTCCTTGGTTGAGACGATGGTGGCACTCTAAGCGCACATGGCCCTTGCGGACGCAATTTGAACCGTGTCATCCCCCATCAGGGCGATGGCTTGCTCCCGCCAGGCGCGCGAGGACCTCGTCGGTGTCCTCGCCCAACATGGGGCCACGCCGGCTGATGCCACCGGGTGTGGCGCTGAGTTTGGGAATGATGCCTGGGACTTCCACTGTCAGACCATCGTGGGTGGTCACGGGCAGGATCATGTCGCGGGCGCGATAGTGCGGGTCGTGGGCGATGTCGCGGGCGGAGTAGATGCGGCCCACCGGCACGCTGACCTCGTTCAAGGCCTGCACCACCCTCTCGACCGGCCGCTGGGACGTCCAGGCTGCAATGGCCTCGTCGATCTCGGCCACGCGCTGCACACGCCCGGGGTTGTGGGCCAGACCGGGATCCTGGGCCAGGTCGTCGCGTTCAATGGCCACCATCAGGCGCTTGAAGATCGAGTCACCATTGCCGCCGATCACCACCATGCCGTCTGCACAAGGGTAGGCGTTGCTGGGTGCAATGCCCGGCAAGGCAGAACCCGCGGGTTCGCGCACGGCCCCGAAGGCGCTGTACTCGGGCAGCAGGCTCTCCATGCAGTTGAACACGGCCTCATACAAGGCCACATCCACCACCTGCCCCCGTCCCTTCGGTGCGTCGGCACTGACACTGCGCTGTCGGGCCTGCAAGGCCAGCAGCACGCCGATGACCAGCAACATCGACAGCAATACCGGCTGCAAC
>DAORJC010000194.1:0-5555 GCA_035438885.1 Aquabacterium sp. | reverse complement strand
CCTCATAGCCGTCCATGCCGGGCATCATCACGTCCAGCAGGATCAGATCGGGCGGCGCCTTGCGTGCAATGGCCAGGGCCTTGGGGCCAGAAGGGGCCAGCTTGACCCGGTACATCGGGTTGAGCAGGCTGGCCAGAAGATTCAGGTTGGTGGGCGCGTCATCGACCACCAGCACGGTTCGGTCAGCCAGCGACTGCTCAAGCATGGGCATGACGGATGCCCTCCTTGAGCAAGTTCAGTGCACTTTCAAAATCACACCGGTCCATGGCAGCGTTCAGGCGGTTGAAGATCAAGGATGGGAGGGAATCCCTGAACACCGAGCGCTCGTGCTGCCACACCACCATGGCCTGACTGTCGTCGTCCTCCAGCAATTTCAACAGGGCCAGGTGGGCTTGCCGAGCCTGCGCACTGATGGGCGGGGGGAGTTCGCGCAGGTCACCGGGCACCGTCCAGGCCTCCCTGAAGCCGTCGTCCTCAGGGTCTGGCGGCAGACTCATTTGTTGGTGCAGTGCCCCGACCATGGCCGTCAAGGCCCGGATGAACGGGGGAGCGGCCTCCATCACCCTGGCTGCATCGTGCGCCTTCGCAGCGACTTCCAGGGCGCCGGCCAGTTGGGCCAGATCATTGGCGCCCACCGTGGCCGAGATGCCGCGCAGGGTGTGCGCTTCATGCTCAATCGGGGGGAAGTCCATGACCTCGATGGCTTGCGCCAGTGGGCCGGCGGTGTCGTCCAGATGCTTCAGGTAGGTCAACAAGATTCGCTCGTACAACTGAGCATCACCACCCAGGCGGACCAGCGCTCGGGCCGTGTTCAAACCGTCAACGACCGGCAACCGTGGGCTTTGAAGGTCGAGCTCATCAGACAGGGCTGCTGGCTGAGTCTGCGCCTTGATCGCATCAGGCCGGTACGGCTCCAGCGTGGCATACAGGCGCTGGGGGTCCAGGGGTTTGCTGATGTGGCCTTGCATGCCCGATGCCAGGCAGCGTTCACGCTCCTCCTGAAGTGCATGGGCGGTCATGGCGAGGATCGGCACTTGAGACAGGGCGCGGTCAAGCCGGATCTGCCGCGTCGCTTCATAGCCATCCATCAGGGGCATGTGCAAGTCCATGAGCACCACGTCATAGCCTGACGCCCCGGTCTGCCGCAGGCGCTCCAGCGCTTCGCATCCGTTGTTGACGACGTCGACCACGGCGCCACGACGGGTGAGCAATGCGGTGGCCAACTCCTGGTTCACGGCGTTGTCTTCCGCCATCAACACACGCAGGCCATCGAGCCGAATGGCGCGTTCAGCCCCATCGCTCATGGCATCTGTGGCCTGTTCGATGCCCGTCAGGCGTGCCAGCAAGCTGCGCAACGCACTGGGCAGGATGGGCTTGGACAAGAAGCTGCTGGCGCCGGCCTGCAAGGCATTGACGTGCAGGTTGTCCCAGTCATAGGCAGACATGACGACCACGCTGAGGGCTGCATCGCATTGACGCAATCGGTGCAGCACTTCCGAGCCATTCATGTCAGGCAGGACCCAGTCGAGCAGCACCACATCAAAGGGCACGCCTGCCTCCATGGCTTGCTCGACCATGGCCAGGGCCTTGGCGCCGTCGCTGGCCACCTCGACGCATCCAGTTTGATCACCGTGCTGTGCACCAACCCCCAAGGTTCGCAGCAGTCCGGCCAACATCAGGCGGGCTTCGGATTGGTCGTCCACCACCAGCACGCGAAGTTTCTCGACTGGCACATGCGGCAGTTCGGTGACGGAGTCCGGAACGAAGGTGCTGGGCAACACCAGGCTGAAGGTGGAGCCCAGCCCGAATTCGCTCTGGACTTCAATGCGACCGCCCATGAGTCGGGCCAGCCGCTGACTGATGCTCAGCCCCAGGCCGGTGCCACCATAGCGGCGCGTGGTGCTGTCGTCCGCTTGTGTGAATTCCTGAAAGAGCCGGGACATTTGCTCGGCCGTCATGCCGATGCCGGTGTCGCTGATCTCGAACTTCAGCATGGCCCGGTCATCTTGGCGTGCCTGCATCCTGACCGTCACCTTGACGTGCCCGCTGTGGGTGAACTTGACCGCGTTGGACAACAGGTTGGTCAGGATCTGAACCACCCGCAGCATGTCGCCGGTGATCACGCTGGCGTGGGTCAGCAAGTCGGCATCGGCAAACTCGCACAGCAACTCGACCTCTCGCTCCTGGGCGGCCTGGCGAACCATCATCAATGCGCTGCCAACGGCCTCTTCAATGCGATAAGGTGAGTTCTCCAGCGTGAGGTGGCCCGCTTCGATCTTGGAGAAATCGAGGATGTCGTTGATGACGCCCAGCAGGATCTGGGAGGCCGAGGCCACCTTGCTCAGGTAGTCCTTTTGTTGCGTCGTCAGCGGTGTCTGCAAGGTCAGGTGCGTCATGCCGATGATGGCATTCATCGGGGTGCGAATCTCGTGGCTCATGTTGGCCAGAAAGAGTGACTTGGCACGGGTGGCCGCTTCCGCCTCGTCACGCGCGACCTGAAGGTCGGCCTGAGTGCGAGTGCGCACGGACAGATCGTCCTGAATCGATTGGGCCATGGCGTCCATGGTCTCGCCCAAGGCCTCGACCTCGTCCAGGGCGCTGCCGAGCACCTCGGTGCGAACTTCGTAGTTGCCGGAGGCAAAGGCACGGGCCTTGTCGCTGAGGGACTCGATGGGACGCAGCACGCGCCGCCGGACCATCATCAATGCAAACAGCATGACAGGCACCAGGCCCAGGTCAACGGCCACGGCCAGGACGATGAAGCGTTGAACCTTGGCAGAGGCCTGACTGACGGACGCCTCGGTCCGGGCATTGACCAGGCGCGCCAGGTCGGACATGGCCCGGATCAATTCAGCGCCGTCGTGCTCGTACTGGCGGCTGTGCACCAGTTGGGTGGCATAGGCCAGGTTGGGCTCACCTTCTGAGACGAAGGCTCCGGTGCTGGCGTCGTACAAGCCCTGGGTCGCGGCAAACGCGACCTGTTCGGTCTTTTTGAGCTGGTCGGTGGCGGCCATCACACGCGCCAGCACCGCCAGCTCTTGCGCACTGAGGTTCAGCGCCTTCATGCGGTCGACCAGGGGACTGCGTGGCCCAGTCGTTGAAATGGCATGTTTCTTGGGGTCGGCGATGACTTCTTCCCAGAAAACGATCGAATCATCGGCGAGAGGCTGCGGTTTCTCGCCGAGGTGAATGCCGACGATCTCGTAATACGTCAGAAGGTAATTGGGCTGCCCGGTGGCGGTGTACGCCCGCACCAGTCGACGCAGCATTTCGGTCTCGCGGCGCAGCTTCTCGACGGCGAGAACCGTTTCTTCGCGAGCGGCTGCGGCGCGGGTCGCCGAGTCATCCGCCCTTTTGATCAATATCAAAAAGACAAAATTGGCCAGCAAGGCCAGCAAGACACCCAGGAACAGCGTTCTGGAGACTGTTTTGAGCCTCACTCAAGGGCTCCGGTGAAGCGGTGATCAAACGAGGGCGCCATGTTTTTCTCAATCCGATGGGGCGGCATTGGTTGTTGCCCGGCCCTGAGCAAATGGTAAATGGATGCCCTCAGGGTACCCGGGTGTTGTCGCGGAATATCCCTCATCAGGCGTTGAAAATGCACCCTTTTGAGCGGTGCCCGAGGGCAGTGGCTGGTCGTAAACCCGCAGTCTGCAGCCCGCGACTCAAAGGGATGTGATGCCAACGGTCAGCAGTGCGGCCGCCAACCAGGCCCCGACGCGCTTGAGCAGCGCCGTGTCCAGTTTCCGTGAATGGGGTTCTGGTCGGTAGCCAAACCCCATCACCAGGGCATGCGCCGGCAACGCAACGAGCAGCAGGGTCGCCACGATCAACTCCAGACTGCCAGAGGTGTCTGATTGACCGAAATGTGCCCACAGGAGCGGCCAGGTGAGGGCCGAGAAAATGCCTGCGATCGCAGCGGTCACGGGGGTGGGAGTGAGCGTCATGTGTTGTCCTTGGCGAGCCCCATGGGAGGAACAGGTAGGCGCGGACCTACGCAGGGTTGCGGCGTCGGCCTGCTGTGCGGGACGGCGCCAGTGCCTATAGTCGTTTTCATCAGGAACAACCATTCAGGCAACTGAAGAGGAATCATCATGTCGTTTGCGCTTTACATCATTGGCTTGGCGTTGGTCGTTGGTGGCATCGCCTGGGGCCTTCTCACGGCCGGGTTGGAGCCAGTTTATGTCGGCATTGCGTGCCTGATCGTCCTCGGAATCGGCATCATGATGGCAGTGGCCCAGACGCGCTCCAAGGATTCGTCGAGCTGAGTCAGCCTGGCGCTGCGCAACCTTCGGCGCCCTCAACGCAGGCGCGGTTGCGGCCAGAGCGCTTGGCTGAATAGAGCGCGGCGTCCGCACGGGCGAGCGTGGATTCGATGGATTCGTTGTTGCCGGGTGCGGCCAGGCCGACCGAGAACGATGCCCGCAGGTCCGGGACGGTGCCGGAGACGGTCGTTTCAGTGAATGCGAGGCGCAGGCGTTCCAGCCCGATCAAGGCCTGTTCAGGCGTGGTCTGTGGGCACAGCACCAGGAACTCTTCACCGCCCCAGCGGGCGATCAGGTCGATGCGCCGCAAGGTATCTTCAGCCTGACGCGCAAAGGCCTTGAGTACTTCGTCGCCCACGGCGTGGCCGTGGCTGTCATTGATGCGCTTGAAGTGATCGAGGTCGATCAGGGCGAGACTGAAGGTCTCGCCACACTCCAGATGGCGGCGCTTGTAGTGCTCCAGCATTTCATGCATGTGGTTGCGGTTGTTCAAGCCGGTCAGCTCGTCATGAGTGGCCAGGTCATGCAAACGCGCAACGGCGTCTTTCAACTGCACGCGCTGCTGCTTGAGGCGCGTGAGCAGTTTGCTCAACTGAATGCCCATCAGCATGAGCACCGGCAGGTCGATCATCAGCAAGATCCAATGGACCACCTGCACAGTCGGCACATAGACCTGCGGATTCAGATGGGTCATCAACGCAATCGTGCCGCTCATGGCCAGCATGGCGTACAGACAGGCCACCCAGGCATGCGATCGCTTGAGATTGCCCACCCCCACGGTGATCACCATGACCAAAGCCGTCAGTTGAGCAGCGTGCGCATGAGACGTGGTCGCATAAAGCGCACACGCCCAGGTGGAGGCCGCCAGGATCTGCACCAACGTGATGGCCGGGTCGGCCAACCGCCGGGTCAGGCCACTGCGCACGGCGATGAACACGAGCAGAGGTGTCAGGATCAGAGCCAAGGCCAGCACGGAGGCATGCGCAGGCACGACCAGGCCAACCTTGGCCCCGAAGGCCAGACTCGCCAGCCCCAGCACATAGGCCGAAGAGGAGATCAGCGTCCGAGCGATCCAGCGGCGTTGCTTGGGCTCGGTGCCCAGAAGCCAGGCGAACCGGGGTCGTGCTGAGGCGTCAGGTTCCTGCTGACTCGCGGGGTTCGCACCCGAGGGGGGGTCCTGACTGGCAAATGCAATGGTCGGCTTTGGCGCCTCAGAAGAGGGGCATTCGACCGCAACGGTCTCCGTTGGCTCAAGCGGCACGGATGCTGCAGAAGAAGGCCTGCTGAGGA
>DAORJC010000193.1:0-5560 GCA_035438885.1 Aquabacterium sp. | reverse complement strand
CTCCAGCGTGGCCAAACGCATCGCCGAAGAGCTCAACACGCCCCTGGGTGACGTGGTGGGCTACAAGGTGCGCTTTCAGGACCGCATCCAGCCGGGCGCCAGCGTCAAGCTGATGACCGACGGCATCTTGCTGGCCGAAACCCAGGGCGACCCGGACCTGCGCGCCTACGACACGATCATCATCGACGAGGCGCACGAGCGCAGCCTCAACATCGACTTTCTGCTGGGTTACCTGCGCCAGTTGCTGCCGCGCCGCCCTGATCTGAAGATCATCGTGACCTCGGCCACGATCGATGCGGACCGCTTTGCGCAGCACTTCGCCAGTGCCAAGGGCCCCGCACCGGTCATCATGGTGTCGGGTCGGCTGTTCCCGGTCGAGCAGCGCTACCGCCCCTTTGAAGAGAGCCGCGAATACGGTCTGAACGAGGCCATCGTTGACGCCGCCGATGAACTCTGGCGCGACGGCAGTGGCGACATCCTGGTCTTTTTGCCCGGCGAGCGCGAGATCCGTGAAGCAGCCGACCACCTGCGCAAGCACTTTGCCCACCACCGTGTCACGGCGACCATCCTGCCGCTGTTTGCACGGCTGAGCCAGCAGGAACAAGACGAGGTCTTCAGAACCGGCGGTGGGCGCCGCATCGTGCTGGCCACCAACGTGGCCGAGACCTCGCTGACCGTGCCGGGCATCCGCTACGTGATCGACTCCGGTCAGGCGCGGGTCAAGCGCTACAGCTTTCGCAACAAGGTCGAGCAGCTCCAGATCGAGCCCATCAGCCAGGCCGCCGCCAACCAGCGGGCAGGGCGTTGCGGCCGGGTGGCCAATGGCATCTGCATCCGTCTGTACGACGAGAAGGATTTCACCGGCCGTCCGCGCTTCACGGACCCTGAAATCCTGCGCAGCTCCCTGGCGGGCGTGATCCTGCGCATGAAGTCCCTGCGCCTGGGGCTGGTCGATGACTTCCCGTTCATCGAGCCACCGTTGCGCAAGGCCATTGCCGACGGCTACCAGTTGCTCAATGAGCTGGGCGCGGTCGACGACGACAACGAGATCACCAAGCTGGGCATGGACCTGGCCCGATTGCCGCTGGACCCCCGCGTGGGCCGCATGATCCTGGAGGCCAAGGACCGCGAGGCCCTGGCCGAGGTGCTGGTGATCGCGGCCAGCCTGAGCGTGCAGGATGTGCGCGACCGCCCGATCGACCAGCAACAGCAGGCCGACACCAAGCACAAGCAGTTTGACGACGAGCGCTCGGAGTTCATGGGCACGATCAAGCTGTGGCACTGGCTGGACGAGTCCCGTGGCGGGCACGGTCACCACGAGCCCGGCGCGCCTGAAAAGCACAAGCTCAGCCACCGCAAGTATGAGCAACTGCTGCGCGACAACTACATCAACCCCCGCCGCGTGCGCGAGTGGAAGGACGTCTACAGCCAGCTCCACACCGTGGTGGCCGAGCACAACTGGCGCCTCAACGGCAGCCCCGCCACCTACGAGCAGGTGCACCTGTCCCTGCTGTCGGGCCTGCTGGGCAACATTGGCTGCAAGAGCGATGACGAGGACTGGTACCTGGGCGCCCGTGGCATCAAGTTCTACAAGCACCCGGGTGCCAATCTGAGCAAAAAGCCCGGGCGCTGGATCCTGGCTGCCGAACTGGTGGAGACCACTCGCCTGTTTGGCCGCGGCATTGCCAACATCGACCAGGCCTGGCTGGTGCAGATGGGCGGCCACCTGCTCAAGAAACAACTGCTTGATCCCCACTGGGAAAAGAAGGCCGGTGAGGTGGTGGCGCTGGAGCGGGCCACCCTGTATGGCCTGGTCGTCTACAACAACAAGCGGATCAATTTCGGGCTGGTGGACTGCAAGGCCGCACGCGAGATCTTCATCCGCGAAGCGCTGGTGGGCGAGGAGTGGGAGACCCGCTTGCCTTTCCTGGCCGCCAACCGCAAGCTGATCGCCCAGGTCGAGCAACTGGAGCACAAGTCCCGCCGGCAGGACGTGCTGGTCGACGACGAGCTGATCCACGCCTTTTATGACGCGCAGATCCCGCCTGAGGTCATGAGTGGTGCCAGCTTTGAGCGCTGGTACAAGCACGACAGCCGCGAGAACCCCAAGCTGCTGTACCTCAGCCGCGAAGAGCTGATGCGCCACGAGGCCGCGGGCATCACCACGTCGGCCTTCCCCAAGGTGCTGCGCGTGGGGGGCGTGGACTGCGTCACCGCCTACCTGCACCAGCCCGGCGACCCGCGGGACGGGGTGACCGTCACGGTGCCCATTTTTGCCCTCAACCAGGTCAGCGACGACGCGGGTGAGTGGCTGGTGCCCGGCATGCTCAAAGACAAGGTGCTGGCCCTGGTCAAGAGCCTGCACCAAAAGCCCCGGGCCCGGCTGGTGCCATTGCCCGACTACGTTGAGTCTTTTGTCGACGCGGTGGACTTTGGCAAGGGCGGGTTGATGGACGTGCTGCTCAAGGCCGTGCGTGACAAGACCCAACTGGATGTCAAGCGTGCCGATTTCAAGCTCGACACCCTGTCGCCCCACCTGTTCATGAACTACCGCGTGGTCGACGAGCACGGCCGTCAGTTGGGCATGGGCCGCAACCTGCCGGCCCTCAAGGCCGAGCTGGGTTCGCTGGCGCGTGGTGCCTTCCAGGCCCTGGCGGCCATCAAGGCGCAGGCGGTGGTGGATGCCGGCCCGCAAGGCGGGGCAGCCCTGGCCACCCCACCCACGGCGCCGTCATCGGCCGCCTCTGGTAAGGGCCCCCAGCGGGTCAAGGGCGACTCGCGTCCCGCCGACGACATCCGCCCCCGCGTGACGGCGGTGCAGCCCCTGACCGACTGGACCTTTGGCGAGCTGCCCGAGCTGATGGAACTGCAGCGGGGTGGCCACACCCTGATCGGTTTTCCGGCCCTGGTGGACAAGGGCTCCCACGTGGAGATCGAGGTGTTTGACGAGCCCGATGTGGCCGCTGCCAAGCACCGCGTCGGCCTGCGCCGCCTGATCGCCCTGCAGATCAAGGAGCCCCTGAAGTACCTGGAAAAGAACATCCCGGACCTGCAGAAAATGGCCATGGCCTACATGAGCCTGGGCACGCCGGAAGAGCTGCGCGAGCAGATCATCGACATCGCCCTGGACCGCGCCTATTTGAACGACCCCCTGCCCAACAACGCGGCCAGCTTCAAGGCCCGCATCGAAGAAGGGCGCACGCGCCTGAACCTGATCGCGCAAGAAGTGGCCCGGCTGGCTGGCACGGTGCTGGTGGAGTACGCCACGGCCACCCGCAAGCTCAAGGATTCGCGTCCGCCCAAGGACGTGGCCGACGACGTGCAGGCGCAACTGCAGCGCCTGATGCCCAAGCGCTTTGTGGCGCAAACGCCCTATGCCCAGTTGCAGCACTTTGTGCGTTACCTCAAGGCCATCACCCTGCGGCTGGACAAGCTCAAGGGCGACCCGGCCCGCGATGCGCAACGCCTGAGCGAGCTCAAACCGCTGGACCAGCGCTACACCCGGCGCCTGGCCGAGCTCAAAGGCACACACGATGCGCGTCTGGACGAGTTCCGCTGGCTGCTGGAGGAGTTGCGGGTCAGCCTGTTTGCCCAGGAGCTGCGCACGCCACAGCCCGTGAGCATCAAGCGCCTGGAGAAGGTCTGGCAACAAATGCAGGCCTGATTTGTCATCAGGCCCGGAAATCGGTGATTTTCGGGCTATACTCTCGGCTTGTTCGGGGCGTAGCGCAGCCTGGTAGCGCATCTGCTTTGGGAGCAGAGGGTCGTGAGTTCGAATCCCACCGCCCCGACCATCCGCCTTCACAGGCCCACATATCATTGATCATCGTCTGGCCAGTTGCTCACAAGCACTGGCCTTTTTTGTTCATGAGCCCATCCAAGACACCCAAGCCCGAGGTTTACCTGCCACCTGCTGTCGAGGTGCCTTTCAACCCGCGCGTGCCCGGGGTGGACTATGGCGTGCTGGACCAACTGCTGGGCTACAACGTCCGGCGCACCCAGATCGTCATGTACGAGGACTTCATTGCCTCGCTGGCGCCCTGGCAGATCACCCCGCCACGGTTTTCGGCCCTGGTGATCATTGCTCGCAACCCGGGGCTCAAGCTCACCGAGCTGTCCAACATTCTGGGCATTGCCCGCTCGGGTGCCGTGGCCTTGATCGACTCCCTGGAGGGCATGGGGTATGTGGAGCGTCGCCCCAGTCCGACCGACAAGCGCGCCCTGGGCCTGTTCATGACCGACAAAGGCCAGGCCGATCTGGTCGGCATTTCCGCGGCGGTTCAGGCCCACGACCAGCGTGCCACGGCCTGCCTGTCGGCGGACGAGGTCACCCAACTCAACCAACTGCTGGCCCGCGTCATGACGTCGGCCCCCAAGGCGGCAGACCGATGAGCCACAGCTCCCACAGTCCCTTCTACGCCCACCTCTCCCGCCTGCGTTTCATCAAGCGCTGGGGCTTGATGCGCAACGCGGTTGAAGAAGACGTGGCCCAGCACAGTTGGGAAGTGGCCGTGCTGGCCCATGCCCTGGCCGTGATCCGTCGCGACGTGCTGGGTGGCCAGATCGACCCCAATGCCGTGGCCACGCGCGCCTTGTTTCACGACGCGACCGAGGCCATCACCGGCGACCTGCCGACCCCGGTCAAGTATTCCCCGGCCATGCGCCAGGCCACGGCCCACCTGGAAGATGAGGTCGGCCGCGAAATGGTGACCTTGTTGCCCGCGCCACTGCAGGCCACGCTGCGCTCGGTCATGGACCACAACGAGTGGCCTGACGATGAAGCGCAACTGGTCAAGGCGGCCGACCGCCTGGCCGCCTGGCTCAAGTGCCGCGCCGAGTTGCGCTACGGCAACCGCGAATTCGAGCAGGCCGCCCAACAGATCGAGCGCAAGATCCAAGAGCACATGTTGCCCGAGGTGCGCTATTTCCTGGACACCTTTGGTCCTGGCTACGAGCTCACGCTCGACTCCCTGATGCGTGGCGACTGAGCCACCCCCTGAAAGCTGCTTGTGTTCAAGAACCTGACCCTGTACCGAATCGGCCCTGAGGGCACCCCTGACCTGAGCGAGATTGAGGACAAGCTCAGCCAGTTCCGTTTTGTCGAATGTGGCGCCACCCAGCAAAAGTCCCAAGGCTGGGTCGAGCCACGTGGCCAGGCCAATGGCCCCCTGATCGAGTCGGTGGGCGGGCAGTGGGTGGTCAAGCTCATGACCGAGCAGCGCGTGGTGCCAGGCTCTGTGGTCAAAAAGCGCGTCGACGAAATGGCCGACCAGATCGAGAAGCAGACCGGTCGCAAGCCCGGCAAAAAAGCCAGCAAGGAGCTCAAGGAGCAGGCCTTGCTGGAGCTGCTGCCCATGGCCTTCACCAAGCAGTCGGTCACACGGATCTGGATCGCGCCCAAGCAGCGCCTGTTGATGCTGGACAGCGGCAGCCAGTCCAAGGCGGACGAGGTGGTCATGAGCACGGCGCAGGAGTTGATCGACCAGGGCGCCATCAGTGCGGCTCAGGCGCGCACCCATCCGCACCGCAATGTGGTGACCCAGGCGCTCGGCGTCACCAT
>DAORJC010000192.1:0-5565 GCA_035438885.1 Aquabacterium sp. | reverse complement strand
AGCGGCAAGCGAGCGCTCAACCTTCCTTGGCCGAACGTGTTTCGAGGCCCAAAACTCGTGCCATACTTGGCCTCATGCGGTTGAATTTCCTATCCGTCGTGCCATACTTGGCCTCATGCGGTTGAATTTCCTATCCGTGAGCTTCCTTTTAAGCTCCTCTTCCTTTTTCGCGCGTCTTCAACAGGCTGCCACCGCGCATGCGTTTGCCCGCTCGCGCGTCATGACCCTGGTGGCTTTCAGTGCCTTGCTGGCCTGCGCGGGGGCGGGAGCGCAAACGCTCGATGAGCTCCGGGCTGCAGCGCGCAACAACCACCCTGCCATCAAGTCCGCCCGTCTCGGCGTAGACGCTGCGGGCAAAGAAGTCGATGCGGCGTCCGCCCGTTACCTGCCCAGCCTGTCGATCGTGCTGGAGGGGGGGGGCAAAGATCTCGTGGCCGAGCCCTCGCGTTACCTGCGCCTGGAGCAAAACGTCTGGGACGGCGGTGCGACCGCTGCCGGTGTCGATCTGGCCAAGCAAAGCGCGGAGCTCGCCCGTTCCCGTGTTCCCGAGCAAGAGCAAGACATCGATTTGCAGGTGATCAGCGCCTGGCAAACCCTGCAATCCGCCAACGGGCGTGTGGTGGTGGCCGACCGGTTGCTCAAACTGCTCTCCGACCACGAAGCCATGATGACCCGACGGGTTCAGTCAGAGTTGTCCACCCAGGTGGAGCTGCAACTGGTTCAGGCGCAGGTCATGCAAGCGGGCCTTGACCGGCGCAAAGCGCTGCTCAACGCCAGCCTCGCCAAGCTGCGCCTTGAGCAGCTCACCGGCATCGAAGGGCTGCGCAACACCCTGAGCTCGCCCGCCAGCGAAGGCGTGCCCGAACGGTTTGCAGCCGAAGCCCAGGCATTTCAAGGCACCGACTGGGCCGCGCTGGCCAACCGCCAGCCAACTGTTCGCCGCGCCGAGAAAGAGCTGCTTGCCGCTCAGTCGCGCATCGAAACCAAGCGCTCTGAACTTCGGCCCCAGCTGTATGCGCGGGTAGACCGCGGGCTGGGATCGGGCGGCACCACCGCCGCCTTTGTCGGTGTGCGCTACTCCACCGGTGCTGGGTTTGCCGCATCCAGCGAAGTCGACGCCCTGATCGCGCGCGCAGCCAGCCTCGAAGGTGCGCGAGACGCGGCCCGTCTGGAAGCGCTGCAAGCCATGCTCAATGACGCCGACGAAATTCAGGAAAACCTGCAGCGATCCAAATCCCTGGTGGTATCGGTGGAAAGCTCCCGCCAGATCCACGAATCGTACGTGCGCCAATTCACCGCCGCAAAGAAGAGCTGGCTGGATGTGATGAACGCCATGCGCGAACTCTCGCAAAACGAATACGCGCTCAACGACGTGCAACACAACTTCTTCGGGTTGCTCAAGCGCTTGAGGGTCTACGCGGCCCAACAGCCTTGAGCCCGACCCCGCACCCCAAGAGAACGCCAACGTGAGCTATTCCAACAAAGCAAGCAACCGGGTGGAGCCAACAGATTCCTCTGCCGAGGCCATGGATCAGTTGGAGTGGGCCGTCATGTTCATCGCTCGCACCCGCAACCTCGCGCTCGATCGCCTGCGTCTGCAGGCGAGCGTGCGGGGCGCAGGCAGCCGCACTGGGTCGCAGGCAGTGGGCGCCGTGATGAACGCGCTGGGCTACGCCGAGCCCAAGCGCCTGGCGCAACCCGACCGGGTGCACCTGCCCTTGTTGGGCCATACCGCGCGTGCAGGCTGGTTTGTGGTGACAGACCGCGAGCCCGACGGCCGCTGGATCATCAGCAGCCAGGCGGGTAAGCGCACCGTAGACAAAGGCGAGCTGGAGGGCGCCTGCTGGCTGCTGGATTGGCAAAAAGAGAGCGCCGGCCAAACCGCGACTGAAGACACCCCGGGCATCAGCAACTTCAGCCACATCCTCAAGCGCAGCATGCGCCTGTACCGCTCCAGCATGGGCGAAGCCGTGGTGGCCTCCGTCTTCATTGGTCTGCTGGCGCTGATGACCTCGCTGTTTTCCATGCAGGTCTACGACCGCGTCATACCCACGCGCGGGCAGTACACCCTGGCCGTGCTCGGCATCGGGGTCGTGCTGAGCATCCTGATCGAGCTGGCCCTGAAATTCGTGCGCGCGCGCATCATGGACCACGTCACCGTCGGGCTCGACAACCGGCTCTCGCGCGAAATCTTCCAGCGGCTGCTGCAACTGCGCATCGACCAACTGCCCGCCTCCGTGGGCTCGCTGGCCGGGCAGATGCGCGGCTACGAGCAAGTGCGCAACTTCTACACCGCGGGCACCTTGTTTGCCCTGGTGGACGTGCCCATGGGCATGGTCTTCCTGGTGCTCATCGCCTGGATCGCCAGCCCCTGGGTGGCGGCCGTGCCGCTGCTGCTGGCTGGAGCCTCCTTGCTGATCGGCCTTTCCGCGCGCCGCCGTGTCAACCGCATCGCTGAATCCAGCGCCAAGTACTCCAATCAGAAAACCGGTCTTCTCGTCGAGGCCGTGGACGGCGTGGAAACCATCAAGTCCGGTTCCGGCGGCTGGAAGTTCCTCTCGCGCTGGCTCAGCCTCAACGCGCACACCATCACCAACGATCTGGAGATGCGCCACTCCTCCGAGAGCGTGGCCTACTTTGCCGCAGCGCTGCAGCAACTGAGCTACGCCGGTGTTGTTGTGGTCGGCTCCATGGTCGTGATGGCCGGAGACATGACCATGGGTGCGCTCATCGCCGCCTCCATCCTCAGCGGCCGTGTGCTCTCACCCATCATGATGGTGCCAGGCTTGTTCGTTCAGCACGCCCACGCCAAGGCCGCCCTGCAGGGCCTGGACAAGCTCTACGACCTCAAGACCGACAACGAAGGTCTGGAGCGCGTGCTCATCCCCACCGATTTGCGCGGGCACTTCAACGCAGAGCAAGTCGAGTTTGCCTACGGCCCCGGCCCGGCAGCGCTCATCATCAACTCGCTGGAGATAAAGCCCGGTGAACGCGTGGGCGTCATCGGCCCCATCGGATCGGGCAAATCCACGCTGCTGCGCTTGCTCAGTGGCATGTACGTGCCCAACAAAGGCCGCATCCTGATCGACGGGCTCGACCTCTCGCACGTCAGCCGCGAAGTCATCAACCGCCACATGGGCTACCTGCAGCAAGAGCACCGTCTGTTCCAGGGCACCCTGCGCGAAAACCTGCTCATCGGCCTGCCCGACCCGGGCGACGACGCCTTGATCGAAGTCATGAAGCGCACCGGCATGAGCCGCCTCGTGCTCGCCCATCCCCTGGGGCTCGATCGCCCCATCAGCGAAGGCGGCAAAGGCCTGAGCGGCGGTCAACGCCAGTTGGTCGCCTTCACTCGCCTCATGCTCACCAACCCCAATGTGCTCCTGCTCGACGAACCCACCTCCAACATGGACCAGATGCAAGAGACCCAGTGCCTGGACGTGCTCAAGAAAGAGGCCGAACACGGCAAGACCATGGTCATCGTCACGCACAAGCCCGCGCTGCTGCCGCTGGTTGACCGCATCATCGTCGTCCTTGGCAACCAGATCGTTGCCGACGGCCCGCGCGACCAAGTCATGAGCGGCTTCCAGGCCCTGCATGCGGCCCAGCCGCCCCAGCCCCCCGGGCCCCAATTTCGTGGCGTCAAAGTCACGGTCACGAACCCCGCTGCAGCCACAGACAGGCGGGCCACATGAGCCAACAACACAAACTGCCAGACATGACGATCGTCAGCGTGCCGGGCGACTTGCCCCAGCCCAAGACCGCCCGCCTGACCCTGATCTCCATCACCCTGGCCATCACCAGCCTTGTGGTCTGGGCTTCCTGGGCCAAGATCGACCAAGTCACACGCGCCAGCGCGCAATTCATCGCCGCCGAGCGCACCCAGGTGGTCCAGTCCCCCGACGGGGGCGTCGTCACCCGGTTGCACGTCAAAGAAGGCGACAAGGTCAACAAAGGGCAACTGCTGGTGACGCTCGAAAAAGAGCGTGCCTCCTCTGCCGTGGACGACAGCGCGGCCAAGGTCGCCGCCCTCAAAGCCGCTATCACCCGCCTGGAGGCCGAGCTCTTTGGTCGCGAGCTCAGGTTTGATGCCGAAGTCCAGAAATTTGGCGAATACGTGCGCAACCAGACCGACCTCTACACCCGCCGTCGCACCGCGCTCAATGAAGAGACCGAATCGCTGCAGCGCATCTTGTCCATTGCCGAGGACGAGCTCAAGATCAACCAGGGCTTGCTGCAGTCGGGCGATGTGAGCCGCTCCGAAGTGCTGAGGTTGCAGCGCGCCGCAGCCGACATCCGCGCGCAGATCACCAATCGGCGCAACAAGTTCTTCCAGGACGCGCAGACCGAAATGACCAAGGCGCGCGAGGAACTCAACACCTACAACGAACAGTTGCGCGACCGCTCCCAGGTGCTCGAACACACCGAATTGCTCGCGCCCTCCGACGGAATCGTCAACAACATCCGCGCCACCACGCTGGGTGCTGTGCTGCGCCCTGGCGACGTGGTGCTGGAGCTGCTGCCCACCGGGGGTGACCTGATCGCCGAGACCAAGATCTCCCCCACCGACATCGCCTTCGTGACGGTCGGTCAGACCGCCTTCGTCAAGGTCGATGCCTTTGACTCCACCGTCTTTGGCGGCCTGCGCGGCGATGTCATCTACATCAGCCCCGACGTGCTCAAGGAAGAGACCAAGAACGGCCCGGTGAGCTATTACCGGGTGCATATCTTGGTGCGCGAGAGCGAGTTCAAGGGCAAGAAGAACCACGACATCGAGCTGCGCCCGGGCCTGACAGCGCAGGTGGACATCAAGGCGCGCGAGCGCACCGTCCTGAACTACTTGACCAAGCCCATCGTCAAGACCCTGTCCGAATCCCTGGGGGAGCGCTAGTCATGAAAACCGTCAACAAGGTGAGCCCAAAGACCTACAGCGTGAACTACGGAGCCAGGGGGCCCTAGACCGTCCTTGCGAGTTCACACCGTATTTTTTTCAAGCACCTATCGATTTCAATCCGTTTCACTTAAAGCAGAAGAAATCATGGAAACCAAATACATCGTCAAGTTTCACAGCAGCGCCACCGAGTCCAGCGCCAAGGTGCTCAACACCAAGGTTGTCAACCTCTTTGACGACCCAGGCTGCCGCAGCATCGAGCTGCTCGACAAAGGCACCAAGCTCGCGCCCAAGAACGTGCGTGTCAAGCGCGCGGGCAACGACCTGCAAGTGCGCATCGACGACGCCGCCGAAGGCCCCATCGACCTGGTCATCAAAGACTACTACCCCGAAGGTGGTGAGCTGGTGGGTCTGAACGCCGAAGGCCAATACGTTGAATACGTGCCCGTCGATGGCCAGACCGGCTACGCCAGCCTTGGCGACGGCCTGAGCTCGATCCAGCAACTGAGCGCCGATGCCGCCGAGATGGGCATCTGCGTGGCCGCCGTGGGTGGCGGCTCGCCCTGGCTGGTCTGGGGCGCCGCTGGCCTGGGCGCCGTGGCGTTGGCGGCTGCCTCGGGCGGCAGCGACGCGGCTCCGGCTCCGGCTCCGGCTCCGGCTCCGGCTCCGGCTCC
>DAORJC010000191.1:0-5577 GCA_035438885.1 Aquabacterium sp. | reverse complement strand
TACCCCGACCTGCCCAAGGGCTACCAGATCAGCCAGTACGAAGTGCCGGTGGTGCAAGGCGGCACGGTCAGCTTCTTTGTGGGCGAGCAGCCCTTCACGGTGCGCCTGGTGCGCGCCCACCTGGAAGAAGACGCCGGCAAGTCGCTGCACGATGACTTCCATGGCTTCAATGGCGAGAAGTCCTCGGGCATTGACCTCAACCGCGCGGGCACCCCGCTGCTGGAGATCGTGACCGAGCCGGACATCCGCTCCAGCAAAGAAGCGGCCGAGTACGCACGCGCCCTGCACACCCTGGTGGTGTGGCTGGGCATTTGCGACGGCAACATGCAGGAAGGCTCATTCCGCTGCGACGTGAACGTGTCGGTGCGCCGCCCCGGTGCGCCGCTGGGCACGCGCCGCGAGATCAAGAACCTCAACAGCTTCAAGCACATCGTGCAGGCGGCTGACTACGAGATCAACTGGCAGATCGACGAGATCGAAGATGGCCGCACCATCGAGCAAGCCACCATCTTGTTCAACCCCGACACGGGCGAGACGCGCGCCATGCGCACCAAGGAAGACGCGCACGACTACCGCTACTTCCCCGACCCCGACCTGCCCCCACTGGTGATCGCGCCCGAGTGGGTCGAGCGCGTCAAGGCCCGCATGCCCGAGCTGCCTCGCGTGATGGCAGCGCGCTTCCAGGCCGACTATGGCCTGAGCGAATACGACGCCACGATGATGACGCAGTCCAAGGCGTTTGGCGCTTTCTTTGAGACGGCCGCCCAGGCGTGTGGTCAGCCCAAGCTGGTGTCCAACTGGCTGATGGGTGAGGTTTCGCGCCGGCTCAATGCCGCCGAGCAGACCGTGAGCGACAGCCCCATCTCGGCCGCCGTGTTGGCCGCGATGATCGGCCGCATTGCCGATGGCACCATCTCGAACAACGGCGCCAAGCAGGTCTTCGAGGCGTTGTGGGATGGCGAAGCCGCCACGACCGCGCCAGAACAGGCCCGCGTGGACGCCGTGATCGAGGCCAAGGGCCTCAAGCAGATGAGCGACACGGGTGAGCTGGAGCGCATCCTTGATGAGGTGCTGGCCGCCAACGCCAAGTCGGTCGAGGAGTTCCGCGCCGGCAAGGAAAAGGCGTTCAACGCCCTGGTGGGTCAGGCCATGAAAGCCACCAAGGGCAAGGCCAACCCGACGGCGGTCAACGACCTGCTCAAGAAAAAGCTGGGCGGCTGATCCAGGGTCAGGGCGCCGCGCCTGACGTTCTGGCCTTGATGGAGGCAGGCACTTCCGCATCGAAGGCAGGCCCCGCCCCCGACCAGAGCTTGCGCAGGCGTGCCAGCTCGGCGTCGAACATGGTGTTGATGCGGATCAGCTCGGCGTGCTGGTTCTCGATGATGTCCTGCTGTGCGCGCAAGGATGTGTCGTTGGCGTCGAGCCTGGACTTGAGCTTGAAGGGCATGGGCCTGCCCTTGTAGAACTCGGCATCGGCCTGCAGGGGTTCGCGCTCCTTGCGCAGGTCCGCCACACGGCGCTCGGACGAGGCAATGGCCTTGCGGGTGTCGTCCAGCGCCGCTTCGCGGGCCTTCTGGTGCGTGGCCTCGTCGGGGTAGCGCATCCGCAGGTTGCGGTCACGTCGCACCGCATCCTTGTAGGCCTGCTCTTCCTTTTCGGTCTGTTTGGCCTGGGCGTCACGCGCGGCGCGCTCGGCCGGGGTCAGGCGGGGCGGCAGCACGGCCTTTTGAGAGCCGTCCTTGTTGAGCAGGCGCTGCTCGCGGTCCAGGCACTGCGGGATGGGGCGATCCGAGGTCAGGCGCTGACCATGGCTGTCGACACACGAGTAGATCCTGACGCTGCTGGGTTTGGCCGGTGCCGCCGGCGCAGCCCATGCGCCTTGCACGCCCACCGCAAGGGTCAGCCAGCCCAGGCGGGCCAAGGGCAACAGCGAAAGACCGGGCAGTCGGGACATGCAGACTCCGATGAATCGGGTTCAGACACCGTAGCGCTGGCGGTAGGCCAGCACGGCGGGATGGAAAGACGACAAGGCAGGATCGGCCTGCCCTTGCAGATATTGGAGCAGGTCGGCCAGAGATGCAATCGACACAACTGGCAGGTTGTAGTGCTGCTCCACCTGTTGCACCGCACTCTCCGTGCAATCCTGCCCATTCAACGTGGCTTTTTCCTGACGGTCGAGGGCGATGGTGACGCCACAGGGGGTGGCACCGGCGTTCTTGATCAGCTCAATGGACTCGCGCACCGAGGTGCCGGCCGAGATCACGTCGTCGATGATCAGCACCCGACCCTGGACCGGCGCGCCCACCAGGGTACCGCCCTCGCCATGGTCCTTGGCTTCTTTGCGGTTGTAAGCAAAGGGTTTGTTGTGACCCAGACGGGCCAGCTCGATCGACACGGCCGCCGCCAGGGTGATGCCTTTGTAGGCCGGGCCGAACAACATGTCGAACTGCAAACCCGACGCCACCAGCCGCTGTGCATAAAATTGCGCCAGACGGCCCAGTTTGCCGCCGTCGTCAAACAGACCGGCATTGAAAAAATAGGGCGACAGCCGCCCGGCCTTGGTCTTGAATTCACCAAAGCGCAGCACCTTCGATTCAACCGCAAAGGCCACAAATTGCTGGGCCAGATCGGCAGGGGCGGTGGTGTTCGTCATCTTGAGATCTCAACGTGTTTCGACTGGTATCCCTCAACCTCAACGGCATCCGCTCGGCGGCCACCAAAGGACTGATTCCCTGGGCAGAGGGCCTTTCGGCCGATTGTATGGGGGTGCAGGAACTCAAGGCACAGATGCCCGACATTCAGGGCAAATTCGAGCAATTTGCCGGCCTGAACGGGCACTTTCACTGCGCCGAGAAAAAAGGCTACTCCGGCGTGGCCCTGTACACCCGCCACGAGCCCTCTGACGTGATCGTGGGCCTGGGCCCGCACGACACCACCGGCGAGTTTGACGCCGAGGGCCGCTACGTGGAGCTGCGTTTTGACAAACCCGGCCGCAAGCTGTCGATCATCAGTTGTTACTTTCCCAGCGGCTCCAGCTCTGAAGAGCGCCAGGAGGCCAAGTTCCGCTTTCTGGACGTGATCGAGCCCCACCTGGCCCGCCTGCGTGGCGAGCGCGAGTTTTTCCTGATCGGCGACGTCAACATCGCCCACCACGAGAAGGACCTCAAGAACTGGAAGGGCAACCTCAAGAACAGCGGCTTCCTGCCCGAAGAGCGCGCCTGGATGACGCGCCTGCTGGACCCGGCCGGCCACACCCGCCTGGTCGACGTCTACCGCAGCCTGCACCCGGACACCACCGACGAGTGCTACACATGGTGGAGCAACCGCGGGCAGGCCCGGGCCAAGAACGTGGGGTGGCGGATTGACTACCAACTGGCCACACCGGGGTTGGCCGCCACGGCGCGCCAGGCCAGTGTGTACAAGGGGCAGTGGTTCAGTGACCATGCGCCGCTGACGGTGGACTACGACTTCAGCTTGTGAGTGCGCGCAGGGGGCCAGCGATCAGCCACCTGTGGTGCGAGGCACGATGGCGCCATTGACCACCTTCACACGCGCACCGACCTGCAGCAACGGGTCCACGGCGTGGTCAAAGTTCTTGGCGCTGCCATCGTCCATCTGGACCGTGACGCGGTAGACCGTGGTCTTGTTCCGGGCGCTCTGGATGCGGTTGCCAGCATAGGCGCCGCCGACAGCGCCGAGGATGCGGGCGAGGTCCTTGCCCTTGCCATCACCGACCTGGTTGCCGATCACCGCGCCAAGCACACCACCGGCCACCGTGCCCAGCACGTTGTTCGAGTCTGCTTCGTTGATCTCGGCCTTGCCGACGGCCGTCACGGCGCCACACGTGGCCCCGACCATGTCAGCGCGGTTGGCATCACGGCCATCGCTGCGGTCGCAGCCATAGGCGTTGCGGTTCACATTGGCGTTGTTGTTGGCCACCTGCTCACGCACAAAGCGCTGGCTGGTCTCCTTCTGCCCGACCTTCAGGAAACCGGTGGCGACCAGCTTGCCACGCAGGCGCTCCCTGCGCGTCACGGTGTAGGTGCCTTCATACAAACCGCGGCTGACCTCGGTCAAGGGGACGCTGGCGGTGACGCCCTCGACCACCACCCGGGCGGTGCCACCGGGCACGCCAGACAGAGAGAACTTCAGCTCATCGCCGGCGCGGATGCGGTCAGGCGCATTGACTGCAAAGGCCCCGATGCGGGCGGCCTGCACCGGGCTGGGCGCACCACGCACCAGCGACTGGTCCAGCGTGGCATTCATCTCGCGGCCATCGCGCACGATGCGGGCCGTCACCAGGCTGGTCGCCGTCAGGCGGTCGCGGGTGCGGACGGTGTAGTCGCCCTCATACACGCCGGGCCGGACCTCGTTCAGGCGCACGCCAGAGGTTGCGCCGCCGATCTGCAGCGTGACCTCGGCCCCCGGCGTGGCCGAGAGCTTGAAGGCCAGTTCGGTGCCAGGCGTCAGGGCGCGCACCTGCTCCACACCAAAGCTGCTGGCGCTGATGGTGGTCGTCGCCGTCGCGGCGGTCTGTGCGTGAGCAGAGGTGCCCACGGTCAGCGGTAAGGCCGCGGCCAGCGCAAGGAGGAGCACGGACAGTCGTGAGGGCAGGTTCATCATGGGCTTTCAAGCGCGCCACGAAACGGGCGCGAGTGAGTGCTTAACGCGGGCCAGGCCTTTGCGGACGACAGAGAAAAAAGATAGCGGCTTGTGTGGGGTAGCGAACGGAGGAAACGACTGTGTTGGGATGAGGGTGTGGCACAGCCGCAGCGACCTCACCCTTCCCAAGCCTCACCGGCGCAGAAACTTCAACTGGTGCGCCAGGACCCCGGGAAACAGCGGGTCGAAGTAGGGGTCAAAGTGATTGGCGTCGATTTCGATCACCTGCACATGGGGGTTGCCCACGCGCCGAACCTTGTCCGACACGAAAGGCGCCACCGTGTCCCCCGTGGCACCGATCATGAGCATCGGGATCTTCACGTCCTTCAGGCGCAGCCACGGGCGGTAGAAAGGCATGGTGAGCACGGACTTCGCGGCCACGCGGTTGTCGTAGCCGCGGCCCTTCAAGGCATCCATTGCGACCTCCATGGCGTCCCAGGCGCCATCGCGGTCCATGGTGCCGAACTCGCCTTCGGGGGCCAAGGTGGGAATGTAGATCTGCGCCCCAGGCTTGAACTGGTCCAGTGTGCCCAGGGAGACCAGCTTCAAAAGCCGTGCCGGCGGCGTGGCCAAGGTGGCGGCCAGGCCATCGAGCATCGGCACCTGGATGATGGCGCCCTTCAGTTCAGGATGCTGGGTCGCCAGATCGACCACATGCCCGCCGCCAAAGGAGGTGCCCCACAGCGTGATCTGATGCGCGGCCACCATGGACTGAGACTTCAGGTGAGCGAGCGCCGTGTCGGCCACGCGTGTTCGGCGCCAAGGGTTGATGCCCTGCCTGGGAAAGCCACCGCTGTCTCCCCAACCGGGGTAGTCGAACTCCATCACGGCGAAGCCCGCTTCGACAAAGCTGTGGGTGAACGACGAGGTCATGGCCCGCTGGATGCTGCCCCAGCCGCCCAGCATGAGGATGGC
>DAORJC010000190.1:0-5596 GCA_035438885.1 Aquabacterium sp. | reverse complement strand
TAAAAGGAGCAGAACATGCCCAAAATGAAGACCAAGAGCAGTGCGAAGAAGCGTTTTCGCGTGCGTCCGGGTGGCACCGTCAAGCGCGGTCAAGCCTTCAAGCGTCACATCCTGACCAAGAAGTCCACGAAGAACAAGCGCCAGCTCCGCGGCGCTGTGACCGTGCACGATTCCGACATGGGTTCCATCGCCAAGATGCTGCCCATGGCTGGTCTCTGATCTTTTTGCCCCGATTAATCGCTGAAGGAGTCCATCCATGCCTCGCGTCAAACGTGGTGTAACAGCCCGCGCTCGTCACAAAAAAGTTCTCGCCCTGGCCAAGGGTTTCCGCGGCCGCCGCAAGAACGTATTCCGCATCGCCAAACAAGCTGTCATGAAGGCTGGGCAATATGCCTACCGTGACCGCCGCGCCAAGAAGCGTGAGTTCCGCCGTCTGTGGATCGCACGTATCAACGCCGGAGCCCGTTCGTTGGGCCTGACCTACAGCAAGTTCATTGCTGGCATCAAGAAGGCTTCGATCGAGATCGACCGCAAGGTGCTGGCTGACATGGCTGTCAACGACCCCGCTGCTTTTGCCAGCATCGTTGAAAAGGCCAAGGCTCAACTGGCTGCTTGATTCACATTGAGCAGACAGCAAAGATGCTGCACTGGTCCAAGCCGATGACCTTGTGTCAAAGGCCTGGTCAGTGATCCAAAGGCCAACAGTTTGTTGGCCTTTTTTTTTCGACACTCGACGAAGAACCGCTCGAACGATGACCGACCAGCCAAGCGATCTCCAGGCACTCGTGCAATCGGCCCAGGAGGCTTTTGCCACTGCCGCCACCCCTGCTGACCTCGAAAACGCCAAGGCGCGTTTCCTGGGCAAGTCCGGCAGCGTGACCGAACTGCTCAAGGGCATGGGGGCACTCAGCCCCGAAGAGAAAAAAACCCGCGGCGCGGCCATCAACCTGGCCAAGCAGCAGGTCGAGGCCTTGCTCAACGCGCGTCGTCAGGCCCTCCAGGATGCCGAGCTCGAACAGCAACTCCAGGCTGAACGCCTGGACGTGACCTTGCCCGGTCGTCGCCGCGGTGAGGGCGGTTTGCACCCGGTCTCCTTGAGCATCGAGCGCATCGAGGGCATTTTTGGCTCTATGGGCTTTGCGGTGGCCGATGGCCCCGAGATCGAGGCGGACTGGTTCAACTTCACGGCGCTCAACACGCCGGAGGACCACCCTGCGCGATCCATGCATGACACCTTCTATGTGGAAGGGGGCCACTTGCTGCGCACGCACACCAGCCCGATGCAGGTTCGTTACGCCGTTCAGCACGTGCAGGACCATGCCGAGCAGATCGCCAAGGGTGAGCGCATCCCCGAGATCCGCGTGATTGCCCCGGGTCGCACCTATCGCGTCGACAGTGACGCCACCCATTCGCCCATGTTCCACCAGTGCGAAGGCCTGTGGATCGGCGAGTCGGTCAGTTTTGCCGACCTCAAGGCCGTGCTGGGTGATTTTTTCAGCACCTTCTTCGAGACCGACGAGCTGGACATTCGATTCCGCCCGTCCTTCTTCCCGTTCACCGAGCCGTCGGCCGAGGTGGACATTGCCTTCTCGTCCGGCCCGCTCAAAGGGCGCTGGCTGGAAGTGGGCGGCGCCGGCCAGGTGCACCCCAATGTGGTTCGCAACTTCGGGCTGGACCCGGAGCAGTACATCGGCTTTGCCTTTGGCCTGGGCCCGGATCGCCTGACCATGCTGCGCTATGGTGTGAACGACCTGCGCCTGTTCTACGAGGGCGACCTGCGCTTTTTGCAGCAGTTCCAGTGAACGTGGCTTGCCACCGCCTGACCTGATTTGAGAGGACCGAGACATGAGCACACCGACCACCATCCGTGCCTGGGCTGCCCAGGAAGCTGCCAAGCCCGTCGTGCCGTTCAGCTACGACCCCGGTCCACTGGGTGTCGAAGAGGTGGAGATCCGCGTCGAGCATTGCGGCCTGTGCCACTCCGACCTGTCGGTGATCGACAGCGAATGGGGTCCGATGCCTTACCCGATCGTGGGTGGCCATGAGGTCATCGGCACGGTGGTGGCCCTGGGCACCCACACCCGCGGGCTCAAGCTGGGCCAGCGCGTGGGCCTGGGCTGGTTGAGCGGCAGTTGCATGTCGTGCAACGTGTGCCTGGGCGGGCAGCCTCAGCTGTGTCGCGCTGGTCAGCCCACCATCATTGGTCACCACGGCGGCTTTGCCGAGCGCGTGCGGGCGCATTGGCTGTGGGCCTGCCCCATCCCGGAGGCCCTCAACCCGGCCAAGGCGGGCCCGCTGCTGTGTGGCGGTGTGACGGTGTTCTCGCCCTTTTTGAACTTTGACATCAAGCCCACGCACCGCGTCGGTGTGGTCGGCATCGGCGGGCTGGGCCACCTGGCCCTGAAGTTTGCGCGCGCCTGGGGCTGCGAGGTCACGGCCTTCACGTCCAGTGACTCCAAGCGCGACGAGGCGCTTCAACTGGGGGCTCATCGCGTGGTCTCCAGCGTGGACGCCGACGCCATGAAAGCCGTCCGTGGTCGCCTGGACCTGGTCCTGGTCACCGTGAACGTGATGCTCAACTGGAAGGCCCTGATGGGCACGCTGGCGCCCAATGGTCGCCTGCACCTGGTGGGCGTGCTGCCTCAGCCGATGGAGGTCGAGGATGGCCCCCTGATCGGTGGTCAGCGCAGCGTGTCGGGCTCGCCCACGGGCTCGCGCCAGGACATTGACACCATGCTGGAGTTTGCCGCCCGTCACGGCATCGAACCGCAGACCGAACATTTCCCCATGAGCCGCCTCAACGATGCGCTGGATCACCTGCGCGCAGGCAAGGCTCGTTACCGTGTGGTGCTGGACGCCGATTTCACACAGGCCTGATCGCCCGCACGGTTCACTGAATCAAGATTCCCAAGGATCCCTGACATGCAATTTCCCGAGTCCTGGCTGCGATCGTTCTGCAACCCCGACCTGACCACCCAGCAACTGGCCGATCTGCTGACCATGGCCGGTCTGGAGGTGGAAGAACTTGAGCCCGTGGCGCCAGCCTTCACGGGTGTGGTGGTGGGGCATGTGCTCGAAGTGGCCAAGCACCCGGATGCGGACCGACTGAACGTGTGCAAGGTCGATGCCGGCACCGGCGAGGTCCTGCAGATCGTGTGTGGCGCCCCCAACGTGCGGCCCGGCATCAAGATCCCGTGCGCCACCGTGGGCGCCGAGTTGCCGCCCGGTGCCGATGGCAAGACCTTCAAGATCAAGCTGGGCAAGCTGCGCGGCGTCGAAAGCCAGGGCATGTTGTGCTCGGCGCGCGAGCTGGGCATTTCCGAAGAATCCAACGGCCTGCACATCCTCAAGGACGATGCCCCCATTGGTCAGAACATCCGTGAGCACCTTCAACTGGACGACACGCTGTTCACCCTCAAGCTCACGCCCAACCTGGCGCACTGCCTGAGCGTGGCCGGCATCGCCCGTGAGGTCTCAGCCCTGACCGGCACGCCCATGACGTTGGAGAGCATCGACCCGGTCAAGCCGGAGATCGACGACCGCCTGCCCGTCACGGTGGACGCGCCCGAGCTGTGTGGCCGCTTTGTGGGGCGCGTCATTCGCGGCGTCAACCCCCAGGCTCAAACGCCTGAGTGGATGGTCGAGCGACTGGCCCGTTGTGGCCAACGTTCTGTCTCGCCTTTGGTGGACATCTCCAACTATGTGATGTTCGAGCTGGGGCAACCTTCCCATGTCTTTGATCTGGACAAGATCGAGGGCGGGCTGCAGGTGCGTTGGGGGCAGGCCGGTGAGAGCCTCAAGCTGCTCAATGGTCAGACCATCACGGTGGACGACCAAGTGGGCGTGATCGCCGCCGGCTCGCAACTGGAGTCGCTGGCCGGCATCATGGGCGGCGACGCCACGGCGGTGGGGGACGACACCCGCAACGTGTACCTGGAGGCCGCTTTCTGGTGGCCCAAGTCGATTGCAGGTCGTGCACGCCGCTACAACTTCTCGACCGATGCATCGCACCGCTACGAGCGTGGCGTGGACCCTGCACCCACGGCTCAATACGTCGAGCGCATCACCCGCCTGATCCTGGAGATCTGCGGTGGTCAGGCCGGCCCGCTGGACGATCAGACCCTCAAGGCTGCTGAGCGCAAGGACGTGACCCTGCGTCTGTCGCGGGCCCAGCGCGTGATCGGCATGCCCGTCACCCTGGTGGACTGCCAGACCGTGTTCCAGCGCCTGGGCCTGTCGTACGGCACCCAGGCCCATGGCGAAGACAGCCACCTGGTGGTCACGCCACCGAGTTGGCGCTTTGACCTGCAGGTGGAAGAAGACCTGATCGAAGAGGTGGTGCGCGTCATCGGTTTTGACAAGCTGCCCAAGCGCGCGCCCAAGGCCCCGGTGGTCTCTGAAGTGCGCCCTGAAAAGCAGCGCAGCCTGTATGCCGTGCGCCGTTCTGTGGCGGCCCGCGGCTACCAGGAAGCCATCACCTTCAGCTTTGTGCAGGAGCGCTGGGAAGCCGACTTTGCCGGCAACACCCAGCCCATCCGTGTGCTCAACCCGATCGCCAGCCCGTTGTCGGTGATGCGCTCCAGCCTGATCGGCAGCCTGGTCGATGTGTTGAGCACCAACTTGTCCCGCAAGGCCGACCGCGTCCGCGTGTTCGAAGTGGGCCGTGTGTTCAAGCGCGACGATGCGGTCAAGGACAGCAACCAGACCGTGGGCGGCTTTGACCAGCCTGTGCGCGTCTCGGGCCTGGCCTACGGTCCGGCCGATGCCCAGCAATGGGGCACGGCTTCGCGCCAGGTCGACTTCTTTGATGTCAAGGGCGATGTCGAGGCCTTGCTGGCACCGCGTCAAGCCAGTTTTGTGGCGGCTGAGCACCCGGCCTTCCACCCGGGGCGCTGTGCTCAGGTCGTGGTGGACGGCCGTGCCGTGGGCTTTGTGGGTGAGTTGCACCCCAAGTGGCGTCAGGCCTATGACCTGCCGCAGGCCCCGGTTCTGTTCGAGCTCGATGCCGCCATCCTGACCGAGCGTGTGGTGCCGGCCTTCACGGCGGTGCCCAAGATGCAGTCGGTGTTCCGTGACCTGGCACTGGTTGTGCATGACCAGACCGCGCACGATGCCGTGATCCGGGCCATCACCTCGGCACCGTCTGACGGCCTGGTGCGTGGTGCGCGCCTGTTTGACATCTACAAGCCCAAGACCCCGGTGGCGGGCATGGCCGACCACGAGCGCAGCCTGGCGGTGCGTGTCGAGTTGCGCGATGACGAGCAGACCCTGACTGACGATCGCATCGACGTGGCCATGAAGGCCGTGCTGGCCAGCGTGGCCGAGGGCGTCAGTGCCCGCGTGCGTGCTTGAACCCCATCGATCCGGAAGGCCAGGACCATGAATGACAAGATCAGCGACCTGACGGTGCTGCTGCCCACGATCGAGACGCCCACGCTGACCAAGGCCGAGTTGTCGGACCTGCTGTTTGAGCGCCTGGGCCTGAACAAGCGCGAGTCCAAGGACATGGTCGAAGCCTTCTTCGAGCTGGTCCATGGCTCGCTGGTGCAGGGCACGGACGTCAAGCTGTCCGGTTTTGGCAACTTCCAGATCCGCC
>DAORJC010000189.1:0-5705 GCA_035438885.1 Aquabacterium sp. | reverse complement strand
CTGGTCGTTGCGCGAGCGGCCGGTGTGCAGGCGCTTGCCGGCATCGCCCACCAGTTGGGTCAGGCGTGCCTCGATGTTGAGGTGCACGTCCTCCAGGTCGAGCTTCCACTCAAACGCGCCCGATTCGATCTCGGTGGTGATCTGGGCCATGCCCCTCTGGATGGAGGCCCAGTCTTCCAGCGAAATCAGGCCCTGGGCGTGCAACATCTCTGCATGGGCCAGGGAGCCTTGAATGTCGGCTTGCCACAGGCGCTTGTCAAAGAAGACACTGGAGGTGTAGCGCTTGACCAGGTCGCTCATCGGCTCTGAAAACAGGGCCGACCAGGCTTGGGATTTTTTGTCGAGTTGGTTCGAGCTCATGGCAAGTCGCGTGTGACGCAGAATGTGCAAATCATGGATTTTAAAGAGAAGCCACCACCTGTGACCGAATCCGGTATTCTGGACCCGCTTCGGGCCCCCACGATGTGGGCGGTCTCCGATGATGACGAGAACCCCCCGGTTTCGGCCTCGCCCCCAACTGCCGCCGCGGCTTTTGACGTCTGTCACGTGGGCGTGGTGCTGCGGGTGGTGCTGGGCATGCAGCTCATCTTGCTGCTGGCCACCTTGTTTGGCGCGTCCCACTGGTTGGGTTGGTTGAACCAGTGGGCCCTGGCCAATGCCGAGGCCCTGCCGGCCGTGCTGGCCTGGCTGGTGGCCGTGTGTGCCGCTCGCCGGTGGCTGGGCCGGCAGCGGCGAGTGGTTCAGTGGTGGGTGGTGACCTTGCTGGGCGCGCTGGCGGGGGCTTACGGGCACCTGCAGTTTGCGGCGCTGGGCTGGTGGGTGGGGGTGACGTCCTGGTCGCCCTGGGCTGCGCTGGCGCCCACCTTGACCGGGGCCGCCCTGGGCGCGCTGGTGATGGGTTGGCTGCAGCAACGCCAGGGCATGGCGCTGCCCCAGCAGACACAGGCGCGCCTGGTGGAGCTGCAGGCTCGCATCCAGCCGCATTTTCTGTTCAACACGATCAACACGGCCATGGCCCTGATCCAGATCGACCCGGACCGTGCCGAATCGGTCCTGGAGGACCTGGCCGAGCTGTTCCGCCGCGCCCTGGAATCGCCCAGCACCCGCTCGCGTCTGGCCGATGAGGTGGACCTGGCCCAGCGCTATCTGGGCATCGAATCCCTTCGATTTGGCGATCGGCTGCAACTGAACTGGGTGCTCGATCCGGCGGCCGATGACGCGGTGGTCCCCCATCTGCTGTTGCAGCCGCTGGTCGAGAATGCGGTCAAACACGGCATCGAGCCCTCTCCCGAGGGCGGTTGGGTGCGCGTGCAGACGCAGCGACAGGGCGATCGCGTGCACATCACCATCAGCAATTCGGTGCCGGCCGCCGCCACGCAGGCATCGACCCGACGCGGGCATGGCATTGCGCTGCGCAATGTTCGCCAGCGTGTCTTGCTGATGCACGATGTGGAGGCCCGCTTCGAGGCCGGTCTGCAGCCGCTGATCGATGGTCCCGCCGGACAGGGTGGGGGGCAGTGCCATGTGGTGCGCATCGTGATGCCGATGGGGAGTCAGGCATGACCGCATCACCTGCTTTGCCCACCTTGCGCGCCCTCATCGTCGATGACGAGCCCCTGGCCCGCGCGCGCATGATCACCTTGCTCCAGCGGGCGGATCAGGGGGTTCAGGTCATGGCCGAGCTGGGCGACTCGGGTGCCGCCCTGGCGTGGCTCGAAGCGCATCCTCAGGCCGTGGACGTGGTTTTTCTGGACATTCAGATGCCGGGCCCGGACGGCCTGCGGCTGGCCGACAAATTGCGTCAATGGCCGCACCCCTTGCAGGTGGTGTTCGTGACGGCACATGCAGAGCATGCCTTGCGCGCCTTCGAGTTGCAGGCGTGTGATTACCTGACCAAACCGGTGCGACTGGATCGCCTGCAACAGGCCCTGGCGCGTTGCAGCAAGCTCCTGCAGCCTCGCGAGGCCCTGAACGCTGCGCCGCCCGTGAGCGACGAGCCTGTCATCGTGGTGCAGGACCGGGGCCGCGTGGTGCGTGTGCCTGCGGGGGAGGTCCTCTATCTCAAGGCCGAGCTCAAGTACGTCACCGTTCGCACGGCAGCGACCAGTTGGCTGGTGGACGAGTCCCTGTCCGAACTGGAGGCCCGCCTGGGCTCGCGGTTCATCCGGGTGCACCGCAACGCCCTGGTGGCCCGTTCGGCCATGGCCCGCCTGGAGCGGCGGGACGACCCCGATGGACACGGTGGTCAGGAGGGGTGGGCCGTGCAGGTGCGCCCGACAGGCGAGTGGCTGGCCGTGTCGCGTCGTCAGGCCGCAGCGGTCAGGGAAACCATCGCGGCACAATGAAACACAGCGGCACCAGGCCGCTGTGGATGCGAGAAGTCGGTGGGGTCAGAAGCCCAGCGAGGCCAGCAGGTCGTCGACCTCGCCCTGGTTGGCCACCACGTCGGTGCGGCCATCGTGGTCCACCACGGGGCCATTGAGGCTGTGCTCGGCGGCATGGTTGGCGGTCAGTGCCGCCTCGACCTTTTGCGCCTGCTCCAGCGGGGCCGCCTGCACCAGCAGTTTGACCAGCTGGTTTTCCAGGTCATTGGCCAGGTTCACCACCTTGGCCACCACCTGGCCGGTCAGGTCATGGAAGTCCTGCGCCATCATGATGTCGGTCAGGTGGTGGTCCACCCGCTGCGTCACGGTTTCGACGTCGTTGACGAAGTTCATCACCGCGCCGCTGGCCACGGCCTTGACCGGATCCGCCACGATCATGGCCGCCAGCTTGCGGGTTTCGCGGGCAATGTGTTCCTGATCGGCCTTCGCATCGTCGACCAGGTTGAGCACCTTTTCGGCGGCCGCCTCGGTCTTCTGGGCGATGTAGTTCAGGCGGCTTCGCGCATCGGGCAGGTCATTGACCGTGTCCTTGAGCTTGGGCAGCACCCCCAGCATGTTCAGGGTGTCGTGCAACTGGCGGGTCAGGGCGCCCAGTTGCTGAAAGATCTCTGGCGATGCTGCTGGCATCGCCATGTTCGGCGGTAGCTCGTCCATCTTCATGTGGTTTCTCCCTGAGGGGTCACGCGGCGGCGGTGACCTTCTGCATGATTTTTTGAACTTTTTCTTCCAGCGTGGCCTTGGTGAAGGGCTTGACGATGTAGCCCGCTGCCCCCGTCTGTGCGGCCAGCACGATGTCTTCCTTGCGCGCTTCTGCCGTGACCATCAGCACCGGGATGGCCTTGAGCTTGTCGTCGGCCTTGATGGCCTTGAGCAGGTCAAAGCCATTCATGTTGGGCATGTTGATGTCGCTGACCACAAAATCGTAGTGGCTGTTCTTGAGCATGTTCAGGGCCACGACGCCGTCTTCGGCCTCTTCGACGTTGCTGTAACCGATTTCCTTGAGGAGGCCTTTGACAATGCGGCGCATGGTTGAAAAATCATCCACGACCAGAAACTTCATGTCGGCGTTGGGAGTGCTCATAGGGCTTCCTTGGCATCTGGCGATGATCACTGGTGTCACCGCGTTGAACTTCAATGGGGTTATCGACTGGCAGGCTGCGGACTTGAGGCTGCTTGTTCAGTTTTTTCATCTTCGATCGGCGGTTCGGTCGCGCTGCTTTCAGCGGCTGCTGCCTGGAACACACGGTCTTCGGCTTCCCGGTTCATCACGATGATGCTGATGCGCCGGTTCAGTGGGCTGAAGGGGTCATTTTTCTCGTAAAGCATGCTGGCGGCAAGGCCCTGCACTCGCAGGATCTTTTCGGGGTTCATGCCCCCGGCCATCAGCTCCCGACGTGAGGCGTTGGCCCGGTCGGCCGACAGCTCCCAGTTGCTGTAGCCCATCTCGCCCGCCCCAAAAGGCTTGGCGTCGGTGTGGCCTTCGATGGTCAGCTTGTTGGGCACTTCCGTGAGCACCCCACCAATGGCTCGCAGGATGTCCCGCATGTAGCCTTGCACCACAGCGTCGCCGCTGGCAAACATGGGTCGGTTGAGGTTGTCCACAATCTGGATGCGCAGCCCCTCGGCGGTCAGGTCCAGCTGAATCTGGTTCTGGTACTGGGCCAGCCGGCCGTCGTTGGCGATGACCTCTTGCACCTTCTGCTTGAGCACGCGCAGGCGGTCGGCCTCGGCCAGGGCCTGCTGCTCGCGCAGGGCTTTGCGGCGTGCTTTTTCGTCAGCCGTCTCGCTCTTGCCTTTCTTGACCTGGCCCACGCTTTCGGACAGGTTGTTGCCCCCGCCCTTGATCAGGGAGGTGGCGTCACCGGCGCCGCTGCCGCCAAAGAAGGCCACTTTCAACGGGGCATTGAAATAATCGGCAATGCCCTTCTTGTCGCCCTCGGTGGTCGATCCCAGCAGCCACATCAGCAGGAAAAAGGCCATCATGGCCGTCACGAAGTCGGCGTACGCAATCTTCCAGGCGCCACCGTGTGCGACGTGCCCAGCCTTCTTGATCCTCTTGATGATGATCGGCTGGACCTTTTTGGAGTCACCTGCCATGACGGGTCCTGTGCCTTACTTCTTCTTGACGTGGGTTTCGAGCTCCGCAAACGTCGGACGCTCGGTCGAGTACAGCACCTTGCGACCAAACTCGATGGCCACCTGCGGCGCGTAGCCTTGCATGCTGGCCAGCAGCACGGTCTTGATGACCTGAAACTCCTTGGTGCCTTCGTCGAGCTTTTGCTCCATCAGGCCGCCCAGGGGCTCCACCACCCCGTAGGCCAGCAAAATACCCAGGAAGGTGCCCACCAGGGCCGAGCCGATCATGCCGCCCAGCACCGCGGGGGGCTGACCCACTGAACCCATGGTGTTGACCACGCCCAGCACGGCCGCCACGATGCCGAAGGCGGGCAGGGCGCCGGCCAGTCGGGCCACCGCAGCCACGGCGGCGTGGCCTTCATGGTGGTGCGTGTCGATTTCGTTGTCCATCAGGGACTCGATCTCGTGGGCATTGAGGTTACCGGAGACCATCATGCGCAGGTAGTCGGTCACGAATTCGATCACATGGTGGTCGTGGCCCACGGTGGCGTACTTGCCAAAGAGGGCCGAAGTGTGAGGCTCTTCCACGTCCTTTTCAATGGACATCAGGCCTTCCTTGCGGATCTTTTGCAGCACCTCGAACATCATGGCCATCAGCTCCATGTACCGCGCCTTGCTGTACTTGGAGCCTTTCATCAGGGGCCCGAGAGCACCCAGCACAGCCTTGACGGTCTTGGGCTGGTTGTTCACCAGGAATGCGCCAATGGCACCGCCCCCAATGGCCATCATTTCGGTGGGCATGGCCTTCATGATCACACCCATGTTTCCGCCATGGATGGCATAGGCGCCGAAGATGCTGCCCAGACAGATGAGGTAACCGATCGCTACAAACATGGTGGTCTCAGTTGAGGTTCACACAAGCATCTTCGGCCTTTCAGCCGTGAACTTATGCCTTGAACAGCGCACATCGGGCGGGGCTTTTCCAAAAAAAGGCGGACCCGATCAGGGTCCGCTGAATGCACACATGCGTGCTGGGAGGAGACAAACAAGAACGTTTCACTGACAAACCGTTCATCTGGATTTACGGCGCATTGCCAGCAAACTTGATGGACGCGCCGAGCCAGACTGTGAAAGAAGCCCGATTCAACCGCTGAGCGCGGGCGTTTCAGTGCACGTGCAGGCCACCGGCTGCCTTGCCCTTGCCGGCGCGAGCGGGCGGGTTGCACAGGCCGCAGACAAAGTGGC
>DAORJC010000188.1:0-5720 GCA_035438885.1 Aquabacterium sp. | reverse complement strand
CCTGAATATGGTGCGACCGCTGCCATGTTCAGCATCGACGACCAGACCCTGGAGTATCTGACCCTGACCGGCCGCGAAGCCAGCCAGGTCAAACTGGTCGAGACCTATGCCAAGCAAGCGGGCCTGTGGTCTGACAGCCTGGTCAACGCCGTGTACGAACGCGAGCTCACGTTCGACTTGTCGAGCGTGGTGCGCAACATGGCCGGCCCGTCCAACCCGCACGCCCGGGTGGCCACGACGGACCTGACGGCCAAGGGCATTGCCGGCAAGTGGGAAGACGTCCCCGGCCAGATGCCCGATGGCGCCGTGATCATTGCCGCCATCACCAGTTGCACCAACACCTCCAACCCGCGCAACGTGATCGCGGCCGCCCTGCTGGCGCGCAACGCCAACAAGCTGGGTTTGACGCGCAAGCCCTGGGTCAAATCCTCGCTGGCGCCCGGCTCCAAGGCCGTGGAGATGTACCTGAACGAAGCCGGCTTGATGGGTGACCTGGAAAAGCTGGGCTTTGGCATCGTGGCCTTTGCCTGCACGACCTGCAACGGCATGTCGGGCGCGCTGGATCCGGTCATCCAGAAAGAGATCGTCGACCGCGACCTGTACGCCACGGCCGTGCTGTCGGGCAACCGCAACTTTGACGGCCGCATCCACCCGTTTGCCAAGCAGGCCTTCCTGGCCTCGCCCCCGCTGGTGGTGGCCTACGCGATTGCCGGCACCATCCGCTTTGACATCGAAAACGATGTGCTGGCAGTGGTGGACGGCAAGGAGATCCGCCTCAAGGACCTGTGGCCCACGGACGAAGAGATCGACGCCATCGTCAAGTCATCGGTCAAGCCCGAGCACTTCCGCAAGGTGTACGAGCCGATGTTTGCCATCTCTGCCGACAGTGGCGAGAAGGTCAGCCCGCAGTACGACTGGCGCCCCCAGTCGACCTACATCCGCCGCCCCCCGTACTGGGACAAGGAAGGTGTGGGCGCGCTGGCGGCCAACCCACGCACGCTCAAGGGCATGCGTCCGCTGGCCATCCTGCCGGACAACATCACGACCGATCACCTGTCGCCGTCCAACGCCATCATGATGAACAGCGCGGCGGGCGAGTACCTGCACAAGATGGGTGTGCCCGAGGAGGACTTCAACTCCTACGCCACCCACCGCGGTGACCACCTGACCGCCATGCGCGCCACGTTTGCCAACCCCACGCTCAAGAACGAGATGGTGCGTGATGCCGACGGCAAGGTGAAGGCCGGCTCGCTGGCCCGCATCGAGCCTGAAGGCAAGGTCGTGCGCATGTGGGAAGCCATGGAGACCTACCTGGATCGCAAGCAGCCCCTGATCATTGTGGCGGGTGCTGACTACGGTCAGGGCTCCTCGCGCGACTGGGCGGCCAAGGGCGTGCGCCTGGCAGGGGTGGAGGCCATTGCCGCCGAAGGCTTTGAGCGCATCCACCGCACCAACCTGATCGGCATGGGCGTGATGCCACTGGAGTTCAAGCCCGGCACCAACCGCTTGACCTTGAACCTGGATGGCACCGAGACCTATGACGTGGAGGGTGCATTGACCCCGCGCGCCACCTTGATGCTGGTCATCACCCGCACCACGGGTGAGGTGGTGAAGGTGCCCATGACCTGCCGCCTGGACACGGCCGAAGAGGTGTCGGTCTATGAGGCCGGTGGCGTGCTGCAGCGCTTTGCGCAGGACTTCCTGGCGCAGAACCAGGCTGCTTGATCGCAGGCAGCCGAAGGTGCTGCCTTGTGACTGCGTCAGGTTTGATGAATACTCGCATCAAATCTGACGCAAGCATCACCATGCGAACCACCGTCACCATCGACGACGAACTGTACGAAAAAGCCCTGGAAGTGGCCGATCCGGCCATGGACAAGGCGGACCTCTTCCGTGAGGCCATCAAGACCTTTGTACGCGTACAAGCGGCCAAACGCCTCGCAGCACTAGGCAGCACCGCGCCAACCATGAAAGACATCCCTCGGCAACGAGACCTCTTGGCGACATGAGCGGAGTCCTGATCGACACATAGGTGTGGGTGGCACATTTAGAACAATTGCCCTTGCGTATCCTCGCGCAGGCCTTCGGAGAGGCCTCCTCATGAGTGCAACACCTCGCATCATCATCATCGCCGGCCCCAATGGCGCAGGCAAAACCACCTTCGCCCGTGAATTTCTGCCGCACGAGGCAGGTTGCCCCATCTTCGTCAACGCGGACTTGATCGCCGCAGGGCTTTCGCCCTTTGACCCCGCCAAAGCTGCCATTCAAGCAGGGCGACTGATGCTTCAAGAGATGGATCGGTACTTTGCCTCTGGCCAAAGTTTTGCCTTTGAAAGTACGCTGTCGGGCAAAATCTACCTGCGCCACATCGCGCGATGGCAGGCTGCGGGCTACAGCGTCAAACTGGTGTTTCTCAAACTGGCTTCCGCTGACGAGGCCATGGCCCGAGTGCGGCTGCGGGTGCAGCAAGGAGGCCACCACATTCCGGAAGACGTGATCCGCCGCCGCTTCGATGCCGGCCTGAAAAACTTCACGCAGTTTTATGCGCCCATGGCAGATGCTTGGGCGCTGTACGACAATTCAGGCTCAACCCCGGCATTGCTGGACTGGAGCGAAAAGCAATGAACACCAAACCAATCACTGAGGCGCGTGACGCTGATTTGCGTCTGTCCATGGTGGCGCTTGAGCGTGCGGCACTGCGTGCTCGCGCCATTGCCACTCAGACTGGAACCGCCATTGCCGTCTACCGCGACGGTGTCATTGAGTACATCCCCGCCGATTACGCTAGATCCACAACGAGCCCCGCGCCTTCCGTGCAAGAGTCTGCGCCAAAGCTCATGCCAAAAGCTTGAGCGGAGCCCCTGAAATGGCCCATCCCCCACAAATCAAAATCCCCGCCACCTACCTCCGCGGCGGCACCAGCAAGGGCGTCTTCTTCCGCCTGCAAGACCTGCCCGCCTCGTGCCAGGTGCCCGGTGAAGCGCGCGACAGGCTCTTCATGCGTGTCATTGGCAGCCCCGACCCCTACGGCGCCCACATCGACGGCATGGGCGGGGCCACGTCCTCGACCTCCAAGTGCGTGATCCTGTCCAGGTCCAGCGTGCCCGATCATGATGTGGACTACCTCTACGGTCAGGTCTCGATCGACAAGCCCTTCGTGGACTGGTCGGGCAACTGCGGCAACCTCTCCACCGCCGCCGGTGCGTTTGCGATCCACGCCGGCCTGGTCGACCCGTCGCGCATCCCGCAGGGCCCTGAAGGCGGCACCGCCGTGGTTCGCATCTGGCAGGCCAACATCCAGAAAACCATCATCGCCCATGTGCCGGTCACCCACGGCCAGGTGCAGGAAACGGGTGATTTCGAACTGGATGGCGTGACCTTCCCGTCCGCCGAGATCGTGCTGGAGTTCATGGACCCATCGGATGACGGTGAAGAAGGCGGCTCGATGTTCCCCACGGGCAACCTGGTCGATGACCTGGAAGTCCCTGAGTCTGTGGTCAAAGGGGGCGTCCTCAAGGCCACGATGATCACTGCCGGCATCCCCACCGTGTTTGTGAACGCGGCAGACATCGGCTACACCGGCACCGAACTGCGTGAGCAGATCAACACCGACCCCGAGGCGCTCAAGCGTTTCGAGGCCATCCGTGTGGCAGGCGCTCTGCGAATGGGCCTGATCAAGACGCCTGAAGAAGCCGCCACCCGCCAGCACACGCCCAAGATCGCCTTTGTGGCCCCGCCGACCTCTTACGTGGCGTCCAGCGGCAAGACCATCGAGGCGACCGATGTGGACCTGCTGGTGCGCGCCTTGTCCATGGGCAAGTTGCACCACGCCATGATGGGCACCTGTGCGGTCGCCATCGGCACGGCCGCGGCCATCCCCGGCACCCTGGTCAACCAGGCCGCCGGTGGCGGTGCGCGCGAGGCCGTGCGCTTTGGCCACCCCTCGGGCACCCTGCGGGTGGGCGCGCAAGCCCAACAGGTCGACGGCCAATGGACGGTGACCAAAGCCATCATGAGCCGCAGCGCCCGCGTGCTGATGGAGGGCTGGGTTCGCGTGCCGGGTGACACGTTCTGAGCCACGGACCGGCTGTAACCAGGGGTCACCGCTTCGAGGCGATGGTTACAGCAAGTCACGCAAGTGGGCCCAGATGAACCGATCTGTCCCCGCCGCGCGCACTACACTGGGTGCCAAGGCAGGCCCATGGATCCCGCAGATCAGGCCAAATCCCAGAACCTTTTTGCCGGAAGTAGTCAAGATGTCCCGTCACACCAGCCGCATTCGCACCTTGTCACTGTCGTTTGGCATGGTTTTGGGCATGGCCGTGGGCGCCTACGCCCCCCAGATGGCCCACGCCGCCACCAAGAAGGTCAAGTCGGTCCGCCAGGCGGCGGTCCGTCCAGTCTCTCTGCCAGAGGCAACGCCGGAGCAATTGACCGCTGTGGAACGTGTGCTGCTGGGCACCTATGCCTGTGAGTTCGGCAAGAACATCCAGGTGGCCAAGGACGTGGTCAACGCCGGCTACATCACCCTCAAGCTGGCCAAGGAAAGCTGGGTCATGAAGCCGGTGCTGTCCTCCACCGGCGCGATTCGACTGGAAGACGTCAAGGGCCAGACCCTGCTGCTGCAGATCCTGACCAAGTCCATGCTGATGAACGTCAAGGCTGGCAAGCGCGTGGTCGATGGCTGCGTGCACGACACCCAGCGGGCCGCTGAAGAGCACCTGCGCGAAAACCCACAGCCCTCCAACCTGTGAAGAAGTGCCCCGTCCACCCCATGGACGGGCACGACTGCCTTGGGCTATAAAGGGGCATCCGAGCCCCAGGGGCCTTCTGGCCCCCGTCCATCGTGAGTGCCGTGACCGCCTCTGTTGCGTCGACCGTCAATGTCCACTACCTGGACCACGTGATGACCGTGGCCGAGGAAAGGCCCGTGGAGGCCACTGAGGACATCTACGCGGCCAACGGCATGAAACTGGTGGCCAAAGGTTACGCCATCAACCGCTCGATGCGCGACCGCCTGCTGGAGCACCAACTCGTCAAACCCCTGGAAGACTGCATGGCGGTCTCCGACGGGGTGACCGGGGCGCGTTGCGCCCAGATGGCCGAGCAGTTGCTGGACACTCACCCGGCCCTGCGAGCCCTGGACTTGCCGCCATCAGCCCCCAACGCTGTGAAGATGATGGCCGACAGCACCTACGCAGGTCGCCTGCAAACCTTGCTGACGGTCTACAACGAACACCGCCCCGGCAAGCTGGCCCACGGGGTGTGCGTGAGCCTGTTCGCACTGAACCTGGCGCAGCGAGCCTCCCTGCACGACACCAAGGACCTGGACGTCATGCTGCTGGCTGGCCTGGCTCACGACGTTGGCGAGTTGTACATCGACCCCGCCTACCTGGCGCCGGGGGCTCGCCTGGGCATCAAGGAGTGGCGCCACATTGCGGCCCACCCGGTCATCGCCCACAACCTGCTCAAGGACCTGCCCGGACTGGCTCGACCCGCCAGCGCCCTGATCCTGGAGCATCACGAGCGCTGTGACGGGTATGGCTATCCGCTGGGCAAACGAGGCACGCAACTGAGCTTGCCCTCGCAGATCCTGGCGGCCGCCGAGATCCTGACGGGCATCCTGGAGAAAGGCGACCACCTGCTGGCCCATGCCGACATTGCCGTCAAACTGATCCACGGCGAGTTCAGTCGGGAGGTGGTGGACGCTGTCAGCAGCG
>DAORJC010000187.1:0-5846 GCA_035438885.1 Aquabacterium sp. | reverse complement strand
TTTCGAAGAACTCGAGGACGTCGCCTTCCTTGATGTCGTTGTAGCCCTTGATGTTGAGGCCGCACTCGAAACCTTCGCGCACTTCCTTGGCATCGTCCTTGAAGCGCTTGAGGCCTTCGAGCTCGCCGGTGTAGATGACCACGTTCTCGCGCAGCAAGCGGAGCTTGGCGCTGCGACGGACCACACCTGCGGTGACCATACAACCGGCGATCGTGCCGATCTTGGAGGCCACGAAGACCTGGCGAATCTCGGCCGAGCCGATGACTTCTTCGCGCTGCTCTGGGGCCAGCATGCCGGACATCGCTGCCTTCACTTCATCCACAGCGTCATAGATGATGTTGTAGTAGCGGATGTCCACGCCGTTGTTCTCGGCCAGCTTGCGAGCGCCAGCGTCAGCACGGGTGTTGAAGCCGATGATGACCGCCTTGGACGCGATGCTGAGGTTGACGTCCGACTCGCTGATGCCACCGACAGCGGCATGAACGATCTGGACCTTGACCTCGGGCGTCGACAGCTTGAGCAGCGACGTGGCCAGGGCTTCTTGCGAGCCTTGCACGTCGGCCTTGATGATCAGACCCAGGGTCTGGACATCGCCTTGGCCCATGTTCTCGAACATGTTTTCCAGCTTGGCGGCCTGTTGCTTGGCCAGCTTGACGTCGCGGTACTTGCCTTGACGGAAGGTGGCGATTTCACGGGCGCGGCGCTCGTCGCTCAGCACCATGAACTCATCACCAGCGCGCGGCACTTCGGTCAGGCCCTGGATTTCCACGGGGATGGAAGGACCGGCTTCAGTGGCAGCCTTGCCGGTCTCGTCCAGCATGGCGCGGACACGGCCGTAGCTGGAGCCAGCCAGAACCACGTCACCACGCTTGAGGGTGCCGGACTGAACCAGCACGGTGGCCACAGGGCCACGGCCCTTGTCCAGACGCGCTTCGATCACCAGGCCCTTGGCCATGGAGGTGGTCGCAGCCTTGAGTTCCAGAACTTCGGCCTGCAGCAGCACTTGCTCCAGCAGGTCGTCGATGCCGGTACCGAACTTGGCCGACACGGACACGAAAGGCGACTCGCCGCCGTATTCCTCAGGCACGACCTGCTCGGCGACCAGCTCTTGCTTGACGCGCTCCAGGTTGGCACCGGGCTTGTCGATCTTGTTGACCGCCACCACGATGGGCACACCGGCCGCCTTGGCGTGGTGAATGGCTTCCTTGGTCTGGGGCATCACACCGTCGTCGGCGGCCACCACCAGGATGACCAGGTCGGTCGCTTTGGCGCCACGGGCACGCATGGCCGTGAAGGCCTCGTGACCTGGGGTGTCCAGGAAGGTGATCATGCCGCGAGGCGTGGTCACGTGATAGGCGCCAATGTGCTGCGTGATGCCGCCGGCTTCACCGGAGGCCACGCGCGTGGTGCGGATGTAGTCCAGCAGCGAGGTCTTGCCGTGGTCGACGTGACCCATGACGGTGACCACCGGTGCGCGGGGCAGCAACTCGGCCGTCTGTTCCTGATGTTCTTCCTCGAGGAAGGCATCTGGATCGTCCAGCTTGGCCGGGAACGCCTGGTGGCCCATTTCCTCCACGAGGATCATGGCCGTTTCCTGGTCCAGTTGCTGGTTGATGGTGACCATCTGGCCCAGCTTCATCAACTGCTTGATCACTTCGTTGGCCTTGACGGACATCTTGTGGGCCAGATCGGCCACAGAGATGGTCTCGGGCACATGCACTTCGATGATCTGCGGTTCGGTCGGTGCCACAAAGGTCGACTGAGCGCTGTCATTGCGGTCACCACGGCGACCACCACGGCTGCCGCCGGGGGCCTTCCAGCCGCCACGGTTGTTGCTGTCGTTGCGACCCTTGGGCGCTGGTGTACCACCGCGCTTCTTGTCGTCGTTGGCCCAGCTGGACGACAGCTTCTCGGACTTGACCGATTTCTTGTCGCCAGGCTTGGCGGCCGTGGCAGCCGCACCAGGGGCGCCAGGGACGGCCTTGGGCTTGTGAATCGTGCCCTTGATGCCTGCGGCATCTTCGACCTTGGCAGGCTCGGGCTTCTTGGCCGTCAGCACCTTCTTGGGTGCGGCCATCATGGCGCGAATGGCAGCTGCTTCGTCTTCGGCGGCCTTGCGGCGACGAGCCAGGTCACCCAGGCGCTTTTGTTCTTCGGCTTCGATGTCGGCGGCCTTGACCACGCGCACGGCAGGCGCAGCAACAGGGGCAGGCACAGCCTCTGCGGCCGCAGGAGCGGGGGCAGGGGCAGGAGCCGGCTTGGCGGCTTCTTCGGCGGCGGCCGCGGTTGCCGCGGCGGCATCAGCACGGGTCTGCTTGGACACGCGCGCTGCATTGTTGATGGCCGAGGCTTCTGCCTGAGCCACAGCGCGACGGGCGGCCACACCAGCCTTGGTGACGGCAGCCTCGGCTTGCTTGACGCCTTCGGCCTTGACGACCGCGTCAGCGGCCTCGGTCGATTCGGCGTTGGCGGCAGCAGCACGCTCGGCAGCTTCGCGAGCCGCTTGCTCGGCCTGGGCACGGGCCTGGGCGGCTTCGCGCGCAGCAAGTTCCTGGGCTTCACGCTGGCGGCGTTGCTCGGCCAGGGCTTCTTCCTGACGGCGCAGCTCATCGGCCTGCGAGCGAGCTTCTTCCTCGCGGCGCTGCAGGTCGGCTTCCTCGGCGGCCTGTTCGGCTGCGCCCTGGTCATCACTACCGTCGTCGCGCTTGACAAACACACGTTTCTTCTTGACCTCAACCTGGATGGTGCGGGCCTTGCCCGACGCATCCGCCTGCTTGATTTCGGTCGTCGACTTGCGAGTCAGCGTGATCTTCTTGCGATCTGCGGCGGAAGATCCGTGGGCAGAACGCAGGTGATCCAGCAGTCGCTCCTTGTCGGTTTCCGTGAGCACATCCTCCGGGGCGCCCTTGGCGACGCCTGCCGATTGAAGCTGCTCCAGCAGTGTCGCTGCCGGGCGATTGAGCTCCGCGGCGAGTTGTGCGACGGTGGTCACGGCCATTGTGTTAATCCTTGCGATGCTTGTAGCGAGTAGAGAAGTGAGGTCGGCGGAGTGGACAGCCAGCGATCAGTTGACGAACCAATGTTCACGGGCCTTGAGGATCAGGGCCTTGGCGTCGTCGTCGGGGATGGCGGTCAGTTCCACCAGCTCGTCAACGGCCAGGTCGGCCAGATCATCGCGAGTGTGGATACCACCCTCGGCCAGTTTGGCGATCAGTTCAGGCGTCAGGCCGTCCAGGCCCTTGAGGTTTTCAGACAAAGTCTCGACCTCTTCTTCCTTCGCGATCTCCATGGTCAGCAGCGCATCCTTGGCACGGGTGCGCAGCTCATTGACCGTGTCTTCGTCAAACGACTGGATCTCCAGCATTTCCTGAAGCGGCACGTAAGCCACTTCTTCCAGGCTGGTGAACCCTTCGGCGATCAGAATGTCGGCCACTTCAGCATCCACGTCGAGCTTGTCGACGAAGAGCTTGCGGACAGAGTCAGACTCGACGGCCTGCTTCTGGGCCGATTCCTCGGCCGACATGATGTTGATGCGCCAGCCCGTCAGTTCGGAAGCCAGGCGCACGTTCTGACCGCCGCGACCGATCGCGATGGCCAGATTTTCTTCGTCAACGACCACGTCCATGCCGTGCTGCTCTTCGTCCACAAAGATGGACTGAACATTGGCAGGGGCCAGGGCACCGATGACGAACTGTGCCGGGTCTTCAGACCACAGCACGATGTCCACACGCTCGCCGGCCAGCTCGTTGGTCACGGCTGTGACGCGGGAGCCACGCACACCCACGCAGGTGCCGATGGGGTCCACGCGCTTGTCGTGCGAGACCACGGCGATCTTGGCGCGGGAGCCGGCATCACGGGCGCAGCTCTTGATTTCGAGCAGGCCTTGTTCGATTTCGGGCACTTCCTGGCGGAACAGCTCGATCATGAAGTCAGGCGCAGAACGCGACAGCATGATCTGAGGGCCACGGGCCAGCGTGTCGATGCCACTGATGTGGGCACGAACGCGGTCACCGGTGCGCAGGTTTTCCTTGGGGATCATCTCGGTGCGCTTGAGGCGACCTTCGACACGACCGGATTCGACAATGATGTCGCCCTTGTCCAGACGCTTGACGGTGCCGACAAAGATCTTGTCGCCACGGGCCAGGAAGTCGTTGAGCAACTGCTCACGCTCGGCATCACGGATTTTTTGCAGGATGACCTGCTTGGCCGCTTGCGCACCGATGCGACCGATGGGCACGGAGGCCACGGATTCTTCGATGTAGTCGTCGACTTCGATGTCGGGGATCTGCTCTTGAGCTTCGAACAGCAGGATCTCGGCGTCAGGCAGTTGCAGGCCGGCCTCACTGGGCACCACGTGCCAGCGACGGAAAGTCTCGTACTCACCCGAGTCGCGGTTGATGGACACGCGAATGTCCACCTCGCCGGTGTAGAGCTTCTTGGTGGCCGAGGCCAGAGCCGACTCCACTGCACCGAACACCACGTCAAGCTCAACGCTCTTTTCACGAGCGATGGCATCCACCAACATCAACAGTTCACGGTTCATTTCTTTTGATCTCCGAGTTCCTGAGCCTCATCGACAGCGAGGTCTTGAGCGAGCGGGCTGGCAGCCCGACGACCACGACCCTTGAAGTCGACCACGGGCACCAGACGGGCCTCGCGGACTTCATCAAAGGTGAAGCCAAGGGCTTGCTCTACAGCGTTCTTGCCTTCGCCTTGCTTGAAGACGACCTGCCATGAAGGTTGCGCATCGGCAACCCCTTCGGCGGCGGGCACGCTTTCCAGCACACCCTTGTATTTCTTGCGACCCTGAAAGGGCATCTTGAGCGTGATTTCCACCTCAAGGCCCGTGAAGCGAACATAGTGCTCGGGCGTCTTGAGGGGGCGGTCCAGACCGGGGGAAGACACTTCCAGCCGGGCGTAGTCCGCGTTGGCCACTTCCAGTGCATATTGCAACTGACGGGTGCACTTCTCGCAGTCTTCGACGGTGACGAATTCGCTAGGCTGGTCGTAGGTGCGATCGGGCAGGCGGTCAATGTACACGCGCAACAATCCCTGCGGATTGCGCTCGCAATCCACCACTTCGTAACCCAAACCGGTTACCGTGTCTTCAACAGCCTTCAACCAGCTCATCCAGTCCAATCACCTTCATGCGGCTTTGACAGCCGTTTGATCACTGACGCCCCTGCGCATGGTGCGCAATGCGATTCGCCAATGCAAAAAAAATGGGCTGGATTCCTCCGCCCATACGAGACGTGCCAAACGACCCGAATACTTCAGGTCATCTGAACCAAACCAGGATTTTACCCTGAGGAATGCCCTGCAGCAAGACCACAGCCGTAAATTCATGGAAAAGGATGTCCTCAAGTGGCAACGCACCCCGGGGTTGAGGGCTCGTGCCAAAATCCGCGCCAGCCGGGCGGCTGCCGAGGGCGGCGCCTGATCGAATCCTTGAAGAATGATGGAGACCCCATGGGCTTTCTCGCTGGCAAACGTTTGCTGATCACCGGACTGCTGTCCAACCGTTCCATTGCCTACGGCATTGCCAAGGCCTGCCACCGCGAAGGTGCCGAGCTGGCGTTCAGCTATGTGGGCGAGCGTTTCAAGGACCGCATCACCGAGTTCGCCAAGGAATTCAACTCCGAACTGATCTTTGACTGCGACGTGGGCAGCGACGAGCAGATCGACGCCATGTTTGCCGACCTGTCCAAGGTCTGGCCCCAGTTCGACGGCTTTGTGCACGCCATTGGTTTTGCGCCCCGCGAAGCCATCGCCGGGGATTTCCTGGAAGGGCTCAGCCGCGAGGGCTTCCGCATCGCCCACGACATCTCGGCCTACAGCTTTCCGGC
>DAORJC010000186.1:0-5926 GCA_035438885.1 Aquabacterium sp. | reverse complement strand
TGGCACCCGCCGTTGGCGAGACCGACATCATGGTGCAAGCCCTGGCCGATGCCGCCGCCCACCTCGCTGGCCTGAGCCCCTCGCAGCCATGAACCTGCATCAGCTCCGGTTTGCCTGGGAGGCGGCTCGCCGCAACCTCAACCTGACGGAAACTGCCAAGGCCCTGCACACCTCGCAGCCCGGCATTTCCAAGGCCATTCTGGAGCTCGAAGAAGAGCTGGGCGTGGACATCTTCGTGCGCCACGGCAAGCGCCTCAAGCGCGTGACCGAGCCGGGCGAGCAGGTGCTCAAATCCATCGACGTGATCCTGCGCGAGATGGCCAACCTCAAGCGCATTGGTGCCGAATACGCCTTGCAGGATGCGGGCACGCTCTCCATTGCGACCACGCACAACCAGGCTCGCTACGTGCTGCCTGAGCCGGTCGCAGCCCTGCGCAAACGCTACCCCAAGGTGTCCATCAGCCTGCACCAGGGCACGCCACAGCAAGTGGCGCGCATGGTGCTCGATGACGTCGCCGACATCGGCCTGGCCACCGAATCGCTGGCCGACTTTGCCGACCTGATCACCCTGCCCGCCTATGAATGGCAGCACGTGGCCGTCATGCCGTCCGATCACCCCCTGGCCCAACAAACCACGCGTCTGACGCTGGAGCAACTGGCCAAGGAGCCTCTGGTCTGTTATCACGCGGCCTTTGCCGGACGCACCCGCATCGACCAGGTGTTTGCCCAACGCGGCATGAAGCCTCAGGTGGTGCTGGAGGCCATTGACGCCGACGTGATCAAGACCTACACCCGGCTGGGCCTGGGCATTGGCCTGGTCTCGGAGATGGCCGTCAAGGACGACCCGGCGTTTGCGCCGGGCGGCGGCATGATTGCCCAACCCGTCGGGCACCTGTTTGGCAGCAATGTGGCACGCGTGGCCTTCAAGCGCGGCACCTACCTCCGGCAGTTCGTGCTGACGCTGGCCGAGCTGCTGTCAGAGCGACTGAACCGAACCCTGATCCAGCAGGCTGTTCAGTCAGGCACCAGCCGCACCGGCAACGAAGACGACAGCGGCCTCTGAGCGCGAGCTCAGCCCTTGCGAGGCGATGGCACGTCGTCGTGCTCAAAAGCGATTTCGTTGCCCACTTGAGCGCGGTCGGTCGTGGCCGTCACTGCCGCCAGTTCAGGACTTGGCTCGCCCAGGCCGGGCAAGTCGATGTGCACACTGACCTCGTCAGTCAATGGCACCTGGCCAGAGGCCGGGTCGTCCAGCGACAGGTCAATGCTGAGGCTGGGGCGCACGTCCGGCGAGGCCTTGACCGGGCGCGTGGCCATCAAGGGCTCGAACGATGACGCGACGGTGTCCACCACTTCAGCGCCACCATTCATGAGGTTGCTGGCTTCCTGCTGCAGCAGGTCAACCGGCGAGCGCTCCTGCGCATCACGCTCGGACAGATCACGCGCCACGGCGTACAGGAACAGGAGTTCGCGGTAAGCCGGCAGGTCAAAGGTCTCGACCGAATCATCAGGCCGTGTCAGCGATTTCTCCAGCACATCCATGGCCTGGGCGGGCTGGGACCACAACTGCTGGAGCCGCTCGACCACACCGGGGTAGTCCTCCAGGGCATGGCCATGTTGCAGATCGGCATCCCAGGAAGGGGCATAGGCATTGAAGCGACCATTGAAGTCCGCCTGCACTTCCTCGTACTCACCGCGACGGCCCAGGCGCTGATAGATCTCCAGCAGCTTGAGGTAAGGCAGCGGGCTGGCGCCCGAGGTGTTGTGCACATGGCTTTCGAGCAGCTCGATCGCGGCGTCATCCTGCCCCAGCACCACAAAGAACTCGGCCTGCTGCTCCAGATCGATCAGTTCCTCGACCGTGATCTCGCGAACAGCCTCCTGGGACTCGGACTTGATCAGGGAGGGCCGCTGAATGGCGGGCGGCGTGGGTGTCTTGGCGGGCACCATGCCGGCGGGCATGGTGCGTGGCATCGCAGCAGCCGGCGCGCCGGCCTCATTGGTGCGCTGATGGGCACCGCGATCTGCCGCGGGCGCCGCCGGGGGCACCACCGGAACGAACTCGGCCACTGTGCGGTCCAGCACCGGCTCAGCCAAGCTGGCAGACGGCCCATCAGGGGCGGCCTCAGGTGCCTCGGGGCCGTCAGGCGATGGCGCCCCTTCGTTCCACCACGATGCCTGCGCACCCAGCTTGCGCTGACGCCAGACCACAAAGCCCAGCGCGCCACCCAACAGCAGCACCGCACCACCCAGCCCCATCACGAGCGGATTGCTCAGGGGGGCACCCTCGGCCTCGCGAACACGCGACTCCATGGACAGCACCTGCTCGCGTGCCGCGGTGGCATCTTGCTGCAATTTGGCCAGGCGTTGCTCCAGTTCCTGCATGCGCTGGCGGTCACGCGCCAGTTGCTCGGGCGATGCGTTCATGGCAGCCCAAAGCGCGGCAGCGGCAGCACGACGGTCTCGCGCCTCCTGGCTGTCGATGTCGCCCAAGGCGCCCATCGACGACGTCATCGTCAACGCGGGGGCCACCACCGCATCGACCTCCACCGGGTCCAGCACCAGTCGAGCACCCTCAGCAGGCGCCTTGGCAGGCCGTGGATCCAGTCGGGCGGACAAGGCCTCACGATCCTTGGGTCTGGCAGGCGCCGCTGAATCAGGCGCAGCGCCCTTGCGGACACCTGTCGCTGCCTTGCCAGTGGCCGTTGCAGCGCGACGCTCTGCTCGTGACACGGGCTTGACCACCGCCTCGTTGGACACCGAGGTGGCCGACAGCCCCGACGATGACGTCACCGGCGAGGTCGACGCCACAGGGGCGGACACCGGCGCGGGACTGCTGACCGTGGGAGCCGAAAAACTCATGGGGGGATCGGCAAAGGCCACGAACTTGCGCGTGACCTTGGCCTTGCAACCGGCCGCCAGGTAGAGCGTGACCACCGGCTCATTGATCAGGGTGGTGGTGCTGACGCGCACCGTGCGTTCGGTGCCCTGCCCCGGCAACAGCGTGGCCGTCACGGCCTGGGAGGAGACCTTGTCGTCACCAAAAAACACATCGGCGGCCAGACAATCGTCGGCAATTTCTTCGAAGCTTTCCAGACGAACGGGCACCGTGACGTTGAAAGTTTCACCCAGAATAGCGCGGCTGACGGGACGGCCAAACCCCAGCGACCACGCTGGCGTTCCGGCTCCCATCAGCGAGACAACGACGGCCACCGCCGCCGACAGTCTTTGAACTTTCATCATTTCGGTTCGTTTTTGGCTCAAGAATTGACTCTATCACGGTGAATTTGAGCCCTGCCTCATCATAAGCCCCCATGCACCTGGTGAAATCATCCCGAAACGGACACTCATGACCACTGAAATCCTGACCGAGCGAATGGGCTCGACGCTGTTGATCACCCTGTCGGGGCCGGCCACCCGCAACGCCCTCTCCCCCCAGGTGTATGCCGCCGGGATCGAGTTGCTCAACGTCGCCGACGACGACCCCAGCGTCCGCGCGGTCGTGATCACGGGCGCTGGCGGGCATTTCTGTGGCGGTGGTGACCTGCAGAGACTGGCGCACAACCGCCAACACGACCTGCCCACCCAGGGCGCCCAGATCGATGCCTTCCACCAATGGATCGAGGCGATTCGCAGCTCCCCAAAACCGGTGATTGCCGCGGTGGAAGGTGTGGCTGCCGGCGGAGGCCTGTCACTGGCCCTGGCCTGTGACGTGTTGGTCGCTGGCGACAACACGCGCTTCATGACGGCGTACAGCCGCGTGGGACTGTCCAGCGATGGAGGCGCCAGCTGGCATCTGGCGCGTCAACTGCCCAAAGGCATCGCCATGACCTGGCTCTGGCAGGGGGGCGAAATGAGTGCGCAGCAGCTGTTGCAATGGGGCCTGGTGCACCAGGTGGCCGCCGCAGGCCAGGTGCAGTCGGCCGCGCTGGCCCTGGCCGACCAACTGACGCAGGCGCCTGCCGGGGTGCTGAGCAGTCTCAAGGAGCTGGTCAACGATGCCGCAGGGCAAAGCCTGAACGAGCATTTGCTCGCTGAAAAGCGGCACTTCCTGGTCAACCTGTCACGCCCGCAAGCGGGCGAGCGCATCCAGGCCTTCCTGCAGCGCAAGACGCCCTGAACTCAGGGCGTTACGGCCTCATTCAATCTCGCTGATCTCGCGGGCAGCGAGCGAGAACAGTGCACTGACGGCGTGCAACTGGGGCAAGCTCAGGTCATCGCCACTCATGCGCAGGGTCAGGATGCCACGATTGACGGTCAGCACCATGAGCAAGGAGTCCACCCACCAGTCAATGGCGGCGTTCTCCAGGGCTCGGCCAAAGGCCGCCCCCAGCCACCGGCGGCTGACATCTTCGGCGTTGGTGACCATCAGGAAACGCTTGTTCAGCACCGGTTGATCCGACATGGTCATGCGGTGATGCATGGCCAACCATCGCATCTCGTCGGGCATGGCCGTGTCGATGCGGGTCTGCATGCCATCGGTGAAGCTGTCAAAGACTTCAGACTCCAGCACATGGGCCAGCGCCTGGGTGAGAAACAGCATCTGGACATCACCTGGCAGGGCAGACTCATGCCGCAGGCGCAACTCGTGGCCGCTGATGTAGGACCTCTGCGAGGAACCCCATTCGGCACGCCAGCCCTCATCTGTCGTCACCACCACACCGCCCAGGGGGCCCAGCACAGGTTTGACCTTGTGACCGGCTTCCTTGGCCCAGGCGGCGAGGATCTTCTTCTGATCCCCAGGACCTGCGCTTGACGAGCCACCCAGAAGGCGCTTGATCGCATTCAGCATCATCCAGACATCCTGCAAGTTGGTGGCGTTGGCCCAAATGGCCTGTCCGGAGGGACTCGAACCCCCGACCTGCTGCTTAGAAGGCAGCTGCTCTATCCAGTTGAGCTACGGACAGTCGTGCCCGAGTTTATCGCCTCCGGACGCCATCTCGTGAGCCGCAAGGCATTGAGCAACACAGAAACCGAACTCATGGCCATGGCCGCTCCAGCCACCATGGGGTTGAGGCCGCCCATGGCAGCCAACGGAATGCCGATCACGTTGTAGGCAAAGGCCCAGAACAGGTTTTGCCGGATGCGCGCCGAGGTCTGGCGGGCAATGTCCAGTGCAGCCGGCACCAGCAAGGGATCACCGCGCATCAGGGTGATGCCGGCGGTGTGCAGGGCCACATCGGTGCCACCGCCGGGGTTGGCCATGGCCATGCCCACATCGGCAGCCGCCAGCGCGGGTGCGTCGTTCAGGCCATCCCCCACCATGGCCACCGGCCCCCTGCGTTGCAAGGCTCGCACGTGATCGGCCTTTTGCCCGGGCAGCACTTCGGCCACCACCTCATCGAGCCCCACCGCCTGGGCCATGGCCCGAGCCGCCCCCCAGTTGTCGCCCGAGATCATGACCGTGTAGATGCCCTGCGCCTTGAGCAAGGCCACCGCGTCTTTCGCGCCAGGCTTGAGGTCGTCACCAAAACTCAGCCAGGCCCGAGCCTGCCAGGCATCCTGTGCCGCATCCACCTGCTGGAGCAGCCAGGTCACGGTGGCACCTTTTGCGGCCTGGGCCTGCACCTGCGCCAACAGGTCATCAGACACGGGTGGCGTCAAGGCCATGCTGGTCATCCAGGGCATGCTGGCCAGGCGCCATGGGGAGCCTTCACCACCATCGCCGCCCTCACCATTCGACAGGCTGACCACCGACTCCAGCCCCCGACCGCCAACGGACCGTGTGTCACGGGCCTGCGCCCTGGCCGCCAGGACTGCCGCATCGGTGCGCTGCGCGACGGCCTGCAGCACCGCACGCGCCAAAGGGTGCTCGCTGCCGGCCTGCATGGCGGCGGCAACGGCCAGCAGATCGTCATCACCCAAAGCGCCGCCCCCCGCCGGATGCAGCCCCAGCAGTCTGGGGCGCCCCTCGGTGAGGGTGCCG
>DAORJC010000185.1:0-6124 GCA_035438885.1 Aquabacterium sp. | reverse complement strand
TCATCTTCGATGAAGACACCCCCCTGGAGGTGATTCAGGCCCTGCAGCCCGACGTCCTGGTCAAGGGTGCGGACTACACGGTGGACCGCATCGTTGGCGCCGACGTGGTGCTGGGCCGGGGCGGCCAGGTGCTGATGTGCGAGCTGATCCCCGGGCGCAGCACCAGCCAGGTCGTGGCCACCCTCCAGAACGGGGCACGCCCGTGAGCTCGCGCCACGGCGCCAAGCCTGTCGTCATCTACCGCCTGGGCAGCCTGGGTGACACCATCGTGGCCCTGCCCTGCTTTCACGCCATTGCCAAGGCCCACCCAGACGCCCGCCGAGTCGTGCTGACCAACATCCCGGTCAGCAGCAAAGCCGCGCCGCTGGAGGGCATCCTGGGTGGCAGCGGGCTCATCGACAGCACCACGGCTTACCCCGTGGGCACGCGCTCGATCCAGGCCCTGTGGCAGTTGCGGCGCGAGCTGGTGGCGCTCGGTGCCGACACCCTGTACTACCTGACACCCGCACGGGGCCTGTTGGCCGCCTGGCGCGACCTGGTGTACTTCAAGCTTTGCGGCTTCAAGCACATCATCGGCATCCCGTTGACACCTGATCTGCAAACCAACCGCACAGGCGCTGATGGCTCGCTGGAGCAGGAGGCGTGTCGCCTGGCCCGCTGCATGGCTCCCGTCGGCCCCATCGACCTGAACGACCCTGCTCAGTGGGACCTGCGCCTGACAGCGGCAGAAATCAGCGCAGGCCAGCGCATCACTGCCCCCTTGAGCCTGCGGCCCTACATCGCCATCAACATGGGCGGCAAGGTGCTCAAGAACGACTGGGGCCAGCACCACTGGGCCCAGTTGCTGCAACACCTGGCGCCCCAGTACTCCGACCATGGCCTGATCATCGTGGGGGCGCAAGAGGACTCCGCCCGGGCGCAGGCGGTGGGCGCGCACTGGCAAGGCCCGGTGGTCGACGCCTGTGGCCGCCTCAGCCCGCGTGAGAGCGCCGCGGCCATGCAGCAGGCCCGCCTGTTTGTCGGCCACGACTCGGGCCCCATGCACCTCGCGGCCGCCATGGGCGTGCCCTGCATCGGCCTGTTTGGCGACAACAACCCGCCGGCCAAATGGCACCCCTACGGTCGCGCCCACCACGTCATCCACCGCATGAGCGGCGTGCAGACCATTCGGGTCGATGAAGTGGCGCAACTCATGCAAAACAGCCTGCTCACCCCACGCCAGAGCGCCCAAGCCTCATGACTCGACCCACTGTTTTCCTCGACCGAGACGGCACCATCATTGTCGAGCGCCACTACCTGAGCGACCCCGCACTGGTCGCGCTGGAAGTCGGCGCCGCCCAAGGCCTCAAGCTGCTGCAAGACCTGGGACACCCGCTGGTGGTGGTCTCCAACCAATCAGGCATTGGGCGCGGCAAGTTCACGCTGGACGATGCCCACGCCGTCAACGCCCGCGTGGCCGAGCTGCTGGCCGAACACGGCGTGACGATTGCCGGCTGGTACATGTGCCCGCACGCCCCCGGCACCGACTGCACCTGCCGCAAGCCGCTGACCGGCATGCCCGAACAGGCCAGGGCCGAGCTGGGCCTGTCCTGGGAAGGCTGCTACGTCATTGGCGACAAACGCATCGACGTGGAACTGGGTCAGGCCATCGGTGGTACCGGGCTGCTGGTGACCACCGGGCATGGACAGGAAGACGCGCCATGGGCGCGCGAGCATGCCGTGCCCGTGTTCGAACACCTGCAGGCGGCCTGCGAGCACATTGCTCAGGCCGCCTGAAGAGGCGCCACCGCATCAAGCGCGGGCATCGCCCCAATGCAGGGAGTTGCCCTCCTGGCCATGGTACGTGGTGTGCCCATCGCGCTGAACCACGTACTGCGGTGAGGCAATGACCTCGTCCATCACCGTGCCCGCGTCCACCCGCGTGTAGTCCAGCAACACGCTGCGCTGCAGGACACTGCCCGCGCGCATCAGACAACCATGCCCCAACCAGGCTGGCCCCTGGATGCGGGCGCCCGCCTCGATGTGCGAGCCCGAGCCAATGTAGACCGGCCCCTGAATGCTGACCCGATCCCAGTCGATCCGCGTGTTCAGGCCCACCCAGACGCCAGGGCGAACCTGCGTGCCCGGCATGCGCATGCTGGCAATCTCGCCGGCCAGCACCTGTTGCAGCACGGACCAGTAGTCCCCCACACGGCCGATGTCGATCCACTGGAAGGGTCGGCTCTGCGCAAAAAACGGCAGGCCTTGCTGCACCAGCATTGGGAACAGGTCGCTGCCAATGTCGAACTCCTTGCCCGAGGGCACCATCTCCAGAACCGCCGGCTCAAAGATGTAGATGCCCGTGCTGGCCAGGTTGGAGCGGGCCTTGGCAGGCTCCGGTTTTTCCTGGAACGACGTGACGCGACCTTGCGCATCGGCCACCACGATGCCGTAGTTCTTGACCTGATCGGCAGGCACCGGCAAGGTCACCACCGAGGCCATGGCCTTGCGTTCGTGATGCTCGGCCAGTGCTGCCGTCAGGTCCAGGTCGATGATGGCATCGCCGCACAGCACCAAGGTGGTCTGGTCAAAAAAGCCACTGAAGTCCTGGATGCGCTTCATGCCTCCGGCCGATCCCACCGGTTTGGGCTTGATCTCGCCATGCTCGCGCACCCCCTCGTGGCTGTAGCCAATCTCCACACCCCAGCGGTGGCCATCGCCAAAGTAGTTCTCGATCTTCCAGTGGTGGTGGGCCACGTTGATCATGATCTCCTTGACGCCGTGCAGGGCCAGGTGCTCGATCAGGTATTCCAGCACCGGCTTGCCCAGCACCGGGATCATGGGTTTGGGCATGCCCTTGGTCAGGGGGCGGACGCGGGTGCCTTGCCCGGCAGCAAGGATCATGGCTTTGGTCATGGTCAGGTCTTGGACAACAAAACCACGATTGAACCCAAGCGAGATGTCAGCACGATGGCAAGGGGTGTCACGTTCTGAAACAAGCAGGCTCTACTCGATACAACTGAATGCCTCCCTCCTTGAAAACCCGCATTCAACGGTGGCAAACTGAATCAGATCTGCCGAACGGATCATGCCCGTTCGGACGCAGGCCACAGAGAGCTGTGAACATCCACTCCTCACCCAGGGTCACTCACCATGGCACACACCGCTGATTCGACTCACCTGCCTTCAGCCCCACACAAGACCCCCAGCCACGTACTGAGGGTTCTAGGGATGATCCTGGTGTGCGGGTGGATCGACTACCTCTCGGGCTACGAACTGACCGTCAGCCTGATCTATGCCGTGCCCATCGTCTACGCCCGGCGGGCCGACTCACTGGCCGGACTGCTGACCGCGCTGCTGTGCGCCATCACCTGGGCGCTGGCAGATGTCGCCAGCGGGCATGTTCGCTCCAGCCTCTGGTTGCTGGGCGTCGACACCCTGCATCGTCTGGCCTATTTCAGCCTGGTGTCAGTAGCGGCCAGCCACGCCCTGCCTTTCTTTGGTCGGGATGACGCCCCCCACCTCAGACATTGCACACAATGCCCGAAGATGGAAGTCCAACGTGGTGACTGGGCCCAGCCATCCGCCCTCCAGCCTCGCCACGCCCCTCCAACCCGTCCATCGGTCTGTCCGGACTGCGCCCGACACGCTTACGCCAGAGCAGGCTATCGCCACTGATCACATGCCCTTTCGCATCCTTCACTGCATCTCATCGGTCAACCCTGCCACCGGCGGGCCCATCGAAGGCCTCAAGCAACTCGCAGCAGTCAACACGCGGCATGGCCACACGGTCGAGGTCGTGTCACTGGACAGCCCTGACGATCCCTGGGTCCAGAATTGCCCCGTCAAATGCCATGCGATGGGGCCTGGCTACATCGGCAACTACAAATACAGCCCCCGGCTGGTGCCCTGGCTCAAGGCCCACGCACACCAGTACGACGCAGTGATCGTCAACGGCATCTGGCAGTACCACGCCTTCGGGGCCTGGCAGGCCCTGCACGACAGCCCCACGCCCTACTTCGTGTTCACGCACGGCATGATGGACCCGTGGTTCAAGCGCAAGTATCCGTTCAAGCACCTCAAGAAGTGGCTGTTCTGGCCCTGGTCCGAATACCGTCTGCTGCGCGATGCAGCAGCCGTGCTGTTCACCTGCGAAGACGAGCGGCGCCTGGCGCGCCAGTCCTTCTGGCTGTACCACTGCGACGAGTTTGTCGTGAGTTACGGCACCAGCGCGCCACCCAACAACATCGAGCAGCAAAAGGCGGCCTTCATCGACAAGTTCCCGCACCTCAAAGACACCCGCAACCTGCTGTTCCTGGGGCGCGTGCACGAAAAAAAGGGGGCCGACCTGCTGTTCAAGGCCCTGGCCAACGTGCGCAAACGTCGCGACGCACAGATGGCCAACGTCCGCCTGGTCATGGCCGGCCCGGCCGATCACGCCTATGGGCAAGAGATGCAGCGCCTGTCCGCCAGGCTGGGTCTACAGGACCTCGTGACCTGGACCGGCATGGTGCAGGGCGACCTCAAGTGGGGTGCTTTCCGCTCGGCAGACGCTTTCATCCTGCCCTCTCACCAGGAGAACTTCGGCATTGCCGTGGCCGAGGCACTGGCCTGCGAAGTGCCCGTGCTGATCTCCAACCAGGTCAACATCTGGCGGGAGATCCAGCAAGCCAATGCTTGCCATGTCGACACCGACACGGTTGAAGGCACCGAGCGGCTGCTAGAAAAATGGCTGGACACCCCAGCCAACGAATGGGCCCAGATGAGGCGCAACGCAGGAGAGTGCTTCAACCAACGCTTCCTGATCGACCGCACGGCTGAATCATTCATCGAGGCCATGGAAGTTTTTGGCATGCGGGCAACTACCTGATCTTGTAATGAGGCGTAAGGGCTTCCCCAGACGTGACATGCGCCACTGAATTGCGCCGCCGAGTGGCCGAAAATACAATCTGGAAAAGACAAATTCAGGATGTGCAGCGATGTGGTTCACCTCTACAAAAAAAGGCTGGTTGCCGGGTCTGGTGCTTTGCACCAGCCTGGCGCTGTCGGCCTGTGGCGGCGGCAAGGCAGGCGATGACGCCACAACGCCCGATGCCTTGCAACAAGCCAATGCCCTGCCCGCGTCACTGCCAGCCGTCTCTGAAAAGCCAGCCACTGATCAAGAGGCTGCCCGCTTCCTGACTCAAGCCACGTTCGGGCCGACCCCGGCTGACATCGCCCACCTCAAAAGCGTGGGCTACAGCGCCTGGATCAACGAACAGCTGGCCCAGCCACTGACCACCAGCCACCTGCAAATCGCCAACGTCCGTAACGCAATCAGCGGGGGCAAGCACCAGTTCAACCACAGCTTCTGGGAAAAGGCGATCACCGCGCCCGACCAATTGCGCCAACGCATGGCCCTGGCCCTGTCCGAGATTTTTGTGGTTTCATTTGCCGACGCCTGCGGCGCCAATGCCGGCATGGGCATGGGTTCCTACTACGACATGCTCAGCACCCGCACACTGGGCTCTTACCGCAGCTTGCTCGAAGCCGTGACCCTGCACCCGATCATGGGCTGCTACCTGTCACACTTGCGCAATCAAAAGGCCGACACCACCACGGGCCGCGTCCCGGACGAGAACTATGCCCGCGAGGTCATGCAACTGTTCTCCATCGGCCTGGTGCAATTGAACATGGACGGCACACCCACCAACGTGTCCAACCCGGTCGAGACCTACGGCCCTGCCGATGTGTCAAGCCTTGCACGTGTCTTCACAGGATTCAGCTGGGATTGCCCTGAACACCAGACTCAGCCGGAGATGTGCTTCAAGTATTGGGGCGGAGCGCCACGCCCGGGCCACACCGACCCATGGACAGTCCCCATGCGGGCGTATGCGCAGTTTCACGATGGTGGCGCCAAGACCGTGCTGGGCAAAGCCATCCCTGCCCAAACGTCCCCCACTGAAAGCCTGCGGCTGGCACTGGACATCATCGCCTCACATGCCAACGTCGCGCCTTTCATCAGCAAACAACTGATCCAGCGGTTTGTGACCAGCAACCCCAGCCCCGGCTACGTCGCTCGCGTGGCCACCGCGTTCAAAACCAGCAGCGGCAACCTGGGCGCCATCGTCAAGGCCGTATTGATGGACCCAGAGGCCCGAGACAT
>DAORJC010000184.1:0-6183 GCA_035438885.1 Aquabacterium sp. | reverse complement strand
GTGGAGACCAGGTTGAACGCGGCCACGGCCACGATCAAGGTCAGGATGATGAACATCATGCGCTTTTCCACCTGCACCGCATCGAACCAGTTGGCGTTGGTGCGGGTCCAGTCGCGCACGATCACGCCACTGCCCAGGGATTCGGCCAGCTCGTTGGCCACCACGCGCGCAGCGGTGGGGTCCTTGAGCTTGAGTTGCACCGCCACGGGCCCACCCGTGCGGAACAGCTTGCCCGCATCGTCGATGTGCATCATCAGGAAGCCACTGTCGTAGTCATAGTGTCCCGCCTGGAACAGCCCCACGACCTCCACCTGCTTGAGCCGGGGCACCACCCCCGCTGGCGTGACCTGCCCGCTGGGCGAGACCAGGGTGAGCGGATCGCCCACCTGAACCCCCAGGGAGCGGGCCAGTTCGGCCCCCACCACCACGCCCCAGGCGCCGCTTTTGAGCTTCTGGAGCACCAGCTGGATCTGGCCGGCCAGCGGCGTGACCTGCGCCTCCTGAGACGGATCGATGCCGCGCACCATCACACCACGCATGTCCTCGCCGCGGGCAATCAAGGCCTGGGCCGGGATGAAGGGCGCGGCCCCCAGAACCAGGGGATGGGCTCTGGCGCGGGCCGCCAGGGCCTGCCAGTCGTCCAGCGCACTGCCTGACGCATCGAACAGTTCCACATGGGCGATGACCGACAGCATGCGGTCACGCACCTCTTTCTGGAAGCCGTTCATGACCGACAGCACGATGATCAAGGCGGCCACCCCCAGGGCGATGCCAATGACCGAGACCCCCGAGATGAAGGAGATGAAGCCGTTCTTGCGGGCTCGGCGGCCGGCACGCGTGTACCGCCAGCCGATGCGCCATTCATAGGGAAGTTTCATAGGTGCGCAGTGTACTCACTCGATAATGGCGGGATGCCCCAGCCACCCGAACGCCCCCACGATGTCCAGCACCTGGTGGTGCCCTGGGCCGCCAGCCTGAGCGAGGCCTGCCAGCAGGCCCTGCCCGCCCTGGATGCTCCCCAGAGCCTGCCCCACCTGCGGCAACTGATGCGGCACCTGAGTCAACACGACTGGCTCAAAGGCGATGAATACGACCCCACGCCCCCTCACGAGCGCTGGCTGTCCCACGCCATGGGTGGACAAGGGGCACCTGCGCCTTGGGCCGCCATCCAGGCCCGCACCGACGGTTTGGCGCCCGAGGCCGGCCAGGCCTGGGGCCTGATGACCCCCTGCCACTGGCTGATGGGGCACGACCACCTGACCCTGCTGCACCCCGACGAGCTGCACCTGAGCGACGAGGACTCCCACACCCTGCTGGATGCCATCCGCCCCTTGTTTGAAGACGAAGGCTGGGCCTTGCACTGGGGGCACGCCACCCGCTGGTACGTGGTTCACCCCACCCTGGCCGACCTGCCGACCGCCTCGCTGGACCGGCTGGTGGGCCGCAACCCCGACCTGTGGATGCCCGAGCACCCGCAGGCCCGACTGCTCAAACGACTGCAGGCCGAGGTGCAGATGCTGCTGTACCAGCACCCGCTCAACGATGCCCGTCAGGAGGCCGGCGCGTTCACGGTCAATTCTTTCTGGCTCAGTGGCTGTGGGCTGGTGCCAGAAGCGCCGCAGACATCAACACCCAGCCAGCATGCGGCCCCCGCAGCATGGACCGTGGCCGACGGGCTGCGCCAGGCCCTGCTGCGTGGCGACGTGCCCGCATGGGCCCAGGCCTGGCAGACGCTGGACCAAGGCCCCCTGCGCCAGTTGGCCCAGGCCGCGGCACAAGGCCAGCGCGTGCGCCTGACCCTGTGTGGCGAGCGGCATGCCTTGACCCTCGGGCCAGCACCCGATGCTGGCTGGCTGCACCGCAGCCTGGGGCAGCTCCAGCGCCTGATCCAACCCTCCAACGTCTCCCCCTCGGACCTGCTGCGGCAGCTGTGACCCGCCATGAAGTTCCTCCCCCGCGAGACCCCTCCCCGCGCCGTCTGGGCGCTTGAACAAGCCGGCACCCATCCCTTGATGGCACGCCTGCTGGCCGCCCGTGGCGTGCGCGAGCTGACCCAGATGGACGACACCCCCGCCAAACTGCTGCCTCCCGGCGAGTTGCTGGGCGCCCAGGACGCCGCCCGCCTGCTGGCCGATGCCATCGCCCAGGGCAAGCGCCTGTGCATCGTGGCCGACTACGACTGCGACGGCGCCACCGCCTGTGCCGTGGGCCTGAGGGGCTTGAAAATGCTGGGTGCCCGGGCCGATCAGTTGGGCTATGTGGTGCCCGACCGGGCCGTGCACGGCTATGGCCTGACGCCCCCCATCGTGCAACTGGTCAAGGCCCAAGGGGCCGACGTGCTGATCACGGTCGACAACGGCATGGCCAGCCACGAGGCCGTGGACCAGGCCCATGCCCTGGGTCTGCAGGTCATCATCACCGACCACCACCTGCCGGTGATCGATGCGCAGGGGCAGGTCTCCCTGCCGGCGGCCGACGTGATCGTCAACCCCAACCAGCCCGCCTGCCGCTTTGCCAGCAAGGCCCTGGTGGGCGTGGGCGTGATGTTCTATGTGCTGCTGGCTCTGCGGGCCGAACTGCGCCAGCGGGGCGTGTTTGATGCGGCCAGCCAGCCCCGCATCGACTCGCTGCTGGACCTGGTGGCCCTGGGCACCGTGGCCGACGTGGGCCGCCTGGACGACAACAACCGCCGCCTGGTCTCGCTGGGCCTCAAACGCATCCGCAGCGGCCGCATGCAGGCTGGCATCGCCGCGCTGTACACGGCCGCAGGGCGCGACCCGGTGCGCGCCGGCGCGCAGGACTTTGGGTTCACGCTGGGGCCGCGGGTCAATGCCGCGGGCCGCTTGGCCGACATGGGCCTGGGCATCGAGTGCCTGATCACCGACAACGAAACCCGGGCGCAGGCCCTGGCCCAGCAACTGGACGCCATCAACCGCGAACGCCGGGACCTGGAATCCGGCATGCGCGAGCAGGCGGAAGCCTCGCTGGAATCCCTGATGCCCGAAGGTGAGGCCCCCGCCGCCGTGTGCATCTACGAGCCCGAGTTTCACGAAGGCGTGGTGGGCATCGTGGCCTCGCGCCTGAAAGACCGCCTGCACCGCCCGGCATTTGTCTTTGCCATGGGGCAGGATGGCTTGCTCAAGGGATCGGGGCGAAGCATTGCCGGTTTTCACCTGCGCGATGCGCTGGACCTGGTCAGCAAACGCCACCCCGGCTTGCTCAGGCGGTTTGGTGGGCACGCCATGGCCGCCGGCTGCACGATTGCCGAGGAAGACTTTGACACCTTCGAGCGTTCACTGACCGAGGTGGCCACCGCAGGGCTGGATGCCGACCTGCTGCAACAGCGCCTGCACACCGACGGCGTGCTGGACGCCCAGTGGTTCACCACCGACATCGCCAACCAGTTGGAGCAAGGCGTGTGGGGCCCGGGCTTTGAAGCCCCGGTGTTCAACGAGACCGTGCAGGTGGTCAACCAGCGCCTGGTGGGCGAGCGGCACCTCAAGCTCAGCCTGAAGGTTCAGGGGCAGGTGCGAGACGCGATCTGGTTTGGGCGCAGCGAGCCGCTGCCTTCGCAGGTCGACATGGCCTATCGAATTTCAGTGAACGAGTACCAGGGCCGCCAGAGCGTCCAGATGATCGTGGAAGCGATCGCCGACGCGGCATGAGCCCGCGCCACAGCGTGGATCAGCTGCGGTAGGCGTTCAGGGCCCGGGACACCGGGGTCTGCGGGCCAGATGAGCTCCGGTCACCTGGGACCGCGGCAGCCTCTGGCGGCAACAACGCCTGAAGCGATCGCTCCAGCGACGATGTGGCCGTGTGCAGCACCTGCTGCAACTGGGTCACGCGCGCCTGCGCCAGCAAGAGGCGGCGGCGCAACTCGGGCGACAAGGGCTCTGCCCCCTTGGCCTGGGCATCACGAAACGCATGCATGGCATCGGCCAGGGCCTTGTGCAGCAACAAGGTCGTGCCGTCCACGAGGGCGGTGTCCTGGCGAGCCAAGGCATCGTCCAGGGCCAGAAGCTGCGCTTCAATGCCCTGAACGTGCGGTGTCAGGTCGTTGGATGCGACCGAATTGGCTGTCAAGCTGCCCATGAAATGACCTCTGGTCAGGAAACGCGGGGACTGAGCAATTCTTTGGCGTTGGCGATCAGCTTGTCAGCGATCACCTCGGCATTGACCTCGTAGGAACCCTCCTCGATCGAACGCTTGACGCTTTCGACCTTGGCTTTGTCAAACGCGGGGTCCGCACCCGACAGGAGGGTATTGGCCGTGTTGGACAGGGTGACTTTGGCGCTCGGGGCCACACCGCCATCCAGCGAGGCAGTCTTGCCGGTCGTCTGGGTGGGTACCGTGCTTTCGGTCCGAGCACCGCCAGCGGCGCCGTTGACGGGCTTGTCTGATGGGTTGCCGATCTTCATGTTGAACTCCTTGATCCCGGCACAAACCGGGTGGTGACATGAGCGATATCGTCGCCCCAGGCACCGACTTTAATCTCAAATGACGCGACCCCCTTGTTCAAGGGGGGTGAATGTGGTTTGTGCCGCATCACAAGGAGACCTCAGCCTGTCGTTCACCCACCGGCAGCCCGCAGACCACCCGACCACTGTCGAATCGGATCTTGGCGCATTGCCCCTCATCCCCCGGTGAGAGGGCCATGCCCTCTGCCGAGGCCGAAAAACCGGAGCCCTTGACAGTGACCCGAACCGGCTCACCCACCGCAAACCAGCGACGCGTGCGGATGTCATCCTGCCGCAAAGCCTGTCCAGGTTCAATGTTTTTGAGCACCGAGCGCCCCAGGACATCGCCCATGCGCAGGATGGCGGGCGAGCGAGAGGCGGCCAGATCGGTCTCGATCAGGCGCAAATCGGCCGGCCCGATGACCGAACCAGCGCGAATCGGGGTCACGGCCACCACAGCGGGAGCCCAGACCTTGACCGTGACCGGCCAGTAGACATTCCAGCGCACCGGCCCCTGTTCGCAACGCATGCCCACGCGGGCCTTGCCCCACAAACGGGTGCCGTTGGGCAAATAAGTGCGAACTTTGTCACACGGAGCCAGCTTCAAGCGGGGGTCAAGCTGCCCGAGGACCACCTCGATGCGAGGCTTGTCCGCGCCATCGGCCCCACCGTCCAGCTGCTGGGCCTGCTCGGTCTGCGCCTTGAGCAAGGCCGAAACCTCGGCTTGCAGGTCTTGTGACTGGGCCTGCGCGGGCATTGCCCACACCAGCAGGACACACACCACCACCCACAGGATCGAGACGACCACACAGGCCATCACCTGGTCGCGTTGCAGCGACACAGGCGCCAGCCGCCGAACCGCAGGCGGTGCCGAAGGGGGCGCTGAATGGGACACAAGGAGGGAGGGTTTCATGATGAAAACACTGTAAGCAGGCGCAGGCAAGGCCAGGGCTCGAAATGAAGGGCGATCTGCCGCTTATTTCGGCTCATGTTTGGAAGGTCGCTGGATCACCATGCCGACATACCCCCAGAAGGTGACGCCATGCTGAACCGACTCACTGACAGCCTGAATTTCCAATCCGAAGCGCTGCGACTGCGCTCGGAGCGCCAGCGCCTGCTGGCCAGCAACATTGCCAACGCCGACACCCCGGGCTACCAGGCTCGGGATTTCGACTTTGCGTCTGCCCTGCGCCAGGCTTCGGGTGTGAGCTCACGTGCCGACACCAACCTGGCCCCTGCCCGCCTGAACCTGGCCGGCACCTCCGGCCAACACCTGCAGCGCGACGGACAACCTGGCGGCAGCCCAATGGCGCCGGAGCTCGGTTATGGGCCACGCGCCATGAGCAGCCTGGACAACAACACCGTGGACATGGACCGCGAGCGTGCCAATTTCACGGACAACACCGTGCGCTACGAAGCCACGCTGCGATTCATCAACGGTCAGGTCAAAACCCTGAACACGGCCATCACCGGCCAGTGAAGGAGCTGAACCATGTCGATGTTCAAGATTTTCAATGTGGCTGGCTCGGCGGTCAGCGCCCAGTCCCAACGCCTCAATGTGGTGGCCTCGAACCTGGCCAATGCCGACACGGTGGCCGGCCCCGACGGCAGCGCCTACAAGGCCCGCCACGTGGTGTTCACCACCCAGGCCATGGGCGGCGTCGGCGCAGCCGGGGTGGGCGTGAGCAACATCACGGAAGACCAGACCCCCGGTCGCCGCCTGCAT
>DAORJC010000183.1:0-6193 GCA_035438885.1 Aquabacterium sp. | reverse complement strand
CTGTGCATTGCCCAGGACGTCACCCAGCGCCTGGAATACGAGGCCTCGATGCGAACGGCCATGGAGGCGGCCAACCAGGCCAACGCCGCCAAGGGGCAGTTCGTGGCCAACGTGAGTCACGAGATCCGCACGCCCATGAATGCCATCCTGGGCATGCTCAAGCTGCTGCGCAAGACCCAGCTGAACCCCACGCAAAGGGACTACGCCCACAAGACCGAGCGAGCCGCCCACTCCATGCTGTCACTGCTCAATGACATCCTGGATTTCTCCAAGGCCGAGGCCGGCAAGATGACGCTGGACCTGCGGACCATCCCGATCACGCCCATGCTGCAGGACCTGTCGGTGATCCTGTCGGCCAACATCGGCGACAAGCCCGTGCAACTGCAACTGGACATCGACCCCGAACTGCCCCCGGCATTGGTGGGCGATGACCTGCGGCTGCTGCAGGTGCTGATCAACCTTGGGGGCAACGCCATCAAGTTCACCCCCCAGGGCGAAGTGGTGGTGGGCCTGCACGTGCTCTCGCGCACCGATCAGGATGTGCGCCTGCGCATCTCCGTTCACGACACGGGCATCGGCATTGCGCCTGAGGCACAGCAGCACATCTTTGAGGGCTTCTCGCAAGCCGAAGGCTCCACCACGCGCCAGTACGGCGGCACCGGGCTGGGCCTGGCCATCAGCCAGCGCCTGGTCGGCCTCATGGGCGGCAGCCTGCAAGTGGACAGCACCTTGGGCCAAGGCAGCACCTTCTGGTTCGAGATCACCCTGGCCCTGCCTCCCCAAAGCTCAGCCGACGCGTCGACCTTGCCCGTCACCGGCAAGGTCAATGCCTCGGTCTGGCTGGCGCAGGTCGCCGCCCCGGCAGGCGACGACAGTCAGCCCACCCCATCGTTGCAGCGCCTGGCCGGCATGCGGATCCTGATGGTGGAAGACAACGCCACCAACCGACAAGTGGCCGGAGAATTGCTGCGCGACGAAGGCGCGCTGGTTCGCGAAGCCCACAACGGGCTCGAAGGGGTGCAGGCCGTGATGGAGGGCCCAGACCAGGTCGATGCCGTGCTCATGGACATGCAGATGCCCGTGATGGATGGCCTGAGCGCCTGCACCCGTCTGCATGCCCTGCTGGGCGCCCACACGCCCCCCATCATCGCCATGACCGCCAACCTGCGGCCCAGCGACCTGCAGGCCACCCAGGAGGCCGGCATGGTGGCCCACATCGGCAAGCCTTTCGAGCTGGAAGACCTGGTCACCACCTTGCAGGCCTACGCAGGCCGCCCCCACCGTGGCGCCACGACCGTCGCAGGCGAACCACCTCGTCCAGCGTCCCTGTCAGAGCCCATCCTGCACGAGGCTCAGGCGCAGCAGATCGACCTGCCACGGGCCCTGTCACGCCTGGGCGGCAGACAAGATGTTTACCTGAACCTGCTGCGCTCGTTCATGCTGGACCTGAGCGAGGCCGAACCAGCGCTCACGCTGGCCTGGCAACAAGGCGATCAGGCGACGCTGGCGAGCAGGCTGCACACCCTCAAGGGACTGGCTGGCACCCTGGGGCACACCGACCTGCACGAGGCCCTGGCCAAGGCCGAGTCAGCCGTGCAGGGCACCCCGGCCAGCCCCGAGCGGCCCGCCTGGCTGCAGGAGGCCACCACTGTCTTGCAGGACACCCAGGCCCGACTGCCCCGGCTCATTGCCCTGCTGGACGAGGCCCAGGCCCGGCCCGAAACGCCCCCCGGCGATGCCTTCGACCCCGCCGCATGTCGCCAGACCTGTCAGGCGCTGATCCGGCTGTTGCAGCGCTCGGACATGAAGGCCATTGACGTGCACGCCACCTTGCGAGACAGTTGCATTACCGTCTTGGGTGATCAACTGACCGCGCTGGACACCGCCATTCATCGACTGGACTTCAAAGACGCCATCATCGAGTGCCAACGCCTGATGGAGAACCTGCCACCGTCATGAAATCAATGTCGCCTGCCACCCACGACCTGCTCAGCATGCTGCCCTTGCCCGAAGGCTTGCCGCGCATGCTGATCATTGACGACCAGCCAGCCAACATCCAGGTGCTCTATCGCCTGTTTGCCGACGACTTCCAGGTCTTCATGGCCACCAGTGGCGAGCAAGGGCTGGAGACCGCGCGACAGGAAAGCCCGGACATCATCCTGCTCGATGTGGTCATGCCGGACATGAACGGCTTTGAAACCTGCTCGAGCCTCAAGCAAGATGCACAGACCTGCGACATCCCTGTGCTGTTCGTGACGGCCCACCAGAACCCCGATGAAGAAACCCGGGCCCTGGAGATCGGTGGCGTTGACTTCATCACCAAGCCCATCAACCCGGCCGTGGTGCGCGCCCGCGTCAGGACGCACCTGACCCTCAAACGCCAGACCGACACGTTCAAACGACTGGTGTTCATCGACGGGCTGACCGGCACCTTCAACCGCCGGTACTTCGACACCCAGCTCACCAGCGAATTTGCGCGTGCGGCCCGATCACGCAGTTCGCTGGGCCTGATCCTGGTCGATGTGGACCACTTCAAGCTCTTCAACGACCACTACGGGCACCAGGCGGGTGACGACTGCCTGCGAGCTGTGGCGCGGGCACTGCGGCACACCCTGTGGCGCCCCGGTGATGCGGTGGCGCGCTACGGTGGCGAGGAGTTTGCCTGCATCCTGCCGGACACCGACCTGGAAGGCGCCCTGATGGTGGCGCAGCGCATGACCGATGCCGTGCACGCGCTGGGGCTCGCGCACGAGACCTCCACCACGGACCAGGTGGTAACGATCAGCGCCGGTGTGGCGGTGCTGAGCCCAGGCCCCGGCGGCACGCCCAGCGAACTGGTGGCCCTGGCCGACGAACAACTGTACAAGGCCAAGGCAGGCGGACGCGCTCAGGTGTGCGGCCTGCAGGGCCCGGCCCCAGCAACCCTCAAGGCTTGATGGCCACCTTGAGCACCCCATCGCGCTGGTGCGAGAACAGGTCGTAAGCAGACACGATGTCGTCCAGCTTGTACTGGTGGGTCACCATCACGCCCAGATCGATCCGACCCGAAGCCACCACATTCATGAGCCGACGCATGCGCTCCTTGCCGCCCGGGCACAGGGCCGTGACGATCCTGTGATCGCCCAGACCGGCGGCAAAGGCCGACAAGGGAATGGTCAGGTCACTGGAGTAGACCCCCAGGCTGGAGAGCGTGCCACCGGGCTTGAGCACCCGCAGGGCCGACTCGAAGGTCTGCTGCGTGCCCAGGGCCTCGATCGACGAGTCCGCCCCCTTGCCACCGGTCAGCTTCATGATCTCGTCCACCACATCGCAGTGGTTGAAGTTCAGCGTCACATCGGCACCCATCTTCTTTGAAATGCCCAGGCGGTGGTCATTGCCGTCGACCGTGATGATGGTGGTGGCGCCCAGCAGGCGAGCGCCCGCCGTGGCACACAGGCCAATGGGGCCTTGGGCAAACACCACCACGGTGTCGCCAATCTTGATGTTGGCGTTTTCGGCGCCCTTGAAGCCAGTGGACATGATGTCCGGGCACATCAGCACCTGCTCGTCGGTCAGGCCATCAGGGATGGGGGCGAGGTTGGCCTGCGCATCAGGCACCAGCACGTACTCGGCCTGCGTGCCGTCGATCAGATTGCCAAAACGCCAGCCCGCCGTGGCCTTGAAGCCATGGCAGCCACACAGGCCTTGCGGCACCAGGTAGCTGCCATCTTGCGATGGCGCGCCATCTTGTGCGGCATACGAGTTGAAGTTGGGGCAAATGGCCCCGGCGATCACCCTCTGGCCTTCCTGATAGCCCACCACGGCACTGCCCAGCTTGGCGATGACCCCCACCGGCTCATGGCCCACGGTCAGGCCCTTGGCCACCGGGTATTCCCCTTTGAGGATGTGCACATCGGTGCCGCAGATGGTCGTTGTCGTGATCCGAACCAAGGCGTCGTTGGGGCCAACATCGGGGATGCGCTTGTCGACCAGTTCAATCCGACCGGGCTCAACAAAAACAGCGGCTTTCATCATGGCAGTCATGGGGGGCTCCTGGCGTCATTCTTTGAGAATCAAGGGTGAGCCAAGAGGGTGCCGTCGATTGAATGCGCTGTCAATGCGCTGGCTCAAGAAGCTTTGACTTTGCAGCGCGCCCTCAATGAGTTGCGCTGTCCCGGTGGATCACATCGCCCACCGACCTGGCGCCTGGCACATACGCGGTCATCACCATCCCGGCCCCGACCAGCACCAGCGCCGTGATCGCGAATGGCCATGCCGTGCGGCGAACCGCCGTGCTCAGCCAGTGCTCACACTGAGTGGCTCGCAAATGGCGATACAACGTGTACGACAACACCCCGTCAAACAGCAACTCAGCCAACAGCCCCGGCGCCAGGTAGACCACATACAAAGAGGCCAAGGCCACACAGATCGCCAAGCCGATCACCGCCAAGGGAATGACCAGTTCATCCGCCTCCAGCAAGGCACCTCCTGCCCGACCCAAGTCAGGCATCGCATCTGCCTCGACCTCCACCGACGCACACGGTGAGCCCGGCTCTGCGGCAGACCCATTGGGCAGCAAGCCCGACACATCGGGGATGTCACCGTAGTCTTGCGCGTTGGTCCGAATCCAGAGCCACAAGAGGAACAGGAAAAACAGATAGGCCCCCAGCAGGGCCAGCGGGTAGCGCAAGGCCATGGCATGCATGCCCAGACGCAGCAGCACAAACGAACACAGCAGCCCCATGCCCCCGGTCAGCGCCACGATCAGCCCCATCTGCATTCGGGGGTAGGAGTCAGCCTCCAGCTTCTGCCGAAGCAGGCCAACCACCTGGGTGCGCGTCGAGGGCTGCCGCCCTGGACGGGGGCTCAAATCCGCCGCTCCTCTTGCCAGACCCCGGGGGCCAGACCATCGAGGGTGTAAGGGCCAATGGCCGCACGGATCAGGCGCAGGGTCGGGAAGCCCACTGCCGCCGTCATGCGCCGCACCTGTCGGTTGCGCCCTTCCCGGATGATCAGCTCCACCCAAGCCGTCGGGATGCTCTGGCGCACGCGGATGGGCGGGTCTCGCTCCCAGACGGGGGGCGGCGGATCCAGCAAACGCGCCCGCGCCGGCAGGGTGGCACCGTCGTTCAGCGCCACCCCACGCCGCAAGGCCGACAAGGCGGCCTCGTCGGGCACGCCTTCGACCTGGACCCAATAGGTCTTTTCCATCTTGAAACGGGGATCGGCGATCTGGGCCTGCAACTGGCCGTCATCGGTCAGCAGCAACAAGCCCTCGCTGTCGGCATCGAGCCGCCCCGCCACGTAAACACCGGGCAGGTCGATGAAATCCTTCAGGCCCCGCCACCGCCCTTCAGGTGTGAACTGACTGAGCGTTCCATAGGGCTTGTTGAAGCGAATCAGGCGCGAGGTGCTGGCAGGGTTCATGACCCCGAAAGCATAACAAGAGAAGTCCTCAGGACTTGTCCGAACCCTTGGGGCGCCCAGGCTTCAGCGGGGTCAGAGCACCCAGCGCGGCCAGCAACTGCGCGTCCGTCAGCCCCTGCAGAACCTGCAGCCCCGCACGCAGCAACTCGCTCTTCTTGGTCGGGCGCTTGAAGCCCAACGCACGGTCCTTGAGCTGATCGATCAGATCAAAGTCAGCACGCGGCATGGTGAAACTGTCACGCACCCGCTTGACCTTCTCAGGCTTGGGTGCCACCACGGGCTGGGGCGCGGGACTGGCCACCTTACGCGCCACCTTCTTGACCGCGACCTTTTTGGCCGCCACCTTTTGGGCCGCGACTTTCCTGGCCGCTGCCTGCTCAGGCGCCGCCTCAGCGACAGGCGGGACAGACTTGGCGGCGGGGCGCTTGGCAGTGACCATGACGGACTCCTTGATCGTATGAATCATTCATACCCTGACGGGGATTCTGGACTCATTCAATGACAGGATGACGACAGCTGTCGGCACCAGTTATCCACACAAGCTGTGGGTAAGCTTGTGGGCAAGTGCTGAACAATCAGTGCGCACCGGGGGACAGGTGTGAACGTGCTGCGAAATTGAGCAACCCATCGTCCAGGAAGGGACCTACCATGGCCGGTCGTTTTGTGCACCACCCTGCGGGCCGCTCCGGCCTCGTTGCCTGCTTTCTGTGGTTTGCTCTGGGGATCTGGGTGCCGCCTCAGGCCTACGCCACGGCCGATGGCCCTGATTTCTTTCGGGCACAGGGGA
>DAORJC010000182.1:0-6208 GCA_035438885.1 Aquabacterium sp. | reverse complement strand
GCGAGGTCCAGCAAAAGCTGGATTTGCTGGCCGATGACCGCATGAGCGCGGCCCTGTCCCAATGCCCCCATGTGGCGGCCTGGGCCAGTGAAGAGCACGAGCACATCCACACCGCTGAAGAACGGTGGAACCAACCAGGCAGCCAGCGCGGCAGCCACGCACGGCTGCTGGTGGTCTACGACCCGCTGGACGGGTCGTCCAACATCGAGTCCAACATCTCGATCGGCACCATCTTCTCGGTCCTGCCGCACCCTTATCGCGGCACCACACCGGGCGATGCCGGTTTCATGCAGCCCGGGCATCAGCAACTGGCCGCGGGTTATGTGCTGTACGGCCCGGCCACCATCCTGGTGCTGACCTGCCGTCGGGGCGTGCAGATGTACACGCTGGACCGCCGCACCCCGACCGGGCAGCCGGCGCGCTGGGTGCTGACCCGTGATCAGGTCACCATCGCGCCGCAAACCCGCGAGTTTGCGATCAACAGCTCCAACCAGCGCTTCTGGGAAAAGCCCGTGCAGCGTTACGTGGCCGAGTGCGTCGCCGGCGACAGCGGCCCGCGCATGAAGGACTTCAACATGCGCTGGGTGGCCTCCATGGTGGCCGAGGTGCATCGCATCATGACCCGCGGCGGCGTCTTTCTGTACCCCCGTGACACGCGTGAGCCCCGCAAGCCTGGCCGCCTGCGCCTGATGTACGAGGCCGCCCCCATGGCCCTGCTGGTCGAACAGGCCGGCGGCCGCTCCAGCAACGGCACCACCGATTTGCTGAACCTGGTGCCCGACACCCTGCATCAGCGCGTGCCCGTGATCATGGGCTCGCGCGAGGAGGTCGATCGCATCGTGGCTTACCACGCCGACCCGCACGAGAACGTGTCCTGGCAGCTGTTCAAGACCCGCTCCCTGTTCGTGCAACCCCAGGCCTGAGGCCCCCACCCATGTCCAAACGCCATCCCATCATCGTGGTCACCGGCTCCAGCGGCGCAGGCACCAGCACGGTCAAAAGCACCTTTGACACCATCTTTCGGCGCGAGGGCGTCAAGGCTGCCGTCATCGAGGGCGATGCCTTCCATCGCTACTCCCGCGTGGAGATGAAAACCCAGATGGCCCAGGCCGAGCGCGAAGGCCGCCACCTGAGCCACTTCAGTCCCGAGGCCAACGAGTGGGACGAGTTGAGCCAGCAGATGCGCGCCTATGGCGAGACCGGCCGCTGCAAGACCCGCTACTACCTGCACAACGCCCAGGAGGCCGAGCCTTACGGGCAGGAGCCCGGTACTTTCACGCCCTGGGTGGGCACACCGGTGGACACCGACCTGTTGTTCTACGAAGGCCTGCATGGCTGCGTCAAGACCGATCAGGTCGACCTGACCCGCCATGTGGACCTCAAGATCGGCGTGGTGCCCATCATCAACCTGGAGTGGATCCAGAAGATCCACCGCGACACCAAGTCCCGCGGGTACTCCAAGGAGGCGGTCTCCGACACCATCCTGCGCCGCATGCACGACTACGTGCACTACATCTGCCCGCAGTTTGGCGAGACCGACATCAACTTCCAGCGCGTGCCGGTGGTCGACACCTCCAACCCCTTCATCGCCCGTGACATCCCCACGGCGGGTGAGAGCATGACCGTGATCCGCTTCAAGAACCCACGCGGCATCGACTTTCCCTACCTGTTGTCCATGATCCCCGAGTCCTTCATGTCGCGCGCCAACACCATCGTGGTGCCGGGCGGCAAGATGGACCTGGCCATGCAGCTCATCCTCACCCCCATGATTCTGCGGCTGATGGAAATCCGCCGCGCCCAGATGCAATGATCCGACTCATCACCTTTGACCTTGACGGCACCATGGTGGACACCGCCAGCGAAATTGCCGAGGCCGCCAACCGCACCCTGCAGGACCTGGGCCTGCCGCGCCGCCCGGTGGCCGACGTGACCTGCCTGATCGGCCACGGCACCCGTGAGCTGATGCGGGGCCTGCTGGCCCAGGCCCGCCTGGCCGGGCAGGGCGCTCAGGTGGATGCGCTGGACGAAGAAGCCGTCATGCAGTGCTTCGAGGGCCATTATCACGACACCACCGGCACCGACAGCCAGCTCTACCCCGGTTGCCTGCAAGGGCTCTCGCGCCTGCGCGATGCTGGCATCCAGCTGGCCTGCGTGACCAACAAGGAAATCCGTTTTGCCGAGCGGGTGCTGGCCGTCACCGGCCTGGCGCCGTACTTCCGCGTGGTCATCGGTGGCGACAGCCTGGTCCAGAAAAAACCCCACCCCTTGGTCATCGAGCATTGCCTGGCGGCGCACGGTGTGGTGTCATCACAGGCGGCGCATGTGGGCGACTCCAGCATCGACGTGGACACCGCCCGGCGGGCCGGTGTGGCCGCCTGGGCCGTGCCTTACGGTTATAACGGAGGGCAGCCCATCGAGGCCACCCGGCCCGATGGCCTGTTTGCCAGCATCGACCACATTGCCGACCACGTGCTTGCCGCCTGAGGCGCAAGCCCCGTTCAGCCACCACCTGGAGACCCGACCATGGCCGTGAGCACCCCCATCGCCGACATTGGCTGGGCCGCCGCACCGTTCAAGCTCAAAGGCACGGACGGCAACTTTCACACCCTGCAGGAACTGGCCGGCCCCAAGGGCACGCTGGTCATGTTCATCTGCAACCATTGCCCCTACGTCAAGGCGATCCTGCCGCGCATCATCCGTGACGCGCGCGAGCTCCAGGCCCTGGGCATTCACACGGTGGCCATCAACAGCAACGATGCCAGCACCTACCCGGAAGACAGCTTTGCCAACATGAAGCGGCTGGACGTCGCCCTGGATCTGCCGTTTCATTACCTGCTGGACGACACCCAAGACGTGGCCCGAGCCTATGACGCGGTCTGCACGCCCGACTTCTATGGCTTTGACGCCGATCTGCGCCTGCAGTACCGAGGGCGCCTGGACGCCTCGCGCAAAGAAGCCGCCCCTGAGGATGCGCCCCGAGAATTGTTCGACGCCATGCGCCTGATCGCCCAGTACGGCTATGGGCCGGCCGAGCAGCACCCCAGCATGGGCTGCTCCATCAAGTGGCGCGAAGACGCGCCCCAGCATCAGGCTTCGCGCTGACCGTGTCAGCGACCTGACAGTGCACAAGCCTGCCGGGCCAGTGCCTCGATGGCACCCCAGTCGCCGGCCTGCACCGCCGCCTTGGGCGCCAGCCACGAGCCCCCCACGCAGGCCACATTGGGCAGCGCCAGGTAGTCAGGGGCCGTCTCTGGCGTGATCCCGCCCGTGGGGCAGAACAGCGCATCCGGGAACGGCCCGCCAAAGGCCTTGAGCATGCCCACCCCACCGGCTTGTTGCGCCGGGAAGAACTTGAAGCACTCAAACCCTGCACTCAGAGCCGTCATCAGTTCGGTGGCCGTGGCCACGCCGGGCAACAGGGGCATGCCCATGTGCTCGGCCGCTTCGATCAGGGCGGGCGTCAATCCTGGCGAGACCCCAAAGCGAGCCCCCGCCCGGTACGCCGACGCCCATTGCGAAGGCGTGGTGATGGTGCCTGCCGCGATCACGGCCTCGGGCACCTGTTGGGCCAGCACCTGGATTACCTCCAGCGCATTGGGCGTACGCAAGGTGATCTCCAGCACCTGCAGCCCCCCCTTGACCAGGGCGCGGGCCAGCGGCACGGCATCTTCGGTGCGGTCGATCACCAGCACCGGGATCACCGGGCTCAGGCTCAGGGCTTCTCGGATCAGGGCGGTGCGGTCGTTCATGGTGTGAGGGGGATGGTGCCAAAGCTCATGGCGCCTTCTTCGGCGCTGGTCACGGCATGGCGGAAGTTGGCAAACAGTTCGCGACCCGTGCCGCGGTGGTGGGCCGTCAGGTCGATGACATCGGGGGTGCGGGCCCGCCAGGTGGCGTCATCGACCAGCACCTGCAGCAAGCCCTGGTTGGCGTCCAGGCGGATCAGGTCCCCACGTCGCACCCGCGCCAATGGGCCCCCTTTGGCGGCCTCCGGTGTCACATGGATGGCCGCAGGTACCTTGCCCGAGGCCCCCGACATGCGCCCGTCGGTGACCAGCGCCACCTGAAAGCCCTGGTCCTGCAGGTTGGCCAGCGTGGGGGTCAGGCTGTGCAGTTCAGGCATGCCGTTGGCCGCCGGCCCCTGGAAGCGAATCACGGCGATCAGGTCATGGTTCAGCTCACCGCGCTTGTAGGCAGCGATCAACTCTTCCTGGCTGTCAAAGACCACCGCGGGTGCCTCGATCACGCGGTGCTCGGGCTTGACCGACGACACCTTGATCACGGCACGACCCAGCGGGCCATCCAGGGCGCGCAGCCCCCCGTCGGCCGAGAAGGGCTGAGCGTGCGTGCGCACGATGGCCTCGTCCCCACTGGCCTGCGGGATCGATTCCCACAGCAACTGCCCATCGACCAGGGCAGGGCGGTTCGTGTAGGCCCACAGGCCCGAGGCCCCGTTGACGCGGCCCGCCACCGTGCTCACGTCCGGGTGCAACAGACCGGCTTGCAGCAACTCGCGGATCACAAAGCCGACGCCACCGGCCGCATGGAACTGGTTCACATCGGCACTGCCATTGGGGTAGACGCGGGCCAGCAGGGGCACGACCTCGGACAGCGCGTCAAAGTCATCCCACGTGATGATCACGCCCGCGGCGCGCGCCATGGCCACCAGGTGCAGCGTGTGGTTGGTGGACCCCCCGGTGGCCAGCAGACCCACGATGCCATTGACCACGCTGCGCTCATCAACCACCCGGCCCACTGGCGTGTATTCATCACTCTGTGCCGAGATCTGCAAGACACGCCGGGCGCTGGCCCGTGTGAGCGCCTCGCGCAAGGGCGTGCCCGGAGACACAAAGGCCGTGCCCGGCAGGTGCAGCCCCATGATCTCCATCAGCATCTGGTTGCTGTTGGCCGTGCCATAAAACGTGCAGGTGCCCGCGCCGTGGTACGACTGCTCCTCGGCGGCCAGCAGCGCGGCGGCATCGATCTCGCCCGCGGCATGGCGCTGGCGCACCTTGGCCTTGGCGTCGTTGCTCAGGCCGGTGCTCATGGGGCCGGCGGGCACAAAGATGGTGGGCAGGTGACCAAAGCTCAGCGCCCCGATCAACAGGCCCGGCACGATCTTGTCGCAAACGCCCAGGCACAGCGTGGCATCGAACATCTGGTGCGACAGGGCAATGGCCGTGCTCATGGCGATCACGTCGCGCGAAAACAGCGACAGCTCCATGCCCGCCTGACCTTGGGTCACGCCATCACACATGGCTGGCACACCGCCTGCAAATTGCGCCGTGCCCCCCGACTCGCGAGCGGCCTGCTTGATCCAGTCCGGGTACTCTGCCAGCGGCTGGTGGGCCGACAACATGTCGTTGTAACTGGAGACGATGCCGATGTTGGGCGCGCGCTGCTCACGCAGCCAGATCTTGTCCTGCGCGGGCGATGCCGCATAGCCGTGGGCCAGGTTGGTGCAGCCCAGCGCGGCGCGTTGCACGTTGCTGGCATGGGCGCGGGCCTGCTGCGCCAGCAGATCCAGGTAGTGCTGGCGGGATGTGGCACTGCGCGCGCGGATGCGCTCAGTGACTTCGGTCAAGCGGGAGTTCAGGGTCACAAAGTTCACCTTCGCATGGGTCATGCACAGGATAACCTCCTTAAACTGAGCCCATGGTGACAAGGCCCCCATCTCCCTCTTCTGAACCTGCTCCAACGGCAGGCCCGGTGCTGCACCGTGGCGCTGATGCCACCGAGCAAGCCCGCGAGGTGGCCGCCCTGGTGGCCGATCAGTTGCAGCAGGCCCTGGCGCAGCGGCCCCGGGCCACCCTGGTGGTCTCCGGGGGGCGCACGCCGGTGGTCATGTGGCAGGCCTTGCGAGAGGCCCCGCTGGACTGGCGCCGGGTGGACATCACCCTGGCCGATGAACGCTGGGTACCGCCCGATCACCCCGCCAGCAACGAAGGCCTGCTCCAACAGCACCTGTTGCAGGGGCCTGCAGCACAAGCGCACTGGTGGCCGCTGTTCAATGGCGCGGCCACCCCAGCCGAGGGGCTTGGCCTGCTGGAGGCTTCACTGGCCCAGGGCCCCTCATGGCCTGCCGATGTGGTGGTGCTGGGCATGGGCAGCGACGGCCACACGGCATCGTGGTTTCCGCACCAGGCTTTGCCCGACGGCGCTCAGCGCTGCATGGCGGTGGCGGCCCCGCCGCCGCCCAATGTGGTGG
>DAORJC010000181.1:0-6286 GCA_035438885.1 Aquabacterium sp. | reverse complement strand
GTGTCTTGCACTTTTCAGCGCCCCCGCGCAACAATCAAGTGAACGTTCTCAAGCAATCTCTGACCGGCCTGACTGGCATGCTGAGCAAAGGCCTCTGGACGGGGCTGATCGCCGTCTCTCTGACGGCCGGCCTGTCCGGTTGTGGTTCGACGCCCGAAGATGAATTCGCCGGCGTGAACGCTGACAAATTGTATGCCGATGCCCGCGAGGAAGCCGCCGAAGGCAACTTCGAGGCCGCCATCAAGCGCTACGAGAAGGTCGAAGCGCGAGCTTCTGGCACCCTCATGGCCCAGCAAGCCCAACTGGAACTGGCCTACGCCTACTTCAAGACCGGTGAGCGTGCCCAGGCCCTGGCCAAGATCGAGCGTTTTGCCCGACTGCACCCGACCAGCCCGGCCATGGACTACGCCCTCTACCTGCAGGGTCTGATCAATTTCAATGACGACCTGGGCATGTTCGGCTGGCTGTCCAAGCAGGACCTGTCCGAGCGGGACCAGCAGGCGTCACGCGATGCGTATGAGGCCTTCAAGCAACTGATCGAGCGCTTCCCCAACTCGAAGTACGCGGCAGACGCCCGCCTGCGGATGAACTACATCGTCAATTCGCTGGCCGCCGGCGAAGTGCATGTGGCGCGCTATTACTACCGTCGCGGTGCTTTCCTGGCCGCTGCCAATCGTGCTCAGGTGGCGGTGAGCGAGTATCGGCAATCGCCCGCCATCGAAGAAGCCCTGTACATCATGGCCCGCAGCTACGACCAGTTGGCCATGCCACAGTTGCGTGACGATGCACTTCGCGTGCTGAGCAGGAGTTTCCCCGAGAGCGCTTATCTCAAGGATGGCTACACGCCCGTGGCCAAGCCATGGTGGCAACTCTGGTGACCTGGAACCCGGCACGCGCCGGTCAGGCCTGCGCTTGACGACGCGCGCGTTGCGCCAGCCACCCGCGGGCTGCGCGTGAGCCATTGGCTCGCCCCAGTTTCTCGCTGATGAACTGACCAGCATCCACCAAGGCATCGAAGTCCACGCCGGTGTCGATGTCCATGCCGCGCAAGAGGTAGGCCACATCTTCGGTGGCCACATTGCCGGTGGCACCCACGGCAAACGGGCAGCCGCCCAGGCCCGCCACGCTGGTGTCAAACACACGCACCCCCATCTGCAGGCTGGCCAGCACATTGGCCAGGGCCTGCCCATAGGTGTCGTGGTAATGGCCACAGACCTCGTGCAGCGGGTAGTGCCTGAGCACGCGCTCCAGGGCGGCCTGAACCTGGCGTGGCGTGCCCACCCCGATGGTGTCGGCCATGCTGACCTGATCCACCCCCAGGGCTCGGTAAGCCTTGACCACACGCTCGACCTCGTCGGGTGAGACATCACCCTGGTAGGGGCACCCCACAGCACAGGAGATGGCCCCACGCACGCGCAGGCCGGCGGCCTTGGCGCCCTGCACCACCGGCTCGAAGCGCGCCAGAGATTCGTCGATGCTGCAATTGAGGTTGCGCTGGCTGAAGGCCTCGCTGGCCGCGGCAAACACCAGGACTTCGTCGGCGCGAGCGGCCAAGGCGCCCTCCAGCCCTTTGGCGTTGGGCGTCAGGACCGAGTAGGTCACGCCAGGCAGGCGGGTGACCCCTGCCATGACCTGCGCGGCATCGGCCATTTGCGGCACCCATCTGGGGCTGACAAAGCTGGTGGCTTCGATGTGCTGGAGACCGCTCGCCTGCAGGCGCTCGATCAGTTCGATCTTGAGCGCCGTGTCGATGGGCTGCTTTTCGTTCTGCAGCCCATCACGGGGGCCAACCTCGACCAGGGTGACGCGATCAACCGGCATCACCCGCTCCGGAGGTGAAACCCGTCAGGCGGCCCTGGTCATGGACATCTGGCCCCAGCGGCTGCACGTCAACCGGCTCATCCACAGGTGCCAGGTCTGCCGAAGCGCCGATCAGGTTCTTGAAGCGCTTGGCCCGGTCGTAGGGGAAGACGTCGTGGACGTACCCGTCCTTGATCCGATCCTTGTGCGATTGCCAGAACTCGGCCTCCAGCAAGTCCGCGTGGTGCTGCATGAAGATGTGACGCACACGCGGATCGCCCAGCAGGAAAGGACCGAAGGTTTCCGGGAACACGTCGTACTTGCCCACGGAATACCAGATCTCTCCGGACATCTCCTCTTCCTCGTTGCGCGGCTCTGGCACCTTGCGGAAGTTGCAGTCGGTGATGTACTCGATCTCGTCGTAGTCGTAGAACACGACCTTGCCGTTGCGCGTGACGCCAAAGTTCTTCCAGAGCATGTCGCCCGGGAAAATGTTGGCCGCCACCAGGTCCTTGATGGCATTGCCATATTCGATGACGGCGTGTTCCAGGGCCTCGCCTTCGGTCTCCTGGATGTAGATGTTCAGTGGCACCATGCGGCGCTCGATGTAGAGGTGCTTGAGCACCAGCACATCGCCATCGATCTCCATCACGCTGGGCGAGAACTTGCGGAGCTCTTCGATCAGCTCGGGCGCAAAACGCTTCAAAGGAAAAGCCACATTGGTGAACTCCAGCGAGTCGGCCATGCGCCCCACGCGGTCATGTTGTTTGACCAGCAGGTACTTGCTCATGATGAGCTCGCGGGTGGTTTCCTTTTGTGGCGGGAAGTAATCTTTGATCACCTTGAACACAAAGGGGTAGGACGGCAGGTCAAACACCAGCATGACCATGCCCTTGATGCCCGGCGCGATGCGGAACTGGTCGGTCGAGTGCCGCAGGTGGAACAGGAAGTCGCGGTAGAACAGGTTCTTGCCGTGCTTTTGCAGACCGATGGCACTGTAGATCTCGCCCCGAGGCTTGCGCGGCATCAGCGAGCGCAGGAACTGCACGTAGGCCGAGGGCACCTTCATGTCGACCATGAAGTAGGCACGCGCAAAGCTGAACAGGGCCAGGAGGTCGTCCTCGCCAAAGAGCGCTGCATCAATGTAGAGGTGATTCTTCGAGTTGTGCAGCACCGGGATCGCAAATGGCAGGCTGCGAAAACCGTTGATCACCTTGCCGACGATGTAGGCGCCCTTGTTGCGATAGAACAGGCTGCTCAGGACCTGGATCTGAAAATTGGTTCGCAGCCGGACGTTGCCCACCTGCCCCCGCAGCGCATCAAAGACAAAGTCGATGTCACGGTCCAGGTTTTCAAAGGGAATGGCCAACTCATAGTTGTCGACCATGGTGCGCAAGGTGTCGCGCAGGTTGTCCTTGTTGGGGTAGTAGGCCCGGAAGCTGGGCAGGCCATTGGCGTCTTCGTCGTCGATGTACTCGGTCGAGACGGCCGGGCGCACAAAGATGAAGTCGTTCTCGTAGTACTTGCGGTCCAGGATCTTGATGGTGACCGAGTTGAAGAAGGTCTCGGCCAGTTCGGGCTGCGAATGGCCGGTCAGCAAGCCGATGTAGAACAGCTTGATCTGTTGCCAGACCTCCATGGGCAGGCGGCTGGCGCCGTAGTTGGCCTCCAGGCGCTCGACCGTTTCGTCCACACGCAGGTCATAGAACTCGATCCGAGCCCGCTGGGCGTCTTGCTGGCCGTGCCAGTCGGCCTGCTCGAAACGCTGCTTGGCCTTCGCACTGGTCATGCGGAAGATCTGGTAGTGCTTGTCAAAGCCATCCAGCAGGGCCTGCGCGATCTCGAAGACGCGGGTGTCGGTGAGTTGCTGTGGAAACATGCGTGAACCTGTCGATCAAAGGGATGAAATCAATCCTGCGCGGCAGCGGGCAGATGCCGGGCGTAGCGGGCCTTGAGCGAGGCCACCGCTTGAGCATAGGCGCCGTGCAGGTCATCGGCCTTGCCCACGGTCAGGCGCAGGTCCTTGATCAACCCGCTGTGCAGACCGTAGACCCAACCATGGACCTCCACCTGCTGCCCACGCGCCCAGGCATCCTGCACCACGGTGGTCTGGCACACATGCAAGGACTGCTCCAGGACATTGAGTTCGCACAGCGCGTCCAGGCGCACGGCGCCATCGGGCAGACTCATGACCCACTCGTGGTGCTGGTTGCGCACGTCCTGAACGTGGCGAAGCCAATTGTCGGCAATGCCGACGCGGGTGTTTCTCATGGCGGCATTGACGCCGCTGCAGCCGTAGTGGCCCACCACCATCACGTGCTTGACCTGCAAGGAGTCAATGGCGAACTCCAGCACCGACAGGCAGTTGAGGTCGGAGTGCACCACCACATTGGCCACATTGCGGTGCACGAACAACTCGCCAGGCAAGAGCCCGACGATTTCATTGGCCGGCACGCGGCTGTCGCTGCACCCGATCCAGAGGTACTGGGGCGACTGCTGCTGCTGAAGGCGGGTGAAAAAGCCAGGGGTTCGCTGTTCGATCTCGCGAGCCCAGGCACGGTTGCTGTCAAAAAGGTGATCTAAAGCCATGGGCTCCAGTGTAGACAACCCCACGGCACAATGTGTTCATGCCGAATTCATTTGCTCCCTCAGCCGACTTGCAATACCCGTGGGCCAAAGCCGAACCCGCGGTGGGTGACTGGATGGTCATCAAGCCCGGCATCCAATGGGTGCGCATGCCCCTGCCCTTTGCCCTCAATCACATCAACCTGTGGGTGCTGCAAGACACCCAGGACCAACAGGACTGCTGGACGGTCATCGATTCAGGGGTGCACACCGAGGCCATTCACCATGCCTGGCAGCAGTTGTGGTCAGGCCCCATGGCTGAGCGCCCGTTGGGCCGCATGCTGGTCACCCACATGCACCCCGACCACGTGGGCAATGCGCGGTGGCTGATTGAACACTTCAGCGCGCCCGAGCGCCCTGCCCGCTTGTGGATGAGTGCCACGGATTTTCTGGCGGCCACCCTGGCCTGCCAGGCCACCACGGGCTATGGTGGCGACCGCGCGGCCACCTACTTTCATTCCCACGGCCTGCACGACGAGGCATCGCTCAGCAAGATCCGAGAACGTGGCGGCTATTTTGCGTCCATGGTGCCCAGCGTGCCGGCGTCCTACCGCCGGCTGCAGGACGGCATGAGCGTTCGCATCGGCCAGCACGACTGGCGCTGCATCTCCGGCTTTGGCCATTGCCCGGAACACATCGCCTTGTATTGCGAGGCCCTGGGCACCCTGATTTCGGGCGACATGCTGCTGCCCAAGATCTCGACCAATGTGAGCGTGACCGACATGGAGCCCGAAGCGGATGCGCTGGGGCAGTTTCTGGATTCGCTGAGCCGCTATGAAGCCCTGCCCGCCGACACGCTGGTGCTGCCCTCCCATGGGCACCCCTTTGTCGGCATCCATGCCCGGGTGCAGGCCCTGCGGGATCACCATGAAGACCGCTTGAACGACATCCGCCGGGCTTGCCAGGACCAGGCCTGCACAGCGGCTGAGCTGCTGCCCGTGCTGTTCACCCGGGCCCTGGATCTGCATCAGACCACCTTTGCCATGGGCGAGGCCGTGGCTCACCTGAACCACCTGTGGCACCGGGGTGAGTTCAAGCGGGAGTGCGATGCGCTGGGCGTCTGGCGCTTCAGCCCGCTCTGACCGGCATGGCAGAGCGCTGTGACACGCCCAGTCGATGCAGCGTCACGATGGCCTCGCCGGTCGGCGATGCGACGGCGTCGGCCAGGGTGTAGCGGTCAAGAACCTCAAAGAATGCAGCCAGCGCCTGATCCATCATGGACTTGAGCTGGCACTGGCCTCGCAAGGCACAAGGCGGATCGGCGCAGTCAATCACTTCAGTGACGTTCTCCAGCACCCGAATCACGGCACCCAGACGGTAGCTGCCCGTCTCACGCGCCAGCGCCAGCCCCCCGCCTTTGCCGCGCGTGGTCTGCAACCAGCCATGCTGGGCCATGAAGTGGACCACCTTGACCAGGTGGTTGCGCGAGACGGCAAAACGCTCGGCGATCTCGCTGATCGTGACCGGAGCTTCGCGATGCTGGTGGCTGAGGTACATCAGGACCCTCAGCCCCAGGTCGGTGAAATGCGTCAGTTGCATGCTTGTTTCGAGATGATCCTGGACCAGCAGCATACCTCCGCAAGAGAGGGGCTCACACCCCGCCCGTCCCGAAGACTTCCATGTGAATGCGATCCATGGGCACACCCAGCGACTGCAGTGACTGTGCCTGCGTCTGCATGAAGGGCAGCGGCCCGCACAGGTAGTAGTCGGCTTCAGGCAACAGGAACAGCTCACCCAGCGCGGGCAGGTTGATACGGCCTGCGTGGTCATGGTCCACACCCATGCGGTCTTGTGCCCGAGGATGCTCGTAGTACACCGCCGCTCGCAGGTTCGGATACTCGGCAGCCAGGTGCGCCACATG
>DAORJC010000180.1:0-6385 GCA_035438885.1 Aquabacterium sp. | reverse complement strand
CCCAGGCCAAGGATGCCGGCGACGAAGAAGCGATGTACTACGACGCCGACTACATCCGCGCCCTGGAATACGGCCTGCCCCCCACCGGCGGCTGCGGCATCGGTATTGACCGCCTGATGATGCTGCTGACCGATGCGCCCAACATCCGCGACGTGATCCTGTTCCCAGCGCTGCGTCGCGAGAACTGATCGGCATCCCCCTCACGGGGGGAAGCGCCCAACCCCGCCTGCATGAAACAATCCGCGTCATCAAAAACGCGGCCATGCACGCGGGCAATGCCAAACACACAGGGAAGAACCTCTCCGAGGTGGCCAGGTCGTGCCGGCGCGCCTGCGCCAGGCCTCCGACCGGCAGCACCCCATGAAGTACCGCACCACCTCTCTGGCCTTGGCCTCTTCCCTGGCCCTGTGCCTCCTGGCCACCGCACAGGCTCAAAGCCTGGACACCCCGATCACGCCTTGCGACGCGCTCCCACCCATCACCGATGATGGATTCGTGGAAGAAGGCGGCGGCGAAAACTTCTCTGGCCTGGCCTCACGCCGGGCCCGACCCATGTCGCAGGCCTCGACCAGCGAGCCCGGTCCCACCTCGACCGAGTGCCTGAACCTGGTCCACGGCGCCCCGATGACCCGTCAGGCCATGGACCAGATGCGCGGGCAACTGCAAGACCAGCTCACCCGCCTGCACCAGTTGCACCTGACCGACCGCAGCCGCCAGGGGCCCCGCGCAACGGCCTTGTCGTTCTACACCAGCGCAGGTCGCCTGACGCGCGACGACCAGGCCGACCAAGGTGGCGGCGAGGTCCGCCTGCGCACCACGGCGCTGACCCTGGGTGCGGACTACCGCCTGAACGAGCGCACCGTCGTCGGCGGCACCCTGGGCCTGAGCCAACCCCGCGCGCGCTGGCAGGGCACCGGCAGCCGGGTCGATGGCAACAGCACCCAGTTCGGCCTGTACGGCAGCTACAGTCCCACTGAGGCCACCTACCTGTCGGCCACGGCCAGCACCGCCTACAACCGCTACGCCATCGAATCCGACATGGGCACCGGCATCACGGTCGGCACCCGCACCCGCAGCTACACCACGGGCCTGAGCCTGCAGGCCGGGTACGACCATGCGTGGGGCATGGTCAGCGTGTCCCCTTACGCACGCCTGGACCACCTGAACAGCCGCCTGGACGCCTTCAGCGAGTCGGGCAGCCAGACCAAAGGGCGCAGCCAGGCCGTCAGCCTGGGCCTGCAAGGCCAATGGAGCCTGCCCCAGACCTGGGGCGTGCTGCTGCCCCACGCTCGCCTGGAGTGGACCCAGGTCACCCGTTGGCGCATGAGCGGTGATTCCGCCCAGGCCTATGCCAGCGACACCGGTCTGATGCCCGTGCCGCACCCCATCGAGGTCGACCGCGCCTACGGCCAATGGGCCTTGGGGGTCAGCGGGGTGCTGCAGCGCGGCCTGAGCCTGTTTGCCGACTACGACCAGGGCTTTGCCCAGCGAGGGGTGAGCCAGTGGCGCTTCAGCGTGGGCCTGCGCAGCGAGCTGTGAAGCCCGTCCGCAGGCCCATCGGGCCCACCCGCCTCACATCGGCGCCAGCACAAAGTCACCCGCTTCGTGACCTGCAAACCCGATGGGCGCGTAGTGGGGTTGCTGCTTGATCTGCATGCGCCGGCCCAGGTAGGCAAACCGGGCACTCACGGCGTCGTGCAGTTCCTGCGCGGCCACCGGGCCCTTGACCTGGGCCAGCACGTCCAGCAGGCTGCGGGCAAAGAGCGAATGCTCCACGCTGCCGCCGTCCACCACCGGCTCCAGCCCCCCTGAGGTGAGCGCCACACGCGCCCGCTGGGTGGACATGAACTGCAAGGGCGCGCGCCGCTGCGCATCACTCAAGGCCTGGTCCACCCGGGGCAGCAAGGAGCGCGTCAGGGTGCCTGAATAACAGGCGTCGGCAATCACCATCACGTGCCGGGCCTGCATGGCCGACAACTGGTCACTCACATCGATGACCGACACCCACTGCGACAGGTCCGTGGCATCCCCGTCCACCGGGATCCAGTAACCACGCGCGGTGACCGTGTCCATCTGTCCATGGCCCGCGTAGTACACCACCACCTGATCCTGCGGACCGGCCTTGACCCGCAGGGCACTCAGGGCCGCCAGCATCTGCTGACGGTTGGCGTCCTGCAGCAATTGCACCTCGTACCCGAATCGCTGCCGCAGTTGTTCGGCCACCGCACGGGCATCGGCCAGCGGCGTGTCCAGCTTGGGCCAGTGGCGATAGCCCTGGTTGGCCACCACCAAGGCCCAGCGGCGCCCGCCGGGCAACACATCGGCCGCGGACGTGGTCACGGCTGGCGACGCCGCACTGGATGCCGAAGGCGGGGCCGAGCGCTGCACCAGGGCCACCGAGGTGCGGGCCAATTGCCCCTCACGGTCGGCCGCTTCCAGCACCACGGTGGCCGCCTGCTCGCTCACCTGCACCGGCAGGCTCAACAGCCCCTGGGCATCCGGTTGCACCGCCTGCCCATTGGCCTTGACCGACACCAGCCCAGCCGGGGCCGTCACGCGAGCGACCAGTTGAGCCGGGCCCGAGGGCGCATGCACCTGCACCACCCCATCGGCCGCCACCGGCAGGACCAAGGCCGCCTCCGGAGCGACCACGTCGATGCGCATGCGCGCCTGAGACCGCAGGGCCAGCCCGGCCACCAGGCCGCCACCGGCCGAGGTGAGCAAGGCGGTCACGCGGGCATCGTCTCGGGGACCCGCAGTCCCCCGATCGATCAGGCTGGCCAGGTTGAACTGGGCACGAGGCAGGCCTTGTGCGGCCGCCTTTTCGTACCAGACCTTGGCCAGGGCCGTCTGGCCTTGACGCTCGTAGAGTTCGCCTGCCGTGACCTGGGCATCAGGCACGCCCTCGGCCGCCAGCGGCAGCCAGATCTTCAGGGCGCCACCAGGGTCCTGGGGTTCGATGTATTCACCGCCACCAGCCTGGCATTGCGAGGGCGAAACACGCGCCGCCCGCCGAGGCGTGGTCACCATGCTCATGCCCAGGCGACGCACCTGCCCAGGAAACAGGCAATGCACCCAGGGCTCGGCGCCCCCTGTGGCCGCCGCCAGGGTCGTGCGCTCGTCCATGGTGCTGGCCTGCAGGCGATCCAGGGCATCGGCCGCCAGCACGGTCGAGCCCGTCAACTCGGCACCCAGGCACAGGGCTGCCAACCCGAACGCCCGCCAGGGCCGGGCCACAAAGAAGCGGGTCATGCTCAACCGGCCCGGAACTGCACGCGCCGGTTGCGCGGGCTGAAGGGGTTGGGGTCAATCGGCTTGCGAGGGCCCTTGCCATCCACCAGCAACAGCTTGACCGGCAGGCCTTTGGTGCCGACCAGGTAATCGCGCACAGCCGATGCACGGCGCAGGGACAAGGCGTCGTTGTATGCCAGGCGCCCCTTCGCATCGGTGTGGCCTTCGATGACCACCTTGAGGGTGCCTTCGGTCATGCGGATGCCCTCGGCAATGGTGTTGAGCTGCTGGCGGGCCTGTGGCGTCAGTTGGGCCGAGTCAAAACCGAAGGTGACGGGCACCGACAAAGCGCTGGCGTTGCTCACCTGGGTGGTCGGCTTTTGCTCCAGCACGGCAAAGGGCGAGCCGCCGGCCTTGGCAGGCACCTGCCCCCGCAGTTTGATGTTTTCGGTGGCGCCGCGCGAGAGGATGTCGGCCACATCCTGGGCCGAGGGCGTTTGCCCCTCCTGGTAGACCATCACCGTCTGAGCCTGGGTGGCCGCGCTCAAGGCCGCTGCGGCCAGGGTCAGGAAAAAGCGGGCGGCAGGCAGCCACCCCTGCGTGACAGGTTGGTTCATGAAAATCCCTGGGATTTGGTGTCAATGTGAAGGCCGGATTTTCCATGCACCCGGCGGCCTCAAGTCCCCCCACACGGAGGGAGGTCGGCACCATCCTTGCAACAAAAAGTAAACAGATCTCATCCCCCCTGCAGGCCCAAGCTCATGACACCAATGGCAGACTACGGCCATGCTGCAGCCTTCGCCATCCGCCCCTGTCGGCCCGACCACCACCCGCGTGGTCCAGGGCGTGTGCAACCTGTGCGAGGCCATCTGCGGCCTGAACTTCACAGTGGAGACCTCGGCCCAGGGCGAGCGCATCACCGCCATCAAGGGCAATGAGGCCGATCCGCTCTCGCGCGGTCACATCTGCCCCAAGGCCGTCGCCCTCAAGGACCTGCACGAGGACCCGGACCGCCTGCGCCAGCCCGTCAAGCGGGTGGTGCACGCGGATCGGACCATGTGGGAGCCCATCGGTTGGGACGAAGCCTTCGGGCTGACCGTCCAGGGCCTGGCGCGCGTGCGCGAGCAGCATGGCAGCCAGGCCGTGGCGGTGTACCAGGGCAACCCCAGCATCCACAACTGGGGCAACGTCACGCACGGCCACCTGTTCTTCAGTCAGCTCAAGACGCGGCATCGTTACTCGGCCACGTCGGTCGACCAATTGCCGCACCACCTGGCAGCGCACTGGCTGTATGGGCATCAGTTGCGCATCCCCGTGCCCGACCTGGACCGCACCCAGTACCTGCTGGTGCTGGGTGGCAACCCGCTGGCCAGCAATGGCAGCCTGATGACCGCGCCGGACATCCGCCAGCGCCTCAAGGACCTGCGGGCCCGCGGTGGCAAGCTGGTCGTGCTGGACCCACGCCGCACCGAGACGGCGGAGGTGGCCGACGAGCACCTGTTCATCGACCCCGGCACCGATGCGGCCTGGCTGCTCTCGGTGATCCACACCCTGTTTGACGAAGGCCTGTGCCGCCCCCGCCAGTGGCAAGACCTGCTGGATCAGACCGAAGCCCTGCGCCAGGCCGTGGCGCCTTTCAGCGCCGAACACACGGCCGCGCTGACGGGCATCGATGCCGCCACCACACGCCGCATCACCCGCGAGCTGGCCCAGGCCGAGGGTGGCGCCTGCTACGGTCGCATGGGCGTGTCCACCCAGGCCCATGGCGTGGTCTGCCAGTGGGCCATCCAGGTCATCAACCTGCTGACCGGCAACGTCGACCGCGAAGGCGGCACCCTGCTGGCCAACCCGGCCATCGACCTGGTCCGCATGGGGCTGATGGGTCCTGGCCACTTCGATGCCTGGCGCAGCCGTGTGCGCGGCGCGCCCGAGTTTGGGGGCGAACTGCCCGTCTCGGTCATGGCCGAAGAGATGCTCACCCCGGGAAAGGGCCAGGTCCGAGCCCTGGTCACCGCCTGCGGCAACCCGGTGCTGTCCACCCCCAATGGCCGTCAACTGGACGCAGCCCTGACCGGGCTGGACTTCATGGTCTCCATCGACTTCTATGTGAATGAGACCACCCGACACGCCGATGTGATCCTGCCGCCCACCTGCTTTGTGGAGCACGATCACTACGACCTGCTCTTTTTCCACCTGGCGGTGCGCAACGTGGCCCGCTACAGCGGCCCGGTGGTGGCGCCTGCCGATGGCACGCTGCACGACTGGCAGATTTTCAGTGAACTGGCGCGCCGCTACGCCCAGCGGGCCTGGTCCCTGGAGCGTGCCAGCGCCTGGTCGCGCCTGCAGGGTCTGGCCACACGGGGCCTGATGCGCCGCCTCAGCCCGCGCCGGTTGCTGCAACTGGGCCTCAAGCGCAGCGAATCGGGCGTGAGCTGGACCCAGCTCCAGGCGCACCCCGAAGGCGTCGACCTGGGGCCGCTGCGCCCCTCGCTGGTGTCGGCCCTGCAGCGACAAAAACGCCGCGTGAACCTGCTCCCCGCACGCATCGCCCAGGAGCTGCCCCGCCTGGCCGAGCAACTCAACCAAACAGCGCCCACACCACAGCCCCTGAAGCTCATTGGCCGGCGCGACGTGCGCAGCAACAACTCCTGGATGCACAACACCGAACGCCTGGTCTCGGGCAAGGCGCGTTGCGTGCTGTGGATGCACCCCCAAGACGCGCAGGCCCGATCCCTCATGGAAGGACAGGCCGTACAGGTTCAATCCCGCGTGGGCCAGGTCACCCTGCCCGTGCACCTGAGCGCCGACATCAAACCCGGCGTGGTCAGCATGCCCCATGGTTGGGGACATGACCGTGCCGGGGTGCAGTTGCGCGTGGCCCAGGCACATGCCGGGGTCAGCATCAACGACCTGACCGACGACCAGCTCACCGACCACATCAGTGGCAACGCCGCGTTCAGCGCCGTGCCCGTGGACGTGACGGCCGCCTGAGTCGCCCCACACCATCGACGCCGACATGCAAGACGCCACCACCGAGATTGCCGCCACCGCCGCCCGCCTGGTGGTCGAAGAGGGCCTGGAATACGGCCCCGCCAAGCGCCGCGCCGCCAAACAACTGGGGCTGACCGGCCGGGGCGAACTGCCCGACAACGAC
>DAORJC010000179.1:0-6407 GCA_035438885.1 Aquabacterium sp. | reverse complement strand
GTCGGAGGCAGACCGTATTCCAGTGCACGGATGTAGTCGGCGTCGAAGTACATGGCTTCTTCGTCGCCCGCATCCTTGGCGTTGGCCTGGGCGGCAAAGCGGGCGGCTTGTTCCTCGGCGTCGTTGAGCTCGCTGAAGCCGTTGCCGTATTCGCGGCCGGTGATGAACAGCTCGAAGCGCTCGGTGATGGAGGGGTCGGCGTCCGAGGCGCGCGCCAGGGGGGAGACCTCGACCGGGTAGTCGATGATGAAGGTGGGCTGCCAGAGCTGCTCTTCCACCGCGGCTTCGAACAGGCCGAACTGCAGCTCGGCCAGGCTCCAGCGGGCAGGGGGCTCTTCGCCCAGGGCCTTGAGCTTGTCGTGCAGCACGACCGCGTCACCGGCTTGTTCGATGCTCAAGCCCGCGTACTTGACCAGCGAGTCACGCACGGTCAGGCGCTCAAAAGGCGATTCCAGGTCGACGTCCTTGCCGCCGTAGGTGAGCTTGGCCGTGCCAACGGCCGCGCGGGCGGCATGGCGAAGCACTTCTTCCGTGAAGTCCATCAGGTCGCGGTGGTTCCACCATGCGGCGTAGAACTCCATCATCGTGAACTCGGGGTTGTGTCGCACGGACACGCCCTCGTTGCGGAAGTTGCGGTTGATCTCGAACACGCGCTCGAAGCCGCCCACCACCAGGCGCTTGAGGTACAGCTCAGGCGCGATGCGCAGGAACATTTCCTGGTCCAGCGCGTTGTGGTGGGTGGTGAAAGGCTTGGCATTGGCACCGCCCGGGATGGGGTGCATCATGGGCGTTTCCACCTCCAGGAACTGGTGGTCGACCATGAACTGGCGGATGGAGGCAATCGCCTTGCTGCGGGCCACAAAGCGCGCGCGCGATTCTTCGTCGACGATCAGGTCCACGTAGCGCTGGCGGTACTTTTGTTCCTGGTCGGTCATGCCGTGGAACTTGTCCGGCAGGGGGCGCAGGGCCTTGGTCAGCAGCCGGATGTTGGTGACCTTGATGGACAACTCGCCCGTCTTGGTCTTGAACAGGGTGCCTTCGGCGCCCAGGATGTCGCCCAGGTCCCAGTGCTTGAAGGCGGCCAGGGCGTCGGCGCCCACGTTGTCCAGGGTCACGTAGACCTGGATGCGGCCGGTGGCGTCCTGCAGGGTGCCAAAACAGGCCTTGCCCATGACGCGCTTGAGCATCAGGCGCCCGCCCACGCTGGCGCTCACGTTCTGGGCTTCCAGCTCGGGCGCTTCGGTGGCGTCGTGGGCGGCGTGCAGGGGGGCGGCACGGTCCGCGGGCTTGAAGTCGTTGGGGAATGCCACGCCCTGGGCGCGGATGACGGCCAGTTTCTCGCGGCGCTCGGCCACCAGTTTGTTGGTGTCGACCTGTGCTTCGGGGGCATGGGTCTCGGGCGTCGTGTGGGGGAGATGCGTGGTCATGGTGGCGGCAAAGGGGGTGGAGTGGGTCGACAGCAGGTCGGCCAAGCCCTCGATTGTATGAAACCGTGGGCGACAATGCGCACTTATGTCTGTGCACGAGAACACATCGTTGATTCAACGTGCCCGGTTGGCCATCCCTCGAGCGGCCCTGGGCAACCTGGTGGCCAAGCTGGTCATCGTGGGGCTGGGGCTGGCCATCACGGTGCTGGTGGCGCGTCAGGGTCCCCGCGTTCAGGGGGCGTTTGCCCTGTTCGTGGCGGTGGAATCGGCCCTGTTGATGCTGTTTTCCGGGCTGGGGCTGTGGCTGGCCCGGCAGGTCTCGCGCCAGCAGGCCGGTCACCCCGGCATGGCGCTGGCGTCCTTGCGCAGCGTGTTGCGCGCCGCGGTGGCGCTGGGCCTGTTGGCGGGCCTGGGGCTTCTGGCCGTGTCCTGGTCGACCAAGACCATGCCCTATGACCAGTTGTGGCTGCTGGCGCTGGCGGCCCCCTTTTTGTTGTTGGTGCCCACGGCCACCGGCCTGTGGTTGGGGCAGGGGCGCATGTGGCCCTTGAACCTGGCGCAGGTGGCCGCACCGGCGTCCGTGCTGTCGGGGCTGGCGGTGGTGTGGTGGCTGCTGGCCGAGACCATCCGTCACCGGCCCATGGTGGTGCTGGTGCTGGTGTGCTGGGTGCTGGGCAAGTCGCTGGTGGCCGTGCTGACCACGCTGTATGCCTTGCACGATGCGGCCCGGCGTGATGAGCAGCGCGTCGAGGCAGGCCTCCCCCATGAAGATCCCCGTCCACGCTGGTGGCAGGAGTGGCGCTTTGTGGCGGTCATCGGGCTGACCAATGTGGTCAGTCTGCTCAATTACCGCGCGTCGTTGTTCCTGGTCGAGCACTTCCATGGCCTGGCGGTGGTGGGCACGTATTCGGTGGCCGTGACGGTGGCCGAGTTGCTGTGGCTGTTGTCGTCGTCGGTGACGGTGTCGGCCTATGCTCGCATTGGCAACCCGGATGCCCGGATCGCGTCGGCCATGACGGTGCAGGCCGTGCGCATCAACGTGCTGGCCACGGTGGCGGCGGCGCCGCTGCTGCTGCTGGGTGCCTGGTGGGGCCTGCCCTGGTTGATGGGCGAGGCCTACGCCGCCTCGGTGTTGCCGCTGGCGGCCTTGTTGCCCGGGGTGGCGGCCTATGCGGCGGCCTCCAGCCTGTCGGCGTTCTACACCAACCACCTGGGCAAGCCCCAGCTGTCAGGTGCCATCGCGTTCTTGTCGCTGGCCATCAGTTTTGGCATGGGCTGCTGGATGGTGCCCCGCTGGGGGGCGCTGGGTGCGGCCATGGCCAGCAGCCTGGGCTACATCCTGGCCATCGCGGTGGCGTACGGGGTGTTTCTGCAGCAGGCGGGGCTGCCTTGGCGGGCCCTGTGGTCGGCAGACCAGCGACAATACCGGGTTTGAGCCCGCGCCGAGACATGCCCACCGCCTTTCGCCAATCCCTGACCCGCTGCCTGGCCCGACTGTGGTCGGCCGTCTCGGGGCCGCGCATTGTCTATGGGTGGCAGAACGTCAAGGGGGCGTATTGCCCGAACACCCGTGTCAGCACCCACACCTGTTTCGAGCAGCCCGAAGGCATCGAGCTGGGCGATCACGTGTTCATCGGCCACTTCAACCGGATCGATGGCTCCAATGGCCTGGTGATCGAAGAAGGCGTGCAGGTCACCAACTACGTGTCGGTGCTCAGCCATTCCAGCCACCGCTCCGTGCGGGTCATGGGGCGTCGCTATGCGGGGCATGCCGACCCGGTCGGTTACGTGCGCCGCGCCACCCACGTGGGCGCCTACAGCTTCATCGGACCGCATTGCATCATCGCGCCGGGTGCTCGCATCGGCAAAGGGGTGATCGTGCAGGCCTTCAGCTTCATCTCGGGTGAGGTGCCGGACTTTGCCATCGTGGGCCCCAAGGCCCTGGGCCAGCCGGCCGTGGTCATGGGCGACACCCGTGACATGGACGCCGCCCTGCTGTCGCAACACCCGGAGCTGCAGCAGGCCTACGCCCAGTGGGCGGGCCAGGACAACCTGCGCAAGGCGCTGGCGCATGCGGGCAGCCGCGGCGTGGTGGTCGGAGGCCGGCCATGAGCAAGGGTCCCGCCCGCATCCTGTTTTTTGCCGACGCTGCCAGCGTGCACACCCGCCGCTGGGTGGCTGCGGTGGTCGAGCGGGGGGCCGAGGCCATCGTCATTTCCCGTCAGGCGGGGGAGGTGCCCGGTGCCCGCCAGGTGATCGTGATCGAGCCTGGGCTGGACAAACTGGGCTGGTTCCGCGCCTTGCCGGAGGTGCGCCGGCAAGCGCGTCGCCTCATGGCTGATTTCAAGCCCGACCTGGTCCACGGCCACTACGTGACGTCCTACGGCCTGTGGGCGGCCGCCTGTGGTTTGAGCGTGCCCAAGGTGCTCACGGCCTGGGGCTCGGACATCCTGGTCACGCCGCGCGAGAGCCGCCTGATGCGCCTGGTGGTGGGGTGGTCGCTGCGCCATGCCGACCTGATCACGGCCGACTCCTTTGATGTGGTCAAGGAGATTTCGGGCTACCACCCCTCGGCCCCGGTGCACCAGATTCTGTGGGGTGCGGACACCGACAAGTTCTGCCCGGGCACACCGGCGTCTGACTTTGAAGTGGTCAGCCTGCGCAGTTGGGAGCCCAACTACAACATCGACCTGATCATCGAAGCCTTTGCCCGCTTCGTGAGCCTGCGCCCGCATTCGCAGGCACGCCTGCACCTGCTGGGTGGTGGTCCGATGGAGCCGGCGTTGCAAGAGCGTGTGACCTCGCTGCGCCTGTTGCAGCAGGTGCGCTTTCATGGCCGGGTGGGGGATCAGGCCATGGTCGATGCCATCCAGCGTGCCCGCGTGTCGGTCTCGGTGCCGACCAGCGACGCCACCTCGGTGTCGGTGCTGGAGTCCATGGCCTGTGGCTTGCCCATCATTGCCTCGGACCTGCCGGCCAATCGCCAGTGGATCGATGAGCGCGGTGGCTGGATCACCCCGGTGCGTGATGTGGCCGCTGTGGCCGATGCCCTGGTCAGCGCCCATGACCACCCGCAACAGGCGCAGGCCATGGGATTGCACAACCGTGAGCGGATCGAGCACGAGGCCTCGCGGCGCGGCCAGATGGACCGCATGTGGCAGCTGTATGCCCAGATGATCAAGCCCAACCTCAAGGGTGGCAAGCCCGGTGGCGCGGCGCCGAGGCCCCGTCCATGAGCGCTGAGCGCATCGTCTCGGTGATCGTGCCGTGTCGCAACGAGCGCGACCACATCGCCGCCTTTTGTGCCAGCGTGGCGCAGCAGACCGTGCCCGAGGGCTGGCGCCTGCAGGTCATCGTGGCCGATGGCCTCAGCGACGACGGCACCCGCGACTGGCTGCAGCAGTGGTGCACTCTGGACACCCGCTTTGTGATGATCGACAACCCCGGGCGCATCGTCTCGTGTGGCCTGAACCGTTGCATCGAGCGGGCCGAGGGCGAGTTCATTGTTCGCCTGGATGTGCACACCCTCTACGCGCCCGACTACATCGCCCAGTGCCTGGCCACCTGGCAGGCCACGGGGGCCGACAACGTGGGTGGCCCCTGGAAGGCCGAAGGCCAGGCCGGCCCCGAGGGCACGGTGCAACGCGCCATTGCGGCGGCGTTTCAGTCGCGCCTGGTGGCCGGGGGCGCCTTGTCGCGTGACCTGGCCTACGAGGGCGAGGTCGACACGGTCTACCTGGGCGCCTGGCCCAAGGCCACCTTTGCGCGCTTTGGCGGCTTTGACGAGCAACTGGTGCGCAACCAGGACGACGAGCACAACCTGCGCATCCACAAGGGTGGGGGGCGCATCTGGCAATCGGCGCGGATCCGATCGACCTACTTCCCCCGGGCCAGCAAGATGGATGTGCTGCGCCAGTACCGCCAATACGGCTACTGGAAGCCCTTTGTCATGAAAAAGCATGGCCAGGCGGCTGCCTTGCGCCACCTGATCCCCGGCCTCTTTGTGGGCGTTCTGGGCTTGACCTACCTGCTGGGGGTGCTGGGCGCCGTGGCCTTGCCCTGGGTGACCACGGGCAGCACGGCCCACCAGGTCGTGGTCTGGGGCATGCTGGGCAGCTCGCTCCTGTTCCTGCTTTTGCTGGTGGCCTATGTGGGTGCTGTCACCTGGCTCAGCGGCCGCATTGCGCGTGAGCAGGGGGCGGACCTCAAGCCGCACCTGCCCTGGGTGATCGCGGCCTATCACTTTGGCTATGGCCTGGGATCGCTGCGCGGCTGGTGGGATGTGCTCACCCGCGGACAACCGGATCCGGCCTTTGGTCGACTCACGCGCGGTGCGACGACCCACCGCTGAACTCCTTTCGAAAGACGGTCATGAGCCCTTCCAACGCCTTGCCTTTCCTGCCTTTTGCCTTGCCTGAAATCGGTGAGGAAGAGATCGCCGAAGTGGTCGACACCCTGCGCTCGGGCTGGGTCACCACCGGCCCCAAGGCGCGCCAGTTCGAGCAGGCCTTCCAGGCCTTCCTGGGTGATGACAGCCTGCATGTGCTGGCCGTCAATTCGGCCACCGCCGGCCTGCACCTGGCGCTCGAAGCCCTGGGCATCGGCCCGGGTGACGAAGTCATCACCACCACGCACACCTTCACGGCCACGGCCGAGGTGGTGCGCTACCTTGGGGCCGACGTCAAGCTGGTCGACATCGACCCGGTCACGCTCAACATCGACCTGGCGGCGCTCGAAGCGGCCATCACGCCCAAGACCAAAGCCATCATGCCGGTGCACTACGCGGGCCTGGCGGTGGACATGGACGCGGTGCAGGCCATCGCGCGCCAGCACGGCGTGAAGGTGGTGGAAGACGCGGCCCATGCCCTGCCCACCACCTGGCGCGGCAAGCTCATTGGCCTGCACGGCAGCGACGCCATCGTCTTCAGCTTCTACGCCAACAAGACCATGACCACGGGCGAGGGCGGCATGCTGGTCACC
>DAORJC010000178.1:0-6438 GCA_035438885.1 Aquabacterium sp. | reverse complement strand
AATAACGGGATGAGTGAGGACGCCCAAATCATGGATGGCCGGAAATGATGGAGTCTGAGTCTCTGTCTGACGCCGATTGTTCCCTTCTGACGCCCAGGCACCACCCACAACCGGCCTTCTTGCCTCAGAATCCACCCCGTTTTTGACCCGAATTTGTTGTCCCCATGAAGACTTACCAATGCATCGTTTGCGGTTTCGTGTACGACGAAGCCCAAGGCCGTCCTGAAGATGGCATCGCCCCTGGCACCCTGTGGGCCGATGTGCCTGACACGTGGGAATGCCCTGACTGCGGCGTCGGCAAGTCCGACTTCGAGATGATCGAAATCTGATCGAGGCCAGAGACATGTCTGATGCGGTGGTGATCATTGGCTCGGGTCTGGCGGGCTACAACGTGGCGCGTGAGTTGCGCAAGCTGGACGCGAACGTGCCCCTGGTCGTGATCAGCCGCGACCATGCGGGTTTTTATTCCAAGCCCATGCTCTCCAACGCCCTGGCCAGCAAGAAGACGCCTGCCACGCTGGTGATGAAAGACGCGGCCAAGATGGCGGGCGAGGTCAACGCGCGGGTCATCGGTGGCGCGCAGGTCAGCCGCATCGATGCCGCGGCCAAGGCCGTGCACCTGAGCAATGGCGAGGTGGTGGCCTACCGCGACCTGGTGCTGGCTCTGGGGGCCGATCCGATCCGCCTGCCCCTGCAGGGTGATGCGGCCGACACGGTGCTGTCGGTCAATGACCTGGAGGACTTTGCCAAGTTCTCTGAAGCGCTGGACAGCGGCGTGCAAGGCGGTCCCGTCAAACGAGTGGCCATTTTGGGCGCGGGCCTGATCGGCTGCGAGTTTGCCAACGACCTGCTGGCCCGCGACATTGCCCCCACGGTGCTGGACCTGGCCGAGCGGGTGCTGCCGCGCCTGCTGCCGCCAGAGGCCAGTGCCCGTCTGCAAGACAAGCTGCAAGCCGCTGGCGCGCAGTTCCGTTTTGGCGTGGGTGCCACCGCCGTGGACCGTGTCGATGGCGCCCTGCGACTCACCTTGAGCGATGGCAGCACGCTGGACACCGACCTGCTGCTGTCGGCCATTGGCCTGCGCCCCCGCACGGAGCTGGCGGTGGCGGCTGGTGCGCAAGTGGGCCGCGGCATCACCGTCAACCGCCACCTGGCGACCACGGTCCCGCACATCTACGCCGTGGGTGACTGTGCTGAGGTGGACGGGCAGTTGCTGCCCTATGTGCTGCCCATCATGCAGCAGGCCCGGGCCCTGGCGGCCACGCTGTCAGGCACGCCCACCGCTGTGGCCTACCCGGCCATGCCCGTGGCGGTCAAGACGCCCGCCTGGCCCACCGTGGTGTGCCCACCACCCGCCGGTGCCGCTGGCCAATGGGTGATTGTGGCCACCGACGAGGCCCTGGAGGCCCGCTTCATGGCCGAAGGCAACCCCGAGCAATTGCTGGGTTTTGCCCTGCAAGGCAAGGCCACCACGCAGCGTCAGGCCATGGCCGCTTTGGTGCCTGCGGTTCTGGCTTGAGCAGCCTCTGACGCTCAGTGGGGGCGCTCAGCCTCTACCTGCCGGGCCAGTGCAACAGCATCCCGCAAGTTCAGGCGCAGCATGGCCAAGCCGCCGACATACCCGCCCAAGGCGCTGGTGGCGCGTTGTTCGATGTCGTCAGCGGTGGTCAGTCCTTGGCGCACCAGCTCGGCAATGTCCTCTTTGTCGTTGTCTGCAAAGCGGGCGATTTTGCTGACGGCAAGATCGAGGGGCGACAGGACATGCAGCTTGATCTGCTCCACGCCCAGATCCAGGGCAATGGCGTCTTCCAGGTAGTCCTCATGCATCAAGGCAAACGACGAGTTGTAGTTGGTGTCGAAATAGACAGTCTCGCGCGTTCCATCCTCCAGCGTGACCTCCACGATGAGGTCACTCGGAATGAACACACGGCTGCCAAATTCGGCATCGACGTCGGTCGTGACGCGATGGGCGGTGTAGAGATGAACCGCCATCCCGCCCGCCAGATACACATGGAGGGGACTGCGCAATGACAATCTCTCTTGAAGCTGCTTGAGAAGCTCCCTCAATCCCTGTGCCAATGCAGTGTCAGTGTGAAAAACCGGGCTGGTGGACATCCGTCAGTGCCTTTGAAGCTGCTGACTCAGCATGTCACGAAGGCGCGGCAGGCTCAGAACCCAGCCGTTCCTGACCACATCGCCCGGGGCCAGTCGTTCACTGGGGTGGGCGGCAAAATATTGCTCACTGGCTCGCATCAGGCTCATGGATTCACGAGGAAACCGGGATTTGACGACCATCGCGGCCAGCTGAAACACATTGGCCTCGCGCTGATCTTGAGCTGCAGGCGCCACCTCCCGCGCGGCAACGGTGCACCGGGTCAACAGAGCTGCTTCAAGTTCTCGGGCAGTCATGACGTTTCCTTTCCATGGGTGGCATGGTGCCGAAAAGCGGGGGGCGGCGCAACATGGCAGGAGCTCCAAGATCTACGGTGTTTGAACCCTGATGCGGATTGCGTTAACCTTGAGCCCTTTTTTTGCCAGGGTTTCCATCAGACGCGGCTGCAGTTGCCGCAGCTTGGCCGAGATCGCAGCGTTGCCCACCAACAGGGTCCAGCCTTCGTCATCGACCGGGCCTGCATGGATGTAGGGCAGCAGCCCCGCTGGCAAGACGTTCTTGATGGCCTCCATGCATTGCTGCGATTTGCGCAGGCGTTGCAAGAGGCTCGACAGCGGTTCGGACCGCTCCAGCGCCCGTTGAACGGGCGGCACATCCGGCACCATGGGCCGGTAGCTGCTCAAGCGCTTGGGGTGGTTCATCGCGAAAGGTTAGTCGGCATGCAGATTTTGATCACCACCAGCGTTCACAAGGCCCCTCGGCTCTTGCAGTTCACGCCCTGGACGCTGGCACTGGCTTCGGTGGCACTGATCGTGCCTCTGATGCTGGCAAGCTTGCTGGTGTACCACGCCATTGTGCTCAAAGCGGCGCATGAGCGCTGGCCCATCATCTCCGATGTGGTCCGTTTCATTGAAAAACAGGACAGCGACCGGCGCGACCGCTACATGCGCGAGAACCTGGACGCCATGGCCACCAAGGTGGGTGACATGCAGGCCCGCCTGCTGCGCATGGAGGCCGTGAGCGAGCGCCTGGCCGGCATGGCCGGCGTCAAACCCGAAGAGCTCAAGCGCATCGAGCCCGCGCCACCGGCCGCCTCGGGTGCCGTCAAGTCTGGTGGGGGTGCGCAAGGCGGTCCGCTGCCAGCGCTGCGTGAGGTGCCCAAGGTGACCACCATGGCGCAGCTCAATGCCCTGGTCGAGCAGATGCAGGCCAGCGGCGACCGCAATGCCGATGTGTTCACGCTGATCGAATCACGCCTGTTTGAAAAGCGCCTGGAGGCCTTGATGATCCCCAGCAGCCAGCCCCTCAACGGGCCGGTGGGCTCGGGCTTCGGGTTTCGGCGTGATCCGTTCACCGGGGGCTCGGCCCTGCACACGGGCCTGGATTTTCCGGCAGACGTGGGCACCCCCATCATGGCCGCGGCCGGTGGGGTGGTTCTGAGCGCGGGCATGCACCCACAGTTCGGCCAGTTGGTGGAGCTGAACCACGGCAATGGCCTGGTCACGCGCTATGCCCACACCTCGCGCATGCTGGTCAAGCAGGGCGACCTGGTCAAGCGGGGCCAGACCATCGCCGAGGTGGGCAGCACCGGCCGATCCACCGGGCCACACCTGCACTTTGAGGTGCTGGTGGAAGGGGTGCAACAGAACCCGGCCAAGTTCCTGACGCCGGCGGGCAAGGCGGGATGAGCCTGCGCCGCGTTCTCAGCCACTTGTGCCTGGCCTTCCTGCTGCTGTGGACGCAGCAGGGGGCCTTCCGGCACAGCCTGAGCCATTGGGCCCAGGCGGCTGAGCACCACACGCACGACAAGGCCGATCAGCTCTGCCTGGAGTGCCTGGCGTTTTCTGGCACCCATCAGGTCGTGCGGGGCCACACGCCCTTGCATCAGACCCTGACGCTGAGCCATGTGGCCCTGCCCCTGTTGGGCTTGCCACTGACCACGGCCCGCTTGCTGGCGGCCTATCAGTCACGCGCACCACCGCAGTGAAGCAAGGGGCACCCGCGCCCCACCCCTGACCGGATCCATGTGCTGCACCACGCCTTTGAAAGACGTGGTTGCAGGGCATGGCTGTCTGCCTTGCTTCTCCAACCTGTGATTGATCATGAAACTGCATACCCTGCGCCCCCTGGGGCCCATCGCGTCCGCCTGCCTGCTGGCCACGGCCTCGGCCTTTTTCACCTCCCCCGCATTGGCGGCCTCCGATGCCGACCTGACCGAACTGCGCGAGCAGATCAAAGCACTGCGTGAGGGCTACGAAGCCCGCCTGCGTGCACTGGAGGATCGCGTTCTGGCGGCTGAAGCCGCTGCCCGTGCGGCACCTGCGGCCACCCAAGCCCCAGCGGCGATGACAGCGGCAGATGTGGCCCCCGCTGGCCGCCGCGACAACCGATTCAACCCCGCGGTGTCCCTGGTGCTGTCGGGCACCTACGCCCACCTGCAGCAGGACGCAGGCGACAAGGGCCTGAGCCTGGGTGAATCCGAGATCACCTTCAGCGCCAACATCGACCCCTGGTGGTATGGCTCGCTGACCATGGCCGTCACACCCGAAGATGAGGTCGAAGTGGAAGAGGCCTATGTGCAGACCACCGCCCTGCCGCATGGCCTGGGCGTCAAGGCCGGGCGCTTCTTTTCTGGGCTGGGCTACCTGAACGGGCAGCACGCGCATGTGTGGGACTTCATCGATGCGCCGCTGGCCTACCAAGCCTTGCTGGGTGGAAAGCTCGGCCAGGACGGGGTTCAGTTCAAGTGGCTGGCCCCCACCGATCAATACCTGCAGTTCGGGGCCGAAGTGGGCCGGGGCGCCGCGCAGGACAACGGGGCGGGCAACGCCGTGCTGTTTGCCAAGCTGGGGGGTGACGTGGGCGACAGCCACAGCTGGCAGGTCGGTGCCTCCCACCTGTGGCAGCGCGGTCTGGCCACCGACGAGGAAGAAGCCCCCTGGGATGGCCGCCAGCGCACCTGGGCCATCGACGGGGTCTGGAAGTGGGCGCCCATGGGCAATGCCAAGGTCACCAACTTCAAGCTGCAGGGCGAGTACTTCAGGGGCGACCGTGGCGAGCCAGGCGATGCCTCGGGCTGGTACCTGCAGGGGGTGTATCAGTTCGCGCCCGGCTGGAAGGTGGGGCTGCGTCAGGAGCAACCCAAACGCAGCAGCGTGATGCTGGACTGGGCCCTGAGCGAGTTCAGCCGCTGGCGCATTCAGTTCAACCATGATCGCTCGCGCCCCGATGCGAGTGACCGCCAGTTCTACCTGCAGTACCAGATGAACCTGGGTGCCCATGGCGACCACGGTTTCTGAGGAGCACGCCATGAACACACACATGAAATCACACCTCTCGCTCGGGTGGCGGCCGCTCGCCGTGCTGGCCAGCGTGGTGATGAGCCTGCCGGCCCACGCCGGTTTGAGCGTCTTTGCCTGCGAGCCCGAATGGGCCGCCCTGGTCAAGGAGCTGGCCGGCGATCAGGCCACGGTCTATACCGCCACGCACGCGATGCAGGACCCCCACCTGGTGCAGGCCCGGCCCAGCCTGATTGCCGCCGTGCGCAAGGCCGACCTGGTGGTGTGCACGGGCGCCGATCTGGAAGTGGGCTGGTTGCCCCTGCTGCTGCGCCAATCGGGCAATGCCCGGGTGCAGGTGGGGCAGCCCGGTCACTTTCTGGCGGCAGCCCATGTGCGCATGCTGGACGTGCCCCGCCGCCTGGACCGGGCCGATGGCGACGTGCACGAGGCGGGCAACCCCCACATCCAGACGGCCCCCGGCACCTTCGCGGCGGTGGCACCCGCGTTGTCGGCACGCCTGGCCTCGCTGGATGCCGCCCAGGCCCAGGCTTACCGACAGCGGCTGGCTGACTTTCAGCAACGGTGGTCTGCCGCCACCACGCGCTGGACGCAGGCGGCAGCGCCGCTCAAGGGCATGAACATCGTGGTGCAGCACCAGGGCTTTCCGTACCTGGCGCAATGGTTGGGGCTGCGCACCGTGGCCTCTCTGGAGCCCAAACCCGGGGTGGAGGCCAGCAGCACCTACCTCTCCGGGGTGCTGCAACAACTCAAGCAGACGCCCGCCAAGGCGGTGATCCGCGCGGCCTACAGCGATGGCCGCGGTGCCCAATGGCTGGCCGATCGGGCTCAACTGCCGATGGTGGTGTTGCCCTTCACCGTGGGCGGCAGCGACCGGGCCAAGGACCTGTTCGGCCTGTTCGATGACACCGTGGACCAGTTGCTCAAGGTGGCGCGATGATCGGCGCCGATGCGTGGGCGGTGGACTGGTCCATCGTGGGTCCGGCCTGGCTGGCCGGCCTGCTGGTGCTGGCCACGCACGTGCCC
>DAORJC010000177.1:0-6452 GCA_035438885.1 Aquabacterium sp. | reverse complement strand
CTACGTCTGGCCCAATGGCGTCTACCAGCGGACGCCGGGGAACCAGGGGTTCATCGACTCGCTTAAAGCTCTCGGATACAAGGCGGCCCGTGGGACCACCATCCCGCGAACATCGAAGGCCGGGCCAGGTGTGACAGACGGGCGGTGGGCCATGCCTATCATTGGGGCCTTGAACAATGAATCCGTGGCCACCATCAAAGGTCGGCTGGATGACCTGGTGACCCGTGGTGAAATCGGGAACTTGATGTACCACAACATCACCACGGGGACGGCGCCAGTGGCCACGGATCGGATCTATGCCGACTTCGTGGAGGAGGTCCAGTACGCCTATGAGCTTGAGCAGCAGGGAAAGCTTGACATCATCACGGCAAGCCAGCTCGTTGCGATTTTGGACTAGACCAGGCGGACGGGCCTGACGGGCTCCACAACGGGACAGGCGGTGCCATTGGCGGCCGCTGGCGCGTGTCGGGCGTGGAAGCTGGCCAGGGCCTGGGCTCGGGCCAACTCGTGCGCCTGGTGCTTGTTGGCGGCCTTTTGGGCCTGGTACATGGCCAGGTGAAGACGGGCAGTATCGACCGTGTACCCGTCAAGTCGGGAAAGTCCCCATGGTGTGAGCCAGTACATGGCCAGGGATGGGCAGCGCGGCGCCTGGTCGTCGGCCATCCAGCGGTAGACCGTTCGGACGTCAACGCCCAGGGCCTTGGCCAAGCTGCTGGGGTGGGGTTTGCCGATGCCATCCATGAGCATCGAGAAGGACGGGAGTCCTTTGGGGATGTGTTGCAGCATGGATCAATCCTGCAACGTGGGAAGGGGCGCCAGTGCCTCAAAAAGCGGGGCCAGGGTGGATTTGATGCGCGCGCACACTTGCTGCAATGTATATTATGTCAACTAATGGGCGAGGTTGCTTCAGGCGTGTTCCAGAAGCCATTCGCACCCATCAGGCCTGTCGCCGCCACACCCAGCGAGTGACCTGCGCCTGCCCTTGATGATACGGGCCTTCGTCCAGCGTGACCGGGCCTTCCCAAGCAACCAGTTCCTCACCCGTCAGGCAAGCGCTCGCCAGATCGGCACGCAGGACTTGCAAGGTGTAGAGCATGTCCACGTCCTTGGGGCCGCCGCTGGTCAGCCCCAACTGGTTCGGGTGAAACGCCTCCAGGATCAGCACCCCGCCAGGTCGCAAGGCACGGGCCAGGTCCGCCATGACCTTGGGCCGCAAGATGGACGGAAGATGAAGGTAAACCACAACGACCGCATCTGCCGAATCCGGCTGAGGCGCCCACTCGGCCAAATCAGCCAGCACCGTGGTGACCTTGACGCCGCGCTCTGCCGCCAGTGCTCGTGTCTTGTCCAAACCCACGCTGGAGGCATCGACAGAGGTGACATGGTGGCCCTGCTGTGCCAGCCAGACGCCGTTTCGCCCTTCCCCATCTCCTGGGACTAGGACTTGCGAGGCGGCCGGGATCAAGCCAGCCTGTTCTGCCAGGAACACATTGGGCTGCAGGCCATACTTGTAGGACGCATCCGCAAACTTCTGATTCCAGAACTCGCCGGTGGACATGTGTTGAACCTCGCTCAAAGATCAAAATGGATGAAAGCCGCCCGATTTTCACCGGGCGGCTTTCATGGGGGCAGCTCAGCGGCACACAGACGGTGCCGCGTTGAGTCGACTTAGCCGAGGTCGCGGCAGATGGTGTAGGTTTGCGCCTCGTTGTAAGCGGCGGCAGCGGCACCCGGAACAGTGTTGGTGTCACCTAGGGTCGCGCGCAACGTTCCGTTGTCGGGGCGACCATCGTCCAGTTGCACATCCAGGGCTGCTGCGGCTTTGCCAGGCACGTTACCCAGGCATGTCACCAGGCGGGCCGCCGTACGGCCTTGGACAGCATCGCTAGTGACACCCAAGCGACCACCCCAAGCGTTGATCGGCAATGCGTTCTGGCCGACGTCACCAGGGTTACCCGTGATGAAACCGGAGGCGCGCAGATGCTGGAAAAAGTTATCGGTTTCTCCGCCACCGAGGAAGGTTTGAGCAGCCACAGCGGTCAGCCGGCCATTGTTATCGCCGCCAACAATGGTGGTCCAGCTACCACCGCGCTGTTGGATGGTTGCAGTTGGACCATCATCGCCGGGCATCCGGCGATAGCGGTCCAGATAGCTGGTGTAGGCGGCAGAAATGCCATTCATGTCGTTAGCTGCATTCTTGACCCGCCCGTTTTCGATCAGTTCCTGGCCCTTGAGCACACCGCCCAGCAGCAGACCAATGATGACCAGCACGATGGCGATTTCGACCAGCGTGAAGCCCGACTGTGCGCGGCGGCGCGAGAGGCGTGTGGGTAGCGATTTCATCTGTGTCACTCCTGAGAACCAGACAACAGGCAACCCCATTGGCCGCCTTTGTATTCATTGTGCTGATTCAACCCTGATCGCAACAGTCAAATTTCTTGACACTGCGGTGTCGCCAGTGGTACGGAGATCGAGAACACCACGCCTTGCGGGGCTTCGACGGCCTGCAGGTCGCCTTGCGCATCTCGCAGACTGCGCCGTGCCTGGTACAAGCCCATGCCCGAACCTGTGGGTGATTTGAGTGGCTCAAACGCACGGCGTGGCCAGGGGGTGGCCAGCGCCGGGGTGTGCAGTTGCATCTGCAAGCCCCCTTCTTTCACCCGGCACTTGCAGGACATGGGTGCGGTGGTGTGGCGGGCCGTGCTGTCGCGGGCAATGTTGGAGAAAATGTTGTCGAGCGCGCGCTCCAGGGCCTCGACCTGCGGGGCATCCAGCGGCAAGGGGGGCAAGGCGCCCTCACCTTCCTGGGGCTGGACATCAATGGCCAGTCCGGCCAGTTCAGCAGCGTTTTCCAGCACGTGGCGGGCGTCGGCCAGGGGCGGGTCATTGACCTGAGACGGGGGGGCCGCCTCGGTGGCTGCCAGCAGCTTCTGGGCGCGGGCCTGCAGCAGCGGCGCCTGGCGTTGCAGTCGCTGCGCCAGGCGGGGCAACTGCTCGGGCGTGGCGGTGCTGAACTCTTCGGCCAGCAGGCCGACCCATTGGGCCAGGTTGCGCATGTCGTGTTGCCAGTACAGCTGCACGTGCGCACGCTGGGCCAGCGCCACGGCCACCGCTTGGGTGCGTTCGCGCATGCGCGACAACCAGGTCTGCGCAAACACATCGACCACGGCCAGCGCAAGCGCCCTCGTCTCGTCGGTTCGGGCCACGTCAGACCATCGCAATTCGATCTGGCAATCCGGCCCGGCATGGAGGGTCTGACAAGGCCAGTGGTCGGCGGTGGGCGGGCCCCAATGGCCACTCACGGCGTCGCCAAACCAGATGCCCTTCCAGTCGATGCCGGCAACGCCCGCACGCGCCAGGATGGGGTGGGCTTTTTCGGGCCAGCGCAGGGGGTGCATGTCGGCCGGCAGGGCCAGCAATTCGGCAATGCAGCGGCGAATGCGTTTGCCCCGATGCCAGACGGCCAAGGCCGCCAGCAACAGCACAACCCCCAGCGAAACCAGTGCCCAGACGAGGAAATTCATGTCGAGGCGTCCGGGGTGGGGTCTGGGGCCGCGTCAGCCGAGGCCGTGCGCTGGATGCCGAACTTCTTGAGGTGGTAGTAGAGCTGCTCGCGCTCCAACCCCAGCGTGCGCGCTGCGGCGGCCACATTGAACCCGTTGCAGTTCAGCACGTGCCGGATGAGCTGTTCGGCCACCTGGTCGCTGGCCTCGCGCACCCCTTCCGACAGGTGTGCCGACACCGACAGGTGCAGCCGCCCTTGGGCCAGAAGCTCTTGCTGGCGCAGCGAAAACCATGCGGCGCGTTGCAGCGACTGGCGCAACACCGCCAACGCCACCGGCTTGGTCAGAAAGTCGAAGGACCCGGCATGCACGGCCTGCTGACCCACGGCGTTCTCGTTTTGCCCGGTCAGCACGATGGCGTGCATCAAGGGCCACTGCGTCACCAGTTGCGACAGCAGCAGCAGCCCTTCATCAGGGCGGCTGGGGCGCGGTGGCAGTCCCATGTCCAGGATCGCAACGCAGGCGCTCCCCTTGGGCACCTCGCGCTCCAGCGTCTGCAGTGCCTGTGTCCGGTCGTGGGCCACCAGTACCTGCCAACCGTCTTCCTGCAATGACTGAGCGATCCAGTCCGACAGGATGGGGTCGTCTTCCACCCACAACACGGGGCAGCGACCGGGCGCTGTGTCTGTGGGAGTGTCAGCCATCGTCACCGATCAAGGCGGTCACCGTGGGCTCAATGGCCACGACAAAGCCCGCAAAGAGCAGCCCAAAGCCGCAGACCACCCGCAGCATCAACCATTCGTAGGGGGTCTCGGCGGGCACGGCCAGGCAGGCATACCCGGCCAGCAACAGCACGATGCCGGCCAGTTGCTGCCAGCGCTTGCGCTTCTTTTGTGTCCCCAGCGCGCGTTGCAGGGCTGCACGCGCGTAGGCGGAATCTTCAAATTGACTGGTCATCAGTTGCAGGTCACGCCAGTGGCGCAAAACCGGATGCTGGCAATGAAAAAGTGAGACGTGCCTCGCGGGCGAACCACGACTTCATCGAAGGGTGCCGCCGGGGTGGGCGCGAGGTCAGCGAACATGCGCACGGTTCCTGCCGTGGTGGACACCACGGGCGACACATACAGCCCCCCGGGCAGATCGACTCCGCTGCGGCGGAAGGTGACCGAGAGCTCTGCGGTGGGGTCCAGACTCAGCACCCCCACGGCCAACTTGCCGGCAGTCTTGCTTTGCAATCTGAAGCTGATGGACTCAGTGCCGCTCAGGCTGGCGTTGTTGGCATTGCCGCAGCCGCTGTTGCACACACCAATGGCCGTGCCGCTGGGCACGCTGTCGCGGGTGATGTTGCCGCCGGTGGCGCTCAGGGTGATCTGGCCGACGCTGGCGCCCGCATCAATGTCGATGGTGCTGCGGTTGCTGTCCCGGCCCGAATAGCTGATGGTCGTGATCGAGTCCAGCATGGCGGTGTTGAGGTTGATGCCCGTGGGGGCACCTACCACGGCAGGCGAAGGTGGCGGTGGCGGCCCGACCTCTGGCCAGTCACGGGCTTCGCGACCGGCTGCGCGGATCAGATCCTCGATGCGTTCAAACAGCAGCAGATCGTCAAAGTGCAGGGGTGAGGTGGCCGGGTCCAGGTCTTCCACGTTTTCTTCACGCTGCACGTAGAACTGGGTCGATGCCGGCGGCACCGAAGGGGGCTGTGTGTTGGCCAATTCCTCAGGGCTGACCGGCACGGTCATCCGGTTGCCACCGGACAACCAGGCACCTTGGCCGCTGACGCCATGGCTGATGAGCACCCATGCCATCTGCGTCTGATTGACGCCGCCGACGCGGACTGTCAGACCCGGACGGTAGGCCGCGTCCAGGTAGGTGCTCGCACCTGGTCCCGGCATCACGTCGTGCCCGACCGTGCATGGGTAGTCGGGGCCGGTGGCGGCCACTGGCGCAGGCTCGACCGTGTCGCAGTCGCTCATGCTGGCGCCCATGGCCTGTGTCATGCCGGTGGGGCCGTCGTAGACGCGGTAGGAAATCTTTCTGCCCCAGGCGTCCACGGCGTCGTCGGCGCTCAGGCCCAGGGTGACCCAGGGGACTGTGCCGTTGCGGAACGTGCACAGCGTGGCGGGCGGTGTGGCCGTGGTGGGTGCTGCCACGCCGGTGTCCAGCGCGCCATTGGCCGGGCACGGCAGGTGTCCGTTGGCGGCGGCAAAGGCGTGCAAGGCGGTCCGGATGCGCTTGAGGTGGTCCTGGGTCTGGACAAAGCGGTCCGTTCGGTCGTCGATCTGCCGGGCCATGCGGATGGCCAGCGTGGCAGCGGCGGTGACCAGCAGTGCGGCCACCAGCGCCAGCAAAGCCCCCCCCACCTGCCGGCGACGACGCGCTCGGCAGTTGTGGGCGGATGGGGTGGCCTGGCGATGCATCAAGGTGCCTTGCGCGGGCCCAGATCCGCCCCCTGCACCACGGTCATGACCGTGGGCCGAAGGACGATGTCGTCATAGTAGGCTGCGGGGTTTTCAACCAGGGTGGCGTCGATGTAGAAATCAGCCGGGGCAGCGGTGCGAGGTGCTGCTGCGTTGAAGTTGATCACTTCCCGAGGGCCGGGGCCCGGGCCGTTGGCGGTGCCCTGGTACACACCATCGACCGAGTAGCCCCCGACCCGGTTGGCCCCGTGGCTGATCAGCACGTAGGCTGCGCCGGTCAAGCCTGTTGTTCTTGATGACAGCTCGGCGGCTGAGCCGAGAGCGCAGGGCGTGGTGTTGCAGATTCGGAAGCCTCGGAGCCGCAGGAAATTTTGGATTGCTACGCTATCAATGGCGGGGTCCAGGTCGGACATGTTCATACCCGGGTAGGTGGGTGCAGGGGTGGTCTGCGTCAATGACGACGTTGCCGGCACCACCGCACCCGCCCAGACCCGGTAGGTGACCATGGTGTTCCAGGCATCGGTGACATCGT
>DAORJC010000176.1:0-6462 GCA_035438885.1 Aquabacterium sp. | reverse complement strand
TCGGTCGTCAACACGCACGACAAGGGCAACACGCCCCCGGTCAGGCCCTTGCTCAGGCAGATGAAATCGGGCTTGACGCCCGAGCCATCGGGCCGGCGCGCCTGCTGGTGCGCAAACATCGTGCCGGTGCGGCCAAAGCCCACGGCGATCTCGTCGGCAATCCAGTGCACCTGGTATTGGTCGCACAACTGGCGCACCGCCACCAGGTAGTCGGGCGAGTACATGCCCATGCCCCCGGCGCCCTGCACCAACGGCTCCAGGATCAGCGCGGCGGTGGTGGCGTGATGTTCGGCCAGATGATCGGCCAGCGCGTCGATGCAATGCTGCAGGTGATCGGCCTCGCCGACACCGGGCGGGGCATGGCGCGGGTCTGGCGAGGGCAGCATGGTGCTCAGGCGCAGCAGGGGCGCATACGACTCGCGAAACAAGGGGATGTCGGTCACACCCAGGGCCCCAGCCGTCTCGCCGTGGTACCCGCCTTGCAGGCCGATGAAGCGGTGCTTGCCCGCCTGCCCCCGGTTGCGCCAGCTGTGGGCGCTCATCTTCAGGGCGATCTCGGTGGCGCTGGCGCCATCGCTGGCGTAAAAGGCATGGCCCAGGCCCGTCAGGCGCCCCAATCGTTCTGACAGCTCCACCACCGGCGGGTGGGTCAACCCAGCCAGCATGATGTGGTCCAGTCGGCCCAGTTGATCGGTGATCGCCTCGCGGATGGGCGCAAAGTTGTGCCCGAACAGGTTGACCCACCAGGAGCTGACCGCGTCCAGGATGCGGTGCCCCTGGTCATCGATCAGCCAGGGGCCCTCGGCCGACACAATGGCCCGCGGCGGGAACTGCTCGTGCACCTTCATCTGCGTGCACGGGTGCCAGACCGCCTGGCGACTGCGCTCAGCCCAGTTCATGCGAGCTCAGGTCGGGCGGTAGACGCAGCGGTCACCGGCCGCACGCGAGACGGCCACCGCCGCCACCTGGGGGATCTGCTGCAGGATCTGCGCGTAAATGAACACGCACAGGTTCTCCAGCGTGGGCGCGCCCAGGCCCGAGACCTCGTCCAGGAAGTGGTGGTCCAGTTGGTCACGCACCGAAGCAATGGCGGCGCGCAGCACGGCCAGGTCCACCACCATGCCCGACTCGGGCTGGCGCTCGCCCCGCACCATCACCTCGGCGGTGTAGGTGTGGCCGTGGATGCGGCGGCTGCCGGCGGCTTCGGGCTCGGCGACCTTGCGCTTGAGCGTATGGGCCGCATCGAAAGAAAACGTCTGACTCAACTCGAACATGTCTATTCCTTGGCAGGCCGCTCAGCGGATGCCCAATGTCTTGTGGGTCTGGACGCTGAGCAACCAGCTCGGGTGGTCCAGGCACCATTGAACGGCCCATTCGGTGGCCGCTCTGACCGCCTCTGGCGAGGCGCTGTCCATGGGCTGCACGCGGCGCTGGGCAAAGTCCATCGCCTCAAAAGCCAACAGGTCGGCCTGTGTGAAACCCGCCTGCGGCACCACCACCTTCAGTTCGTGCCCCGAGGTCTGCACCAGGGTGCTGCCCGCCTTGGGGCTCACGCAGATCCAATCCAACCCCGCCGGCGCGGCGATCGTGCCATTGGTTTCGACCGCAATCTCGAAGTCTTGAGCGTGCAGGGCGTCGATCAAGGCCACATCGACCTGCATGAGGGGCTCGCCGCCGGTCAGCACCACAAAGCGCTGGCCCGGCAGCACGCCTGGCACAGCGGGCCAGAACGAGGCAATGCGCTCGGCCAGGGCTTGCGCCGTGGTGAACTTGCCACCGCCCAGGCCATCGGTGCCCACAAAGTCCGTGTCGCAGAAGCGGCAGACGGCCGTTGCCCGGTCCTGCTCGCGTCCCGACCACAGGTTGCACCCCGCAAAACGGCAGAACACGGCCGGACGCCCGGCATGCGTGCCCTCACCCTGCAGGGTGTAGAACATCTCTTTGACGCTGTAGGTCATGAACGGTCTTTCAAATCAGGCTCGGCCCCGAAACGCCGTCCACCACACCACACCAGCCGAGGCCAGCACCAGGGCTGTGTAGGTCCACATGGCCCCATCACGGCCCAGAACCACCAAACCCGCCACCAGCACCGCCGCGCCCGCCAGGGCCACCCGGGAGGCCATCAGTCGCCAACCCACGCTGCGCAATTTTTTGAACCAGATCAGCCGCACCAAGCTGGGCAGGATCAGCGCCATGCCCAAAGCGGGCATGAAAAAGTTCACGATGTGAATCAAAACATCAAACAAACCCATGGGTGGACATCTCGGACAAAGGGGGATTTTATAATGTTGGGGATGAGCGTTCTCGCAATGGGTCTGAACCACACCACCGCCGCAGTGGATCTGCGCGGGAAATTCGCGTTTGCGCTCGACCAACTGGCCCCGGCGCTCAAGACCCTGCACGACAAAGTCTCCGGTGAAGCGGCCCTGCTGTCCACCTGCAACCGCACCGAGCTGTACTGCGCCGCCCCCGCCCTGACCGGCCAGGGTCTGCACCTCAGGAAGCACGCCGTCGAATGGCTGGCCAACGTGGGCCAGGTCTCGCCCGACGAGCTGATGCGCCACACCTATGTCCTCGAAGGCCAGGCCGCCGCCCGCCATGCCTTCCGCGTGGCCAGCGGCCTGGACTCCATGGTGCTGGGCGAATCCCAGATCCTGGGCCAGATGAAGCTGGCCGTGCGCGAGGCCGATGCCGCCGGCACCCTGGGCACCACCCTGCACCAGTTGTTCCAGCGCAGCTTTGCCGTGGCCAAGGAGGTACGCACCTCCACCGAGATTGGCGACCACTCCATCAGCATGGCCGCCGCCGCCGTGCGCCTGGCCGGCCAGGTCTTTGAAGACCTGAGCAAGACCCGCGTGCTGTTTGTGGGCGCCGGCGAGATGATCGAGCTGTGCGCCACGCACTTTGCCGCGCGCACCCCCAAGGCCATGGCCGTGGCCAACCGCACCCTGGAGCGCGGCGAAAAACTGGCCAGCCACCTGGGCGCCGAAGCCATCCGCCTGGCCGACCTGCCCCACCGCCTGCACGAGTTCGACATCGTCGTGTCCTGCACCGCCAGCACCCTGCCCATCATCGGCCTGGGCGCGGTGGAGCGCGCCATCAAGGCCCGCAAGCGCCGCCCCATTTTCATGGTCGACCTGGCCGTGCCGCGCGACATCGAGCCCGAAGTGGCCGACCTGCCCGACGCCTACCTCTACACCGTGGACGACCTGAGCGCCGTGGTCCAGACCGCCAGCCAGCGCCGCCAGGCCGCCGTGGCCCAGGCCGAGGTCATCATCGAAACCGGCGTGCAAGGCTTTGTGCACTGGCTGGACCAGCGCAGCACCGTGCCCCTGATCCAGGCCCTGCAATCGCAGGCCGATGTCTGGCGCCATGCCGAGCTGCAGCGCGCCCGCAAACACCTGGCCCGGGGCGACGACGTAGAGGCCGTGCTGGAGGCCCTCTCCCGCGGCCTGACCCAGAAGATGCTGCACGGCGCCATGGCTGAATTGCACAGCGTCGACCCGCAGCACCGCCCTCAGATCGCCCAGACCGTCTCGCGCCTGTTCCTGCGCGGCGAGGTCACCGCCGACCGCCCCAGGCCAGTCCTGGGCAGCACCGACCCCGACGACGACGGCCGCGGAGGCCGTTCGTGAGCCGGGGCCTGGCCCCTTCGCTTGCCGCCTCGCTCGAACGCCTGTCCCACCGCCTTCGCGAGCTCGACGCCGCCTTGTCGGACGCTCAGGTGGCCGCCGACCCCAAGCGCTACCGAACCCTGTCCCAGGAACATGCCGAGGTCAGCCGCGTGTGTGACATGGCCCGCCGCCATGCCCAGCGCACCGACGACCTGAGCACGGCCCGCCAGATGCTGCAGGACGTGGGCGACGACCCCGACATGCGCGCCATGGCCCAGGACGAAGCCCTCCAGGCCGATGCCGACCTGGCCCGACTGGAGGCCGACCTGCAGACCGCCCTCCTGCCCAAGGACCCGGACGACATCCGCAACGCCTTTGTCGAGATCCGCGCCGGCACCGGCGGAGACGAGTCCGCCCTGTTTGCGGGCGACCTGGTGCGCCTGTACACCCGCCATGCCGAGCGCCAGGGCTGGACGGTCGAGGTCATGTCGGCCAGCGAATCCGACCTGGGCGGCTACAAGGACATCGTGCTGCGCATCGAGGGCCGGGGCGTGTACGGCCAGCTCAAGTTCGAATCGGGCGGCCACCGCGTCCAGCGCGTGCCCGCCACCGAAACGCAAGGCCGCATCCACACCAGCGCCTGCACCGTGGCCGTGCTGCCCGAGCCCGACGAGGCCGAAGAAGTCACCATCAACCCGGCCGACCTGCGCATCGACACCTACCGGGCCAGCGGCGCGGGCGGCCAGCACATCAACAAGACCGACTCGGCCGTGCGCATCACGCACATCCCCACCGGCATCGTGGCCGAATGCCAGGACGACCGCAGCCAGCACCGCAACAAGGCCAAGGCCCTGGCCGTGCTGGGCGCACGCATCCGCGACAAGGAAAAGGCCGCACGCCAGGCCAAGGAAGCGGCCACCCGCCGCAGCCTGGTCGGCTCTGGCGACCGCTCTGACCGCATCCGCACCTACAACTTCCCGCAGGGTCGCTTCACCGACCACCGCATCAACCTCACGCTCTACAAGCTGCTGACCATCATGGAAGGTGAGCTCGATGATGTGATCGCCGCGCTGCTCTCAGCCCAGGCCGCCGACCAGTTGGCCGAACTGGAAGCGTCCACCGGTGCCTGAGATGGTTCTGCCCACCATCGGCGCCGCCCTGCACCACGCCCGCACGCTGGGGGTGGACCGCCTGGACGCACAGATCCTGCTGGGCACCGTGCTGAACCAGTCGCGCGCCTGGCTGCTGGCCCACGACACCGACCCGCTGCCTGCCGAGGCAGGCGCGCGCTTGCTGGCCCTGCTGCAGCGCCGCACCCAGGGCGAGCCCGTGGCCTACCTGGTCGGCCACAAAGAGTTTTACGGCCTGCCACTGCGCGTCACCCCCGGCGTGCTGGTGCCCCGCCCCGACACCGAGACCCTGGTCGACTGGGCCCTGGCGCTGATCCCCGAGGCGCCGCCCACCGACCAAGCCGCCGTGCGCGTGCTGGACCTGGGCACGGGCAGCGGCGCCATTGCCCTGGCCTTGCAGCACCAGCGCCCGCATGCCCAGGTGGTCGCCGTGGATGCCAGCCCCCAGGCGCTGGCCGTGGCTCAGGCCAACGCTACGCATCTGCAGTTGTCCGTGCAATTCCTGCAGGGCTCCTGGTTGGCGCCGGTGGCCGGGCAGGTGTTCGACCTGATCGTGAGCAACCCGCCCTACATCGAAGAAAACGACCCCCACCTGGCCGCCCTGACCCACGAGCCCATCGAAGCCCTGACCTCCGGCGCCGACGGCCTGGACGACATCCGTGAAATCGTGGACCAGGCCCTCACGCACCTGCGCCCGGGTGGCTGGCTGCTGTTGGAACATGGCCACGATCAGCACGACCGGGTCAAAAACCTGATGGAACGCAAGGGCTATTGCCATGTGAGTGCTCGCTTCGATCTGGCAGGGCATGCACGCTGCACGGGCGGGCAAACCCGATCCGATTGAAGCGCTCACCCCCTCAGTCAATGGGTTCAGGCTGTGCATTTACGGACACTCTCCGTGACAATTCCGGTGCTCAAATCGCAGGCCCAGGCCTAACATGGACCCATCCACCGGAGATCACCATGTCATCCACCACGCACCAATCCCTGCTCAAGTCCCTGCTGCGCGCCAGTGCAGGCGCTGCGCTGCTGGCCTGGTCCGCGATGGGGCAGGCGCAGATCAATGGCACCAACCTGCAGTTGTGGCCCCAGTGGGAGGGCCGCGTCAGCGTGGTCCTGAGCAACCCCGGTGATGCCCGTCCCAACCCGTTTGCGCTGGCCCCCGTCATGGGGCATGGCCTGAAGATCCAGAGCCTTCAAGTGCTGTCGGACTATGCCTTGGGCGGCGGTTTTCGGGCCTCGCTCGGGCTGATCCGCGGCTCCACCAGCAGCCCCTTGCTGCCGGGCGACGAAGGTGGCCTGAGTGTCCGCACCCAGCAACTGGACCTGGTCGATCCCATGAGCCTGAACCGCTACGCCCAGGACGAGGCCCAGCGCACCGTGCCCTACGTGGGCGTGGGCTACAGCGACCGCGTGATCGAGGCCTCCGGCTTCGGTGCCTGGCGCTTCAATGCCGACCTGGGCCTGATCTCCCTGAACTCCCAGAACATCGGGCGCATCACCCGCGTCTTCCAGGGCGAACAGGGCGTGGACGAACTGGTGCGAGAGCTGCGCCTGCGCCCCGTGATCAAGTTCAGCGTGAACTACGCGTTTTAGGCACAATCCCCCCTCGCCTCCTATCTTTGACAGGCCTGATATAACAGGCCTGTTTTCATTTGCTTTTTGAGATCTCCACCATGAGTGACGTTCAACAACGCATCGACAGCCTGGTCAAGGGC
>DAORJC010000175.1:0-6490 GCA_035438885.1 Aquabacterium sp. | reverse complement strand
TTGGCGGAGAGGGCGGGATTCGAACCCGCGGTGGGGATTAACCCACACACGCTTTCCAGGCGTGCGACTTAAACCGCTCATCCACCTCTCCGAAGCCCGCAACTATAGCACCGATTGCGCTCAGTTGATGGGGACCCGCTTGCCGGCCTTGTAGACATACAGCGTCATCGCCGGGTTCTTGAGTTCGCCGTTGGGCTCGAACATCACCTTGGTGGTCACCCCCTGGTAGGCGGTGGTGGCCAGTTTGGGCGCATAGACCTTGGGGTCGGTCGAATCGGCCCGCTTCATGGCGTCCACCAGCACCATGGTGGCGTCATAGGTGTAGGGCGAATAGACCTGGAACTGCTTGGGGAACTTGGCGTCGTAGCGTGTGCGCCAGGTCTTGCCTTGAGGCAGCTTGTCCAGCGAGGCACCGCCCACCGCGCACACCACGTTACCGACCGTGCGGGCACCGCTGGCCAGCTCAGCCAGCTTTTCGGTGCAGATGCCATCGCCACCAAAGAGGTAGACCTTGCTCATGCCCAACTGCTGCATCTGGCGCAGCATGGGGCCGGCTTGCGGGTCCATGCCGCCAAAGAAGATGCCGTCCGGTTTCTTGCTCTTGATGGAGGTCAGGATGGCGCTGAAGTCCACCGCCTTGTCGTTGGTGTATTGCTCGCTGACCACTTCCATGCCCAGGGTGCGTGCCGTGTTGCGAAACACCTCGGCCACACCCTTGCCGTAGGCCGTGCGGTCGTCAATGATGGCCACGCGCTTGAGCTTGAGCACCTTGTGGGCGTGGTTGGCCAGGCCCATGCCCAGGGCGTTGTCGTTGGCCAGCAGGCGGTACACATTCTTGTAGCCCAGCGTCGTCAACTGAGGGTTGGTGGCCGATGGGGTGACCATGGGCAAGCCGCAGCTGTCATAGACCTTGGCCGCCGGGATGGTCGTGCCGGAATTGAGGTGGCCGACCACGCCGTTGACCTTGGCATCGCACAGCTTCTGGGCCGCCGCAGTGCCCTGCTTGGGGTCTGCTGCATCGTCTTCGGCGATCAGCTCGAAGCGGACCGCCTTGCCGGCAATCTTGACACCCTGGGTGTTGAGCTCGTCCACCGCCATGCGGGCGCCGTTTTCGTTGTCACGGCCATAGTGGGCTTGTGCGCCCGAGACGGGCCCGACGTGGCCGATCTTGACCACTGCCTGGGCGTGACCAAGGGAGACGTTCAGGCTGAAGGCAGCGGCCAGGCTCAAAGGCAGCAGGGCAAGGCGTTGACGTGTCATGGGAGGGGTCCTGTGATGGGGGTCTTGGGGTATCAGATCAAAACGAATTCAGCTGCGGCTGCGTTGACGCGCCACTTCCTGGGCCACGGCGCGCGCCACCACATCGTTCATGGTCTTGCTGAGTTCCTGACGCAGATCGCGCATCAGGGCATCGGTGGCGCGAGCCAGGATGGGCGCCATGGCTTCACGCAGGCGGTATTCCAGCATGCCGTCCACCTGACGCTGCAGATCGACCAGCACGCGCTGTGCGATCAAGGCCTCGTCCACCACCACGCCAGGCACGGCAGGCTCCACGGTGGAAGCAGGCAACGGGGGCGCCGGATCAATCAACAGCGACCGGGGAATGGGCAACTGAGACAGGTCGGGCGCAGGAGGGACGGGCGCAACGGGAGGGGCAAGCGGGGCCGGCGCCACAGAAACCGGTTCAGGAACAGGCTCAACGACAGGTTCAAAGGCCGCAGGAGGGGCCTCGATGACCTCCGTCAGGGTGGGGACATGCCGGGGCGCCGGGCGTGGAGGGATGTTCATGATTCGGGCTGCGCCACATGTTCCTGGACCGTCCAGCCGCGCGCCTTGTAGTCACGCCATCGCTGGCGTCCCTGCTGGCGATCGTCGGGCTCGGTCGAGACGACTTCAAAAAAACGTTCGAAGGGCTCGATGCCCTCCGGGATGACCTGCCCCAGGTTGATGAGCACCTGGTGGGGGCCAGGGGCCGTGGCGGGCGCATCGGTCAGCCACAGCGGGGTGCCATGCAGGCGCTCAGGCAAGGCCTGACCTGCCACAGCGCAGACGTGGGGCACGAACTCTTGTTCGTCAAACACCCACAACTGCCGGTCGAGTTGGCGAAGCGTGGTCGCATCGCCCGTCACCACCACGCGCGCACCGCTGCGGTAAGCCTTGCGCAGCAGGCGACAAGCGTAAGCCAGCTTGTCGCTCATGCCGTGATGGAACTCGACCACTCTCATGCAGCAGGCGCCTTTCGGGGTGCTGCCTTGCGAGCCGGGGTTTTGCGGGCAGGTGCACGGGCGGGCGCCTTCGCGGCGGGCTTGGCCTTGTCAGCCTTGTTGTCGGCCTTGGGCGCCAGCGCCTGATCCCCCGCCTGCGACAGCACAAAGTGCGTCAGCAGCGGCACCGGCCGGCCCGTGCCGCCCTTGGCCGCGCCGGACTTCCAGGCGGTGCCAGCGATGTCCAGGTGGGCCCAGCGGTAGGCCTTGGTGAACTTGCTCAGGAACACGGCCGCCGTGATGGCTCCACCAGCGCGACCACCCACATTGCCCAGGTCGGCAAAGTTGCTCTTGAGGGCATCGCCGTATTCGTCGTCCAGCGGCATGCGCCAGGCGGTGTCCAGGGCAGTGCGGCCGGCTTGCTCCAGCGATTGGGCCAGTTCGTCATCGGCACTGAACAGGCCGCTGTGCACGCCGCCCAGGGCGATCACGCAGGCGCCGGTCAGCGTGGCAATGTCCACCACCACCGCGGGCTTGAAGCGCTCGGCATAGGTCAGCGCATCACACAGGATCAGGCGGCCTTCGGCGTCGGTGTTGAGCACCTCGATGGTCTGACCCGACATGCTGGTGACCACATCGCCCGGCTTGGTGGCCGTGCCGCTGGGCATGTTCTCGCACGAAGGGATCAGGCCGATCACGTTGACCTTGGGCTTGAGCTCGGCCAGCGCACGGAAGGTGCCCAGCACGCTGGCGGCGCCCCCCATGTCGTACTTCATCTCGTCCATCTCGGCCGCAGGCTTCATGGAGATGCCGCCGGTGTCAAAGGTGATGCCCTTGCCCACCAGCACCACAGGGGCCTTGCCCTTGGCCGCGCCGTCGTAGCGCAGCACGATGAACTTGGGTGGCTGGGCCGAGCCATTGGTCACCGACAAAAAGGAGCCCATGCCCAGCTTTTGCAGCGCGGCACGCTCCAGCACCTCCACCTTGAGGTGCTTGAACGTCTTGGCCAGCCCCTTGGCCTCCTGAGCCAGCGTGGTCGGGGTGCAGTGGTTGCCCGGACGGTTGCCCAGCTCGCGGGCCAGGCTCACGCCCTCGCCCAGGGCCTGGCCCAGGCGCAGACCTTCGCGCACGGCGGCGGCGTCAGCGGCGCCATGCAGCACGGTGACTTTCTTGAGGTTGGCCGGCTTGGGGGCCGATGGCTTGGTCAGGCGGTAGGTGTAGGCCGCTTCGGCAAAGGCGCCCACGATGGCCTCCACCGTGGTGGCGCTCAAGGCCACCCCCTCGGCCAACGCGATGGCCGCGTGCGACACCGGCTGAGCCTTGGCAGAGGCCGTCAGGCGCGCTGCGGCAGCCTTGATCTGGCGGGGAGAGGCACCCTCGGCCACGGCGATGGCCAGGCGGGGGGCTTTCAGGCCCGCAGGGCGATGCACGTACAGCGTCTGCCCACCCTTGAGCGACAGGTCGCCGGCCTTGAGGGCCTCGGCAATCAGCGAGTCCAGGGCGGCATGCCCCGTGCGGGACTGCTCCGGCGTGAGGACCAGCAACAGAACGTCTGCAGAAAGGCTGGAAAGTGCGGGGCCAGAAGCCACCAGGGAGCGGTAGTCCATGCTGTGCGCGTCCATAATGGACGGGTTAAGTTTGACCCTACTGATGTTATTCGATTCCTCCCTCCGCCGAGAGCTCTGGCGTGGCTTTGTCGGGACGCTGGTGGTGCTGATCACCGTCGTGCTGACCATGATGCTGATCCGCCTGCTGGGTCTGGCTGCCAAAGGCAGCGTGGCCGTGGCCGACGTGAGCCTGCTGCTGGGCTACACCATGCTCAACCAGACGCCCGTGCTGATCAGCCTGGCGCTGTTTGTGGCGGCCGTCGGCATGCTCAACCGCATGCAGCGCGAGAGCGAGATGGTGGTCTGGCAGGCCAGCGGGGTGCGCATGGCCCGCCTGTTCAAGCCCATGTGGCAGATGGCCTGGCCCGTGCTGGCCATGCTGGGGCTGCTGGTGCTGGTGGCGCGGCCCTGGTCGCAACAGCAAACCCAGGTCATCAAGGACCGCTTTGAGCGTCGCTCGGACATTGCCCGGGTGGCGCCAGGGCAATTCCAGGCCTCAGCTGACGGCAAGCGCGTGTTTTTCATCGACAGCCACAGCGACGGGCAAAGTGTGGGCAAGAACGTGTTCATCGTCCTCAGCGAGGAGCAGACCGAGGCCGTGGTCACCGCCAAGGAAGGCCGCATCGAAGTCGTCAACGGCCAGCGCTACCTGATGCTCAACAAGGGCGAGCGGGTGGAGACGCGGCTGAGCACCGGCGACAAATCCCGCTCGCGCTTTGAGACCGCTCGCATCCTGGTGGGCGATGCGCCCGACCCGGTCACCACCAGCGAGCTGGCCCGCAACAAGCCCACCTGGGTCCTGACGCAAAGCCAGGACCCCACCGACCGGGCCGAACTGGTCTGGCGCCTGGGCACCGTGTGGGCAGCCTTCAACCTGGTCCTCATTGCCCTGGCCAGCATGTCCGACCAGGTGCGACGCGCCAGCGCCTGGACCCTGATCTGGGCCCTGCTGGTGTTCGTTGTGTACTACAACCTCCAAAGCCTGACGCAAAGCTGGGTGGCCTCCGGTCGCATGCGCGATGACACGGCCCTGCTCGGCGTTCACGGCGGCGTGTCCGTGCTGGCCTTGTTGCTGCTGTGGTGGCGCGATGGCACCTGGAAGCGCCCCTCTGCACGGAGGGCTGCCGCATGAAGACCGTCCGCCGACTGCTGTACCGCCAGATCCTGACCTCGGTGTCGTTTGTCACCCTGGCCTTTCTGGCCCTGTTCCTGTTTTTTGACCTGGTCGACGAACTGCAGCGTGTGGGCCGACAGGGCTACGGGGTCACCGATGCCCTGCTGACCTGCGCCCTGCAACTGCCCAGCCACCTCTACGACGTCTTCCCGATCACCCTGTTGATCGGCAGCATCTCGGCACTGGCGGGTCTGGCCCAGTCCTCTGAGTTCACCATCTTGCGCACCGGCGGTCTGGGCCCTGGCCGGGCCCTGGCGCTGCTGGGCGGGCTGGGTCTGTCGGCCTCCGTGTTCACCATGGCATTGGGCGAATGGGTGTCGCCCTGGGCCGAACAACAAACGGCCACCCACAAGGCCCAGTTCGCGCAAAGCAAGCAGGTGTCTCTGGGCCGTGGGGGCGCCTGGCTGCGCGAAAGCGCAGCCTCGGGTCCTGACGGCCGGCAAACCACCGTCCATGTGGGCGCCGCCCTGGGCGATCGCCATTTCCAGTCCGTGCGCATTTTTGAGTTCAATGACCGTGGACAGTTGACCCGACGCCTGTCGGCCCAGGAGGCATTCATCCAGCCGCTGGGCGACAACGGCTCACGCTGGAACCTCAACCAGGTGGTCGAGACTCAATGGCAGCAGCCCAAAGCGGGCTTTGAAGACCATGCCGGCGACATCATGGCCAGCGACCAACGCATGGCCCAGAAGGATTGGGACAGTCACCTGTCCCCCAAGGTGATTGCCGCCTCGGTCCTGCCGATCGACACCATGTCCACCGCCGCACTGTGGCGATACACGCAGCACCTGACACGCAACGCCCAGGCGGCGCAAAAATACGAGCTGGCCTTCTGGAAAAAGGCCTTCGCGCCCCTGGCCTGTTTGGTGATGATGTCGCTGGCCCTGCCCTTTGCCTACCTGCAGTCGCGCAGTGGCGGCATGAGCCTCAAGATCTTTGGCGGGGTCATGCTGGGCATCAGCTTCGTGCTGGCCAACCACATCACCAGCCACCTGGGCCTGCTGCATCAATGGACGCCGTGGCTGGCTGCCGTGCTGCCCAGCGTGGTCTACACCCTGATGGCCATGTCCGCCTTTGTGTGGCTGGTTCGAAACCGTTGATCCTCTTGTTGCCCTCTTGAGAAAGCCCTGCCCATGACCACCGGCATCCTGCTGTTTGCCCACGGCGCACGAGACCCCAACTGGGCCCGCCCCTTCGAGCAAGCCCGCGACCGCCTGGCCAGTCCCGACGCGAACGGCGTCACCCGGCCGGTGTGCCTGTCCTTTCTGGAGTTCATGTCGCCCAACCTGATCGATGGCGGCCAGACGCTGGTCGACCAGGGCTGCCAGCGTGTGACCGTGGTGCCCTTGTTCCTGGGCGCCGGCGGCCATGTGCGCAAGGACCTGCCGGTGCTGATGGCGCAACTGCAATCACAGCACCCCGGCATCCAGTGGATCCTGGCACCCGCCGTGGGCGAGACCGACATCATGGTGCAAGCCCTGGCCGATGCCGCCGCCCACCTCGCT
>DAORJC010000174.1:0-6517 GCA_035438885.1 Aquabacterium sp. | reverse complement strand
GAAACGCGCCAATGCATCCCAGCCGCTGTCGATGTCGCCGGCCAGCACCAGCAGGTCAGCCCCCGGCGCAGGCGCGCAGGTGACCGACTCGGTCTCCAGGTGCAGGTCCGACAGGATCTGGATCTTCAAACCAGGGTCACTCAGTTCGAGCCGTGGCAGGACTTGTATTTCTTGCCGCTGCCGCAAGGGCAGGGGTCGTTGCGACCGACCTTGGGCTGATCGCGCACCACGGTGGTCACCTTGTGGCGCTCGGCAATGCCGATGGTGACCAGGTCGACCACGTCAAACACCAGCGCTTCGATGGCGGCATCCATGTTCTTGAGCGGGTGCTCGTCGTCCAGGGCCTTGGTCATCTGTTGTTGCACCTCGTCCTGGTCGGGCAGGTGGCGCCACAGGCTGTCCAGCAGGTCGGGCACGCCGCTCAGGCCGGCTTCTTCCAGTTGCGGGAAGTTGGCCAGGGCCCATTCAAAGCCCGCCACCCAGTAGCCCAGGCCTTCAAAGGCGTCCTTGCCGGTCAGGGGCTTGCCGTCTTCGTCCTCCACCAGGGGCACCAGGGGGTCGAACCAGCCGTCTTCCAGGATGCCGCGCAGCAGTTCGTCGTGGCGGCGCTGGATCAGGGTCAGCAGGCGGTTGTGCTGCTTTTCGGACCATTTGGGGCCCGGCTCGGGGATGCCTTCGGTGCCGAAGATCGGGGGCAGCCATTGCTCCGGGGTCAGGATGACCGGTTGCACCAGCACGCCGCACAGATAGCCGTCCAGGATGACCGCATCCAGAGTCTCGTAGGGTTCAGGCACCAGGGCCAGGAGTTCGTCGATCTCGTGGATCTCGGCGTCGGTCAGGTCATTGGGAGCGGTCATGGGGTGGGGCGCGGTCACGCCGCGCACATCGTTGGTGTCAAGGCGCCATTGTGCCGGGCTTCAGCCCCCCTGCAAAGGCCGTCCCGGTGCGCTTTTTGAACCGCCTTGGGGCGGCATGGTTGATGCGTCAGATCTGGACGTGAACAACCTCATTGGAAAGGGCGCACCATGCTGGACACGACTGCCACCAAGTTTTCTCATGTCCGTGAAGAGGACACCGACTTCGAGCTCGGAGGGCTGAGGGATTTCTTCCTCTACAAGGACCTGGGCGTCAAGGATGCGACCAACGGCAAGGTGGTGGCCCACCGGGTCAAGGCCAATCCGGACCTGCCGCCAGAAAAGGGCACGGGTTGGCACCGCCACGAGGCCGATTTCCACATCGTCATCATGACCAAGGGCTGGGCCCGCTTCATGTACGAGGACCAGGAAACCCTGGTCAAGGCGGGTGACTGTGTGCACCAGCGCCCCGGGGTGCAGCACTACCTGTTCGATTATTCGCCAGACATGGAGTACATCGAGATCGTCAGCCCGGGTGACTTTGCCAGCATCGACGTGCCGCCGGTCTGCGCCGTGCCCGACCCCACCCCCTGGTGATCAGAACTCGACGTCGAGCTCGTCGATGTCGGCGGGCTCGCTCAGGGCCGCCTTGATCCAGGCCTTCATTTCGGGCATGGCCAGGATGGTCTTGCAATAGGCCTGGCAGATCGGGTCCAGCTGGACGTCGTAGGTGGCAAAGCGGGTGCACACCGGTGCGTACATGGCGTCGGCGATGGTGCGTTGTGCACCAAACAGGAAGGGGCCGCCGTACGCCTGCAGGCATTCACGCCAGATGGTGGTGATGCGGTCGATGTCGGCCTGCGCGCGCGACCAGATCTTGAAATTTGGGAAGTGCCCGCGCAGGTTCATGGGCAGGGACGAGCGCAGCGAGGCAAAGCCTGAGTGCATCTCGCCACAAATGGCGCGGCAATGAGCGCGTGCCTCGATGCGGGTCGGCAGCATGCCGGCATCGGGGCAGACCTCGTTGAGGTACTCGGCCAAGGCCAGGGTGTCCCAGACGTGCACGTTGCCGTGCTTGAGGTCGGGGATCCGGATGGACGACGACAGCAGCAGGATTTCAGCGCGTGTGGTGGGGTCATCGGACGACAACACACGCTCTTCGAAGGGCAACCCAGAAAAACGCATCAGCAGCCAGCCGCGCAAGGACCAGGACGAATAGTTCTTGCTGGTGAGGGACAGCACGGCCGGTGCAGTGGCGGCTTTGGCCTCCGGTGCTGGCTTTGGGGCTGGTTTGGGAGCGACCGTTGCCTTCTTGGCGACAGCCTTGCGTGGAGCGGTCTTCTTGGGGGCAGCGGTGGTGGCCATGGTGTGTGTGGGGTGGTCGTGCTCAACTCGGTTCCCCATTGCAGCAAGCGACGTGCCAGCGTGGTGCGTACCCCCTTGGCCTGCAACTTGCTCACTCCCCTTGCACTTGCACAGGCTGGGGATTTGATGCTTTACGCTGCCTACGACACTCAACAGATGATGCTGGAGCCCTTGCGCCTGATGGCCAGGCAAGGTGCCCAGTGGATCCAGCACCTGATGCCGCAAGGACCGGTCCAGAACACCCTGGACGAGTGGCTGGCCGGAGGCGTGCCAATGAGGCGCCTGGCGGCCGCCAGTGAGGCGTTCTCGCGGTGGCGGGTGACGCATGCGCGCCCCTCGTTCCAGATCGACCAGGTGGAATCCAATGGCCTGACTTGCGGCATCACGGAAGAAGCCGTGATGGTCACGCCCTTTGCCACGCTGCTGCATTTCAAGAAAGACCGGGCCTTGGGCCAGCCGCCGGTGTTGCTGGTGGCGCCCATGTCGGGGCACTTTGCGACCCTGCTGCGTGACACGGTGCGCACGCTGTTGCAGGACCATGATGTCTACATCACCGACTGGCACAACGCCCGTGATGTGCACGTCAAACACGGGCCTTTCGGGCTGGACGACTACACCGACCACATCATCCGCTTCCTGACCCGCATGGGGCCGGGTGCCCACCTGATGGCCATTTGCCAGCCCTGCGTGTCGGCCCTGTCGGCCACCGCGCTGATGGCGCAGGACAACCACCCCGCGCAGCCGCGCAGCCTGACGCTCATGGCCGGGCCCATCGACTGCCGTGTCAACCCGACCGCGGTCAACGAACTGGCCACCAGCAAGGACCTGGCCTGGTTCCGCAAGAACCTGGTGCACAAGGTGCCGCTCACGCAGCGGGGTGCGGGTCGCGAGGTGTACCCGGGCTTCCTGCAGCTCACGGCGTTCCTGGGCATGAACCTGGAGCGCCACCTGCAGGCATTTGCGACCATGCGCGAGCAGATCGCCAATGGCGAGGGTGAGAAATCGGCCGCCGTCAAGGCGTTCTACGAGGAGTACTTTGCCGTGGCCGACCTGCCGGCCGAGTTCTACCTGGAAACGGTGGGCAAGGTCTTTCAGACCTATGACCTGGCCCGTGGCGAGCTGAGCTGGCGTGACCTCAAGGTTGAGCCGCGAGCCATTCGCAAGTCAGCGCTGTTCACCGTTGAAGGTGAGCGTGACGACATCTGTTCAGTCGGGCAGACGGTGGCGGCACAGGACCTGTGCCCCAGCGTGCGGCCCCATCTGCGCACGCATCATGTGCAGACGGGGGTGGGTCATTACGGGGTGTTCAGCGGCCGCCGCTGGCAGAACGAGATCTACCCCCGCGTGCGCGAGGTGATTCATCAGACGTCGGCTTGAGGGGCCATGTGAGCCGGCGTGAACCGGCTCATGGGTACCTTACCTTGGCACTTCGCCCAGCGTCCAGGATACGTTGGCGCTGAACGTCACCCGGTTGTTGGTGTTTTCCGAGCCTCGGATGGTGAAGTTGGAGGCGCGCAACTGGTGTCTGGCTGCGTCGATTTCCAGCGTCGAAGCGCACACGGGCAAAGGCGGGACGAACGGATTCCAGCTCTGCTGCTCTTCCACGCTCAGCGCGGCGCTGCGGCAGGAGTAGTCGTCGTCGGACATATCTTCGAAAAAGATCACGTACTTGCGAGGATCTTCTTGTAAAAACACGACCTCTGCGAGGAATTCTTCAAAATCAATGGTCGCAATTTCCAGTCCGCCGTCTTCGTAGGCATCTGAATCAGCGTTTGCCGTGTAGTAGGTGCCCACTGGTGCGCCGTCGGGCGCACTCGAACTGATCACGATCTGCCCGTCGGCAGGATAGTCGGGGCCGTCGTCACCGCCACCACCACAGGCGGTCAGCACAGACAGGGCCACGACAGACAGGGCCACGCGACCCACATTGAACAAACGCATGAAAGCTCCCAAGCATTGATTTGTGAACAAGAGCTTTCAATGTAACCAACTGCTGCAGACCTTCTGTGGTCAGGCGTGGACGAGCCCCCCTTGGCGGGGGCCCTTCATCCAAGGGGTGGTCACGGCGCCTGCCAGCGCTCGGTCAGTTGCGCCAGGGCGGTCGGGTCGTCCATGGTGGTCAGGTCACCCGTGTCACGGCCTTCGCACACGGCCTGGATGGCGCGGCGCAGCAGCTTGCCCGAGCGGGTCTTGGGCAGGGCGTTGACAAACACCACACGGGCCGGTCTGCCCACGGCGCCCAGGGACTGGTCGACCGCTCGCATGACTTCGGCCTGCAGGGCTTGCGCGGCCTCGGGCGTGCCCGCACGGCTGGCGTCGCGCAACACGGCAAAGGCCATGGGCACCTGACCCTTGAGCGCGTCGGCCACGCCCACCACGGCCACTTCGGCCACCGCCGGATGGCTGCTCACGGCCTCTTCGATCTCGCGGGTGCCCAGGCGGTGGCCGGCCACGTTGATGACGTCGTCGGTGCGGCCCAGGATGAAGTAGTAGCCGTCGGCATCGCGGATGCCCCAGTCGAAGGTGTTGTAGGCCTGCTGACCATCGAAGTTCTGCCAGTAGGTCTTGACGTAGCGATCGTCATCGCCCCAGACCGTCTGCAGGCATCCGGGTGGCAGGGGGTAGTTGATGGTGAGCACGCCTTTTTGCCCTGGCTCGGTGATGACCTGGCCGGTGGCGTCGTCGCGCAACACCACGTCGTAGCCGGGCATGGGCATGCCGGGGGATCCAAAGCGAGTCGCCAGGTCGGGTTGCACCCCGCGGGCCACGCTCAGGATGGGCCAGCCGGTCTCGGTCTGCCAGTAGTTGTCGACGATGGGCTTGCCAATGGCGTCATGGATCCAGCGGGCCGTGGGTTCGTCCAGTGGCTCGCCGGCCAGGAACAGGTGCTTGAGGCTGCTCAGGTCGTGGCGCTTGAGGCAGTCGGGGTCCTGTTTCTTGAGCACCCGAATGGCCGTGGGCGCCGAGAACATGACGCTGACGCGGTGCTGCTCCACCAGGGACCACCAGATGGCGGCATCCGGGTTGGTGGGCAGGCCCTCGTAGATGACGGTGGACATGCCGGCAATCAGGGGGCCGTAGACGATGTAGCTGTGTCCGACCACCCAGCCGATGTCGCTGGTGCAAAAGAAGGTCTCGCCCGCCTTGCCCTGGTAGATCTGGTCCATGGAGGTGGCCAGGGCCACGGCATAACCGCCCGTGTCGCGCTGCACCCCCTTGGGTTTGCCGGTGGTGCCGCTGGTGTACAGGATGTAGCTGGGGTGGGTGGCATCGACCCAGGTGCAGGGCACCTGCGCGTGGCGGTGCTGTTCGCGCAGTTTGGCGTGGTCCACATCCCGTGGGGGCAGCCGCTTGGCGGGGGCCAGGCCGCGGTCCACCAGCAGCACATGGTCGACCTGATGGGTGGCCAGGCGCAGGGCGTCGTCCAGCAGCGGTTTGTAGGCCACCACCTTGCCGCCACGCGAGCCGGCATCGGCCGTGACGATGACCTTGGGGCGGGCGTCGTCGATGCGGCTGGCCAGCGAGGCACTGGCAAAACCGCCAAACACCACCGAGTGAATGGCGCCCAGGCGCACCGTGGCCAGCATGGTGATGATGGCTTCGGGAATCATGGGCATGTACAGCAGCACACGGTCGCCCTGGCGCACGCCCAGCGACTGCAGCATGGCCGCGGTGGTTTCGACCTCGCGCAGCAATTGCCGGTAGTTGATGGTGCGCTCAGAGCCGGTCTCGGTCGAGACAAAGATCAGCGCGGCCTGGTCGCCCCGCGTTGCCACATGGCGGTCCACGGCGTTGTGGCACAGGTTGGTGGTGCCGCCGGCAAACCAGCGTGCAAAAGGCGGCTGGCTGGTGTCGCAGATCTGTTCGGGGGCGCGCTGCCAGTCGATGCGGCTGGCTTGCTCGCGCCAGAAGGTGTCGCGCTCCTGGATGGAGCGCTGGTGCACGTGGGCATAAGAGTCGGCGTGGGTCATGGCTGAATGATGCCGTTTTCCCTACCCCCCTCATATCAGGGGTAGCCCAGGTTCAACTCCCACTTGCGTTAGTCTTTCGCGCATGAAGCCATTTGACATGTCTCACCTCACCAACGCCTGGCGACGCCGCTGGTTCCTGTCGGCCATGTCCGGCGCGGGCCTGTGGACCTGGCTGGCCACGCGCGAGGCCCTGGCGGCCAAGCCTTCCAGCCGGGGGCTGCGGTCTGCGCGCATGCCCGGCACCTGGACCCTCTGGCTGGACCACCTGATCCCGGCGGATGAGTGGACGCCCTCGGCCTCGGGCCTGGGGGTGGATCGCCAGTTGTG
>DAORJC010000173.1:0-6548 GCA_035438885.1 Aquabacterium sp. | reverse complement strand
GGAACTCGGCCAGGTAGGCGCCGTCCTGGCCGGTCACGCCGGTGATCAGGGCAATCTTCTTGGTCATCAAACTTCAATCAATTCAATCAGGAGCCAAAAAATCTCGATTTGAACTCGGCGGGCAGGGCCGATTCCATTTCACGCAGAAACTCCTGATGCAGCGTGTAATCCACCGAGTTCTTGTCATCGGCAAAGGACGACACGCGCACCAGCATTCCATCCACAATCAGGCCTTGCAAGCCATAGCGCAGTTGTGCCAGCTTGCGGTCAAGGCCAGGGATCGAGGCGTCCTCATTGAGCGTCACCCAGTACGTGATGGGCTCAATGCGCTGCTCTTGATCTGCCAGCAGGCGCACGGTCTTGATGCTGTGTGTCTTGAGTTGCAGCTCGCTGATGCCTCGGCTTTCGACGTGAAAGCCTTGGGCCCCGTAACAAAATTCGGGGCGATGCACCGCGGTGGATTGGGAGTTCTGATTCTTGCCGTAGGCGATCGACACCATCACGCGTTCGCCGCGGTTGTTGATGAAGGTTCGCTGAAGCGATTGCGAGTAAATCGCATCCAGTTTGGCCTGAACGGTCGGGTCGACGGTCAGAGGCGTGATGCTGTCATCCGTGCGCCATTGGCCGAAGGCCTTCGGCACGATCTGCTCCAGGTCCATGGCGGGTTTGTCATCGGCGATCATGTGAGTGGGTTTGAGTGCCACGGCGGCACCAGCGCCTGCCAGCATGAGCACTGCCGCCACGACCAGCGAGATCGGAACCTTGCGATTGAGTTTGAAATCAGCCACGGTGGCCTCCTTGTTTGTCAAAGCGCGCCGCCAGCAGGCGGTCAAAGGCGTAGGTCAGGACCAGCGCCACGGAAAACAGCACCAGGCCCGCAAAACTGTGCGCAAAGCCTTGTCCGACTTCGTCACCGTAGTAGTAAGTGATCAACACCAGGGTGATGACCCGAACCACATTGGACACAAAGGAGATCGGGATGATCATGATGGCCAGAATGACATTCCGTGTCTTGGACTGGTAGTTCATGATGTTCATGTACAGCAGCCCCAGGGCCTCCAGCGTGAACAGCGAGTTCAGCCCGGAGCAGGCATCGGCCACCAGCAACTGATACTGACCGATGGTCAGCATGACGCCAGAACGCGCGATCGGGTAATCGGCCCAGTACAGCAGTTGTTCGGCCACGACTGACACGACCTGCTTGAGCGGCAACGTGATGGCCGACACCAGCGCGCCGGGCAGGGGCACCATGAACAGCAGGAAAAACAGCGGGAACCAGGCCAGGCGGATGCCCTTCCAGCCCAGCAGCAGCAACATGCAGCCGATGAGCACGGGGAGCTGGGCAAAGCCCTCGGCTTCGATGATCTGTTGCGAGCGGCCGATGGTGTAGATGACCAGCCCGATCACCAGACACAAAAAGCCCGCCACGGGCGCAGGTTTGCCGCGATCGGTGAACAGCTTCTCTCGAAGACCCCACAACAGCCAGACGGCAGCGCCCAGCACCATGGGGCCATGGCCTTGCTCGTCGGTCGACCAGACCAGCGAGGCCAGGGAGGCATAAGTGGGCAGAAACAGCGCCAGAAAACCCAAGCCCAGAACCAGCAGAGCGCCTGTCGGGTAGTCGGGTGAGTCAGGTGCGTCCGTCCTGGGCAGTGAAGTAGCAGATGTAGCCATGGCCAAAAACGAAATCCGCGAGAGTACAACCCTGGATTGTTACCCACGGAAGCACAAAGTTCCTGCGGCTAACCCTTGGTGACTACCCCTAGCGGGACGCAGTCAGGGCGCGGTTGCGGCCATTGCTTCACGGTAAATGCCGATCAGTTCCGACAGGTTCTGTTCCGGGTTGAAACGTTGCTCGTAGACTGCCCTGGCGCGCAACCCCATGGCCATCATTTCCTGGGGGTGCGCATGGGCCCAGGCGATCTTCTGGGCCAGATCCTCCGGGTTGCCCGCCTCGAAGAGCAGGCCGGTTTCCTGGTCGGCGACCAGTTCTGCCATGGAACCCAGGCGGCTGGCAATCACCGGCAAGCCACAAGCGAACGCCTCGACGATGGTTCGGGGAAATCCCTCGTAGCAAATGCTGGGCAGGACCATGAACGAGGCGTGCTCCATCTTCTCCAGGACCGTCGGCAATGGCTGAAAGCCCAGGTAATGCGATCCCAGTTGCCCGGCAGTATCACTCTCAAACGGGCCGGTGCCCATCACCTCGACCTGATGATCCCCAGGATTGAAGCGCTGCAATGCCGCCAGTAGCACCTCAATGCCTTTTTCAACGGACAGGCGGCCCACGTAGATGCCCCCTCGGCGCACGCCAGTTTTCGGGGCGGGCCGCCACTCCACAAAATTGGATTTCACGCGGATCTTGTCGACAGGCAGGCCGGAGTCGGCCAGTTTGCCTTTGGCAAACTCGGTCAGTGCAATGAAGCGGGTCACCTTGTGGTCGTAGGTGCCCAGTTGGCGGTGCGTCATCAGCATGGTGGCCAGCACGGCAGACTGCGCCACGGAGCCCCGGTAGCAGCGCCTCACCACCCCGCGCCAGGGAGTCTTGCCCATGCAGTCCTCACAGACCTGGCCATTGCGGACAAAAATGCCGCCCAGGCAGGCTGCTCGGAAATTGTGCAAGGTCTGGACCACCGGGATGCCCAACTCGTCCGCCGCCCAGAATACTGAAGGTGAAACAAGTAACAAGGTGTTGTGAACGTGAATGACGTCCGGGCGCCATTCACGGGTCACTTCGCGCAGGTCCTGCACGGTCCGCGATGACCACAGCGTCTGCGCGGCCAGGCGCCAGGCCGGGGTGTCGCTGGCATCGGCGTTATCGCGCAGATACAGGCGTACATCGTGTCCTGCCTCCTTGAGCATGGCCACTTCCGACTCGACGACGCTGTCCTCGCCGCCTTTGAGCTGATAGAGGCAATGCACCACCAAGACCTTGAGTTTGTCCATCCAGTGACCGGCTGAAGAAGCTGTTGAAGGCCCTGATTGTGCCCTCCGACCCGGCACCTTCCTCAGGGGGGGGCGTGACAAAACTGTCACGTGGCGCTCTTACACTCAAAGCAGTGGTGCCGTGCCGTTCAGCGCGCCGCCGCTGGAACTTGTCCGCCCCAGACGACTCAGTCACCCGGGACAGCCAGCCAGTACCTCAGTCAACATGATCAACAAAAACGCCAAGATTTTCGTGGCCGGCCATCGCGGGATGGTCGGGTCTGCCATCGTTCGTCGGCTTGCGGCTGCCGGATACACCCAGGTCATCACCCGCACCCGTGCGGAGCTTGACCTCGTCAATCAACAGGCCGTCCACGACTTCATCCAGGCGCAAAAGCCTGAGTACATCTTCATTGCGGCGGCCAAGGTGGGGGGCATCCATGCCAACAACGTGTTGCGCGCAGAGTTCCTGTACCAGAACCTGATCATCGAGGCCAACCTGATCGAGGCGGCCCACCGGGCGGGTGTTCAGCGGCTCATGTTCCTGGGCTCCAGTTGCATCTATCCAAAGCTGGCGCCTCAGCCCCTGAAGGAAGAGTACCTGCTGACCGGTCCGCTGGAGGCCACCAACGAGCCCTATGCCATTGCCAAGATTGCCGGCATCAAGCTGTGCGAGGCCTACAACCACCAATACGGACGGCAGTACATCAGCGTCATGCCCACCAATCTGTACGGCCTCAACGACAACTACGACCTCAACAACAGCCATGTGCTACCGGCACTGATCCGCAAGGCGCACGAGGCCAAGGTGCGGGGCGACAGCGCCCTCCAGGTCTGGGGCACGGGCACGCCCATGCGCGAGTTTCTGTATGCCGACGACCTGGCCGATGCCTGCGTCTACCTGATGGAGCAGGGCTATGACGGCCCCCTGGTCAACATCGGGACCGGCACGGACGTCACCATCCGGGAGCTCGCTGAAACCGTGCTCAAGGTGGTGGGCTTCCCGGGTGACCTGACCTTTGATGCCAGCAAGCCCGATGGCACCCCTCGCAAGCTGATGGACGTCTCCCGTCTGGCGGGCCTGGGCTGGAAGGCGACCACACCGCTGGAGGCTGGCATCAAACTGGCTTATCAGGATTACCTCAGCAAACGGCTGGACTGACCGTCGCTGTTTCCGCATTGCTTCAGGGAGCTCTAAAAAATGACTTTTGAACAACTGATCGCCGTCCTCAGGGCGCGATGGATCATCGCCTTGGGGACGTTGCTGGTCATCTTTGGCACCGTGGCCGCGTTCACGTGGCTGATGCCCAAGACCTACACGGCCGTGGCCTCGGTGCTGGTCGATGTCAAATCTGCAGATCCCATCGCAGGTGGTGTGCCCCAGGCCGTGATGGCCCCCAGCTACCTGATGACCCAGATCGATGTCATCACCAGCGCCCGAGTGGCCCAGAAAGTGGTGTCCAACCTCCGGCTGACCGAGGTCCCCTCGCTGCGCGAGAAGTGGGTTGAAAGCACCGGCAGCACCGGCAGCTTCGAGGGCTATGTGGCCCAGATGATCCGATCGGGCCTGGAGGCGCGCCCGTCTCGTGGCTCCAATGTGATCAACCTGCAGTACCAGGCGGCTGACCCTGCCTTCGCGTCGGCCATCGTCAATGCCTTTGTCGCGGCCTACCTTGAGACCAGCATGGAGCTGCGCACCGATCCTGCCAAGCAATACAGCACCTTCTTTGACGGCAATGCCAAGCAATTGCGCGAGAAACTCGAGACGGCCCAGGCCAAGCTGTCGGCGTTCCAGCAGCGACAAGGCCTGGTGGTCAACGATGAGCGCCTGGATGTGGAATCCGGTCGCCTGAGTGACCTGTCGCAAGCCTATGTCTCCATGCAGACGGCGGTGGCCGACTCTGGCAGCCGCAGCACCGTGGTCAAGGCGCAGGGGGGCAACACGCAGGACGTCATGGGCAGCCCGCTGGTGGCCTCGCTCAAGCAGGACGTGGTGCGCATTGAATCCCAACTGGGCCAGATGCTGACCAAGTACGGTGACAACCACCCACAGACGGTTGAGGTCCGGACCAGCCTTGAGCAGTTGCGCGCCAAGCTGAACGCCGAGATGGCGCGGGTGGGTACCAGCGTCACGCTGAACAACTCCATCAACGTCTCGCGTGCTGCGCAGGTCAAGGCGTCGCTAGAAGAGCAGCGCGCCAAGGTGCTGAAGATGAAGCAGATGCGCAACGAGGCCGAGCTCCTGCAAAGCGATGTGGACAACGCTCGCCGCGCTTATGAAGGTGTCATGGCCCGTTTGAGCATGACTTCCCTGGAAAGCCAGGCTGTGCTCAACAACGTGGTCGCTCTGGAGTACGCCGTCACGCCCTCCATCCCATCCAGCCCGCGCGTGTTCACCAACCTGGCCTTGGGCCTGCTGGTTGGCGCGATCGTGGCCATGGCCATCGCCCTGGTGGTGGAGCGCTCGGATCGCCGCTTGCGAACCGTGGGCGAGATCGAAGGCGTGCTGCACCTGCCACACATCGGCACCGTGCCCAGTTTCAAAAAGGCGCTGAAGGGCTCGACATCGTTGTCAGAGCGGCTCCAGCTTGGAAATTTCAAGCTCAAGGCGCTCGCTCGCTGAGGTCACCCGACATGAATGCTCATACCCAACCTCAGCTCGCGGCTGTCTCGGAGTTCCCGGCAGGGGCTGCTCAAGAGCCCCGCTCGACCGACCAGGATGCCTCGCTGGGCGACATCCTGCGCCAGACCAAGGGCCTGACCACCGATCAGGTCAAGCAGGCGCTGGACTATCAGGCCACCAAGGGCGTTCGCTTTGGCGAGGCTGTGGTGGCGCTGGGTTTCGCTTCGACCGAAGACATCATCTGGGCCCTGGCGCAGCAGTTTCATTACCCCTACTCGCCTGTGGCGGAAGCCTCGCTCCATGCCGAGCTGGTCGTGGCCAACGACCCCTTCAGCGAGCAGGTGGAGGCGTTCCGTGATCTGCGCTCGCAGCTCATCACTGGGGTGATGGGGCAGGGCGAGAGCCGCAGCGCCCTGGCCATCGTCAGTGCCAATGTGGGCGATGGCAAATCGTTCATCGCGGCCAACCTGGCCGTGGCCTTCAGTCAGTTGCCCGGTCGCACGCTCCTGATCGATGCCGACCTGCGGACGCCGCGCCTGCACGAGATCTTCGGCGTGGACTCGGGCTCTGGCCTCACCGGCATCCTGTCCGGCCGTGCGGTGGCCAACGTCATCAAGCCGGTCAAGCACCTGCCCAACCTGTACATGCTGCCCGCTGGCGTGATGGCCCCCAACCCGGCCGAACTGCTGCACCGCGCCGCCTTCAGCCTGGTGTTGCGCGAGTTGCTGGCCAAGTTCGACTACGTGCTGGTCGACACCCCAGCCGCCTCGCATGGGGCCGATGCCCGAATGATCGCTGGTCACTGTGGCGCCTGCCTGCTGGTGGGCCGCAAGGATCAGAGCCGAGTGCCTGCGATGCAGGCCCTTGTCAAACAGCTGACCAAATCGACCGTCAAGATCGGCGGCGTCCTGATGAACGATCACTGACATGACTGCACCCAAGAAAATTGCCCTGATCACCGGCGTGACCGGCCAGGACGGCGCCTACCTGGCCGAGTTCC
>DAORJC010000172.1:0-6568 GCA_035438885.1 Aquabacterium sp. | reverse complement strand
CCCCCGCATCGGCAGGCGGCATCCCGACCGACTGGGATCCCTTTGCCTCGCCCCTGTCGGCCCCACCCGCCGCACCCGCTGCCGCGCCCGGCAGCAGCGACCCCTTTGGCATGTTTGGCGCCACCCCAGCGCCCCTGGGTGGCAGCCTGGCACCTTCCATGGCACCCGCCAGTGACAGCTCCATCGACAGCCTGTTTGGGCTGGGCGCGCCATCAGGGGCCGACCCTTTCAGCCAGTCGCCGCTGGGTGGCGGGTTGGGCGGCCCCAACACGGCGGCCGATCAGGACCCCTTGCGCGCGCTCGGGCAAACACGCGATGCAGGCCAGGCCGCCATGCGCGATCAGGGCTCTGACCTGAACACCCCGTTCATCGCGCCGCGCAGCAGCGCGCCAGCACCAGTGGCCGCGCCCGTGGCCTCGCCGGCCCCCATGGGCGGCGGCATGATGCTGCCCGATGATTTCGATTTCCTGAGCCCCTTGACGCCCGCAGCGGTGCCTGCGGCAGCGCCAGCTCCTTCACCCTTTCTGCCCACCACACCAGCGCCACTGGCGCCGGTTGCGCCCCCGCCGGTGCCCGCCTCACCCAGTGGCGCGGTGGTGTCATGGGGCGAGCAAGGCGCCGTCGACGGCCGCACCGTGATCAAGCCCAAGCGCCCCGCCGAAGTCGGAGCCCCCGCACCAGCGGCAGCGCCCAGCCCGCCCCCACAGACGGCGGCATCGCCCGTGCCTGAGGCGCCCGCCCCGCGCCCCGCAGCCCCTCCCGTCGCACCCGTGATGGCGGCATCCACCACGGCCAGCGCCCAGCCCGCCGACATCAAGGCCCTGCTCGATGCCCTCAAGGAAGGCCTGGCCACCCCGACCGTCCAGATCGATGCCCTGACCCCTGAAGTCATGAAACTGATCGGCCAGTTGCTGCACGACTCGACCCAAGGCACCGTTGACCTGCTGGTGGCGCGCGCGGCGCTCAAGCGCGAGGTCCGTGCCGAAGTCACCATGATCGTGGCCCAGAAGAACAACCCCTTGAAGTTTTCTCCCTCGGTCGAAGTGGCCCTGGCCCACCTGCTGAGCCCGCCGCAGCGGGGCTTCATGCCCGCATCCCAGGCCATGCAGGACGCCTACGACGACCTGCGTGCGCACCAGTTCGGCTTCATGGCGGGCATGAAGGCTGCGCTCGACGGTGTGCTCAAACGCTTTGATCCGGCCCTGCTGGAGGGCAAACTCACCCAGAAATCGATGCTTCAGTCGCTGCTGCCAGCCACCCGCAAGGCCCGCATGTGGGAGGTCTTCCAGGAGCTGTACGCCCACATCTCGGCCGAAGCCAGCGACGATTTCCATGAACTGTTCGGCAAGGAGTTCCTGCGTGCCTACGAGGCGCACATCGACGAGTTGCACAACGACCGCCACGCCAACCGGCGCTGAGCCGCGCCCCGGCCGCACCCACATTCAGCAGGATCACCTTGGAACTCGACATTGCCATCCTGTCCCGTCAAGGCGGGCGCCCCTACAACGAAGATGCCTGCGGGCACTGGAACTCCGACCAGCACCTGGTGTGCGTGGTGGCCGATGGTGCGGGCGGGCATGGCGGGGGTGACATTGCCTCACGCCTGGCCGTACAGCACGTGCTGGAGCGCTTTGTGGCGCAGCCGGACACGCAGCCGGCACACGCCGCCCAACTGGTCCGCAGCGCCAACCAGACGGTGGTGGGCAACCAGTTGCCGGGCACCTCGCAGGCCCACATGCACAGCACCCTGGTGCTGCTGTCCATCGATTTCGTGAACCTGACGGCGGCGTGGGCCCATGCGGGCGACTCGCGCCTGTACTGCTTCAGGAACGGGATGTTCCTGACCCATACCAAAGACCACAGTTTTGTGCAAAGCCTGTCCGACGCCGGCCTGCTGGCGGCCGAGGACATGAAAACCCACCCTCAGCGCAGCGAGTTGCTGTCGGCGCTGGGCACGCCCGATGACGACCTGGCCGTGGGCGAGAGTCCTCAGGGCTGGGTGGTGGAGCCCGGTGATGTCTACATGCTGTGCACCGACGGGCTGTGGGAATACGTGGACGACAGCCACATGGCCCACCTGTTGAGCCTGGCCTCCGGCCCCCAGCACTGGCTGGAGATGCTGGAGCAGGAGGTGCTGCGCGCAGCTGCGCACAAACCGCGACACGACAACTACAGCGCGATCGCGGTGTGGACCACGCCCTGAGGCGTGATCCGGTCAGACATCAGTTCTGACGGCCGATCTCGACGCGGCGGTTTTCAGGCGACTTGGGGTTGGCCGCGTTCTTGGGTTGGGCTGCGCCCACACCCACAGCGATCAACATGCCGGATTCGGCACCCTTTTGCACCAGATAGGCCTTGACGGCTTCGGCGCGCGAGCGCGACAGGCTGAGGTTGCCTGCTTGCGAGCCCGAGGCATCGGCATGGCCGATCACGCGAACCTGACGACCCGAGCCGCGCTTGGAGCGAAGCACGTCGGCAAACACATCCAGCTGGCGCTTGAGGCCATCGGGCACGATCGACGAGCCCAGGGCAAACGACGAGGCCGGCAGCGAGTAGCGGATGGCCGGCTTGAAGCCCATGCACTTGAAGCCGCTGGCTTCGAGTTCCTTGCAGGCGTCTTCAGGGAACAGGCCTTCCTTGATGGCGGTGCTGTCGGGCACCTTGGTGCCCAGGTCCAGGGCCTGATCAGAGCCAGCGGGCGTTTCGGTGGGCGCGGCAGGCGTGACAGGTGCCTCCTGAGCGTGGGCGCCACACGTCAGTGCGGCCAGCAGCGCCAGCGAGACCAGACGTTGAGTTGGAACAAATTTCATGGCGGACTCCCGTGTCGGTTTGGAAACGTTCAGGCAAGACCCGACCGTCCTCAGCAGTTGAGGGCACCATCATAGGCGCCTGCAGCCCATGCTGCAGCACCGATTTTAGGGGGTTTGCCGGGCCGGATGTTGACCAGGCTCAGCGCAACTGCACCATCGGCCGGGAGGCATGACCGACCACCGCCCGCACCCCGAACTGGGCCAGCATGTCGGCCAAGGTCTGGTTCAGGGGCCATTCGGTGGTCACCAGCCGGGCGCCCGCGCCGTCTTGCTCGTCAACCAACACGTGGGGCAGCTCGGCCACCGTGCCTTGACCACCGCCCAGCTCGTCAGCCAGGCACAACCAGCCAGGGTTGCCCCAGAGGATGGCATCACCCTGGGCATGGGCCAACGGCTCGCGATAGTCCAGCCAGTCCAGCGGGTCCGAGCCCGGGCCATAAGGTTGCCGCATCACGAAACGGGGCGCCACCATCAGCAAGCTGCCACCGGCTTTCTGGCGGCATTGGTCCCATGCCACCTGGGTGTCGGGCAACAAGGCTCCCTGACGGTCAAAGAACTGCTGCAGGCTGGGGTTGGCCACGGCTTGTGCGCCACTGAGCTGCACCACCGAGGCCAGGGTGCTCAGGGCGGCAATGGCGTCCTCGTCCAGGGTGACCTGATCGTGGACCAACACGTGGGTCAGCACCGGGCCTTCTTCGTCGTCCAGGTTCACGACCAGGGCCGCCTGCAAGGCGGCGCTGACCTGCCCGGCCCGCAGGTCCTGCGACAGCTCGGCCCACGACAGGTCGACCAGGGTGATGTGGGCCAGCTGGTCGTCGTCCACCCGGCGCAGCAACCAGTCCACGCCACGCCAGAAGGATTCGGCCGACTGCCAGCGGGCATCGTGCAGCAGACCACTCAAGGCGGCCGACAAGGCCTGGTTGACCACCTCGATCAGGGCCTCGCTTTGCGCGGGGGCCTGGGGGGCCAGGTGGGGCTTGACGATGTCGGCCACCCACTGGTCCATGGGCGCCGGCGTGGGGGGCGCGGTGGGCGGACGTCCCAGCAGGCGGGTGATGTCGTCGCTGGGGTCCGTGGCAGCTGGCGCTGCGGGTTGGGCGGCAGGCGTTGCAGATGCCTCGGCCGGCACGCCCTGCCAGGCACGCACGATGCGCGCAGCGGCCTCGAACTGAGCCGGGTCTCGCAACTGGCGACGCAGGGTCATCAATTGGCTGAGCAGGGGCACGTGGCGCACCAGCTCATCGGGGTGCATCGATTCGACCGAGGTGATGCTGACCGGCCCCACAGCGGTCTGCACCAGCGGCGCCAGCGCTCGGATCTGGTCATCGAGCTGATCCAGGGTCAGGCGCACGGCCCGCGTGCGTCGGTCCTCAGGTGCGCGCGCATCGGCGGGCAAGGTGGCCCCGTTGAACCGACCGATCACCACCACGCGGGCAGGCTGACCGGTCTGCACGCGGTGGGCGGAACTGTGCGAGGTGGCCTTGACCGATTTGGAGGTGACCGAGAGTTCGATCCCGACTTTGGAAGGGGTGGGCAAGCTCATTCGATCTCCTCGGAGGAAAACATCGCGGCGCCGTAGACATCGGGGCACGCGTCGCCTTGCGGACATTGGGGGCGCCCGGCAAAGGGCGAAGGACCGGTCGGGTGCTGGCGCAGCACGGCCAGGGCCGCATCGCCCACGGGGTACTCGCCAAAGCCGCCATCCATTTTCATGCCGGCCTGGACAAAGTCACGCGGGTGCTCGGAGACGATCACCAGGAAGTGGTCGGTGCCCGCAGGCCCAGCCGTGTCCATGGGCCAGGTGGCCTGGGGCAGCACCAGGATCTGGCCGGCCTTGATGCGGTTGTCCTTGCCGATGGTGTTGGGAAACAGGCGCATGAAGGCGCCGTCGGTGCTTTGCAGCAGCACATAGACATACCCATCCTGGGCGGAGCTGACCTTGAAGCCCAGCCGGTCCTTGCCGATGCGGAACTGGGGCTTGCTGGGCATGGCCTCGACCTGGAAGCCAGGGTCGGCCATGGCCAGGATGCGCTTGAACTCGTCGACCGGTTCGAAAGGCCCGTTCAGGTTGGGGGCGGGCACCACAGGGGCTGCCACCACGGGCGCGGCCGGGGCCTGAGCCACGGGCGCCGTCGCGCTGGCGGCGGGGCTGACCACGGCCTGGGGCGTTGCAGCACCTTGCGCCATGGTCGCGGCATTGGTGGCGGCGGGCGGGCCACCCAGCAACCACCACGCCGCGCCACCGACCAGGGCCACGGCGCCCAGACCCAGCGCGGCATACAGACCCGTGCGACTGGCCGGGGTGGCGGATGCAGCAGGTGTCGCCATCGGCGGGGCGCCCGCGCCCGACGATGCCGACTGCGCGGCCGGCGCAGGGCCGGGCGCGGGTGAGGGCGGGCGGGCGGCGGCAGGCGCCGATGCCTGGCTGGGGGGCGGGGTCGCGCCAGGCATGACCGTGCGCTGCGAGTCCAGGGCGGGCGACTGGCCCATGCCCAGGTCGGCCCGCAGCGCACCGATGTTGGGCGTGCGGTCGTCGGGCTTGACCCTCAAGGCCCGGTCCACGGCCTGCAGGAACTGGTCGCTGTAGCGGCCTTTCGCCACCTCGGCCAGGGGCTGGTAGTTGTCGTTCATGAGCCGCCCGACCGAGGTCGGCGGCGTCTTGCCCGTGATGGCGTTGTAGATCAGGGCGGCCAGCGCGTACACGTCGGTCCAGGGGCCCTGCTTCATGCCGGGCACCTCGGCGTATTGCTCGACCGGGGCATATCCCGGCTTGAGGATCACGGTCAGGGCCTGGGTCATGTCCCCGATCACCCGGCGGGCGGCGCCAAAATCGAGCAGCAGCGGGCGCTTGGAGCCCTTGAGCAGGATGACGTTGTCGGGCGCAATGTCACGGTGGTAACACTGCTCGGCGTGGATCACTTCCAGCGCTTCGGTCAGGGGAGCCAGCACACCCAGGAGCCAGGCCTCGTCTGGCGGCTCGCCCATGTCGCGCAGGGTGTCCTTGAGGGTTTCGCCCTCGTAGAAGGGCATGACCATGTAGGCCGTGTCGTTGGCCTCCCAGAATCGGTAGACCTTGACCAGCGAGGCGTGGTCGAACTGGGCCAGCAGGCGGGCCTCGTTCACAAAGCTGGACAGGCCGGCCTGGAAGGTCTCGCGGTGGCGCTCGGACTTGACCGAGACGGTGTGGCCGCCGGCGCGCGCTGCCAGGGATGAGGGGAAGTATTCCTTGAGGGCCACGCGGCGCTGCAGGGAGTGGTCCCAGGCCAGGTAGACGATGCCGAAGCCGCCTTCGCCAATCACGCCTTGCAGTTCGAACTCGCCCAGGTAGGTGCCCAGGGGCAAGGCGTTGTGATAGTCGTGGCCGCTGGATGACAGGGCCGCAGGAGGGGCCGGTGCCGCCGGGCCACTGGGGGGCGACCCGGCCGGGCGGATGATGGTGCGGTCGTCGTCTTGATCTTGGCTCATGCGCGATTCTATGAAGTCTCGTCCGTCAGGTCGTGGCCGTTGTTCAGACCAAACAGGGCGTCAAAGCGCCGGTGGGTGGGCAAACCGCGGGAGATGAGCACCCGGGCATCGTCCGGCACGTCGCACCACCACAGGGCCAGGCCACGCCGGGACTGCACCACCTGCAGGGCCAGCACCCGGGCCAGTTCGCGGCGCGAGGGGGCAGGCCGCATGCGCCCGGGCCCTCCGGTGACGCGCAACTCGTCGAACACGTCGGACAGTTGCCCCATGCCGTCGTCCAGCTCGGCGCTGAC
>DAORJC010000171.1:0-6590 GCA_035438885.1 Aquabacterium sp. | reverse complement strand
CTGCACATCAGCCAGATCGCCCACGAGCGCGTCGAGAAGGTCTCCGACTACCTGACCGAAGGCCAGATCGTCAAGGTCAAGGTCATGGAGACCGATGAAAAGGGCCGCATCAAGCTGTCCATGAAGGCTCTGATGGAGCGCCCTGAAGGCATGCCTGAGCGTGAAGAGCGCAGCGATCGTGGTGACCGCGGCGACCGTGGTGGCCGTGGCGATCGTGACCGTGGTGGCCGTGGTGGTGATCGTGGTGATCGCGGCGGTGAGCGCCGTGATCGTGCGCCTCGTGCTGAGCAATCGGGCGCGGACCAGGACCAAGGTCCTGCTGACGACCAGTCGCAACAACAGCAGTGAGCATCATGAAGAAGCTGGTTGTCGGTAACTGGAAGATGCACGGCTCCCGTGCATTCAACGCGGAACTGATCCAGGGCCTGCTGGCTGCAGACCTGGTCACCACAGCGCCTGGCGCTGCTGTGGCCGTTTGCCCGCCCTTCGTCTTTCTGGCGGATGTGGCGGCCAGCCTGCAGGGTTCTGCCCTTGCGGTGGGCAGTCAGGACGTGTCGGTGCATGCGCAAGGCGCCTACACCGGCGAGGTCTCTGGCCCCATGCTCCGCGAGCTGGGCGTGACCTACGCCATCGTGGGTCACTCCGAGCGCCGCAGTTACCACCGGGAGAGCGATCAACTGGTGGCCGACAAGGCCAAGGCGGCACTGGCTCATGGCCTGATCCCGATCGTCTGTGTGGGTGAAACCCTGGCAGAGCGTGAAGACCATCAGACCGAGGCCGTGGTGGCTCGTCAGCTCCAGTCGGTCATCGACACCCTGGGTGAGTCCATCACCCGGATCGTCGTGGCCTACGAGCCCGTGTGGGCCATCGGAACCGGCAAGACGGCTTCGCCAGAGCAGGCTCAGGCGGTGCACGCTTTGCTGCGCGCTCAGCTCAAGGCTGCGTTGCCTGCAGCCGCTTCGGTGCCTTTGCTCTACGGCGGTTCGGTCAAGCCGGACAACGCTGCCCAGCTTTTCAGTCAGACAGACATTGATGGCGGACTCATTGGCGGCGCAGCCCTCAAGGCGTCCGACTTTGCTGCCATTGCCCGTGCCGCTTGATCGCGTGCCGGTGACACAACAGGTTTAGGAGTTTTTTCATGCAAGCAATGACCACGCTGATCCTCATGGTTCAGATCGTGTCAGCCATCTCCATGATCGGCCTGGTGCTGGTTCAGCACGGCAAGGGTGCGGACATGGGGGCCTCGTTTGGCAGTGGTGCCTCGGGCAGCCTGTTCGGTGCCACGGGCAGTGCGAACTTCCTGTCGCGGTCCACCGCCGCGACGGCCACGGTCTTTTTTGTCAGCACGCTGGCCCTGGCCTACTTGGGCAACCATCGCTCTGAGGCGGTGCAAGGCAGCTTCCTGGATCAGGCGGCCAGTTCGGCAGCCTCCGGTGCTTCGGCTGCTGCAGTGGTTCCTTCAGCGCCAGCATCGGGTTCTGCCCTGATCCCGACCAAGTGATCCGGCAGGGCGGGGCGGTTTCACGCCGTCGTGCCCTGTGCGACACAACATCCGACGTGAGGGCGCTGTTTCAAACGTAAGCGGCCTCATTTTCGGGTTAGAATTGAAGTCTTCGGTGAGCGAGCCTCATGCAAGCCGAAGCAAGCAAACAGTGAGCCTTCGGGCTTGCATTGCCGACGTGGTGAAATTGGTAGACACGCTATCTTGAGGGGGTAGTGGCGAAAGCTGTGCGAGTTCGAGTCTCGCCGTCGGCACCAGAAAATTCAACAGAGTCTTCGCGCCACCCATGATCAACGGTGATTGTTCATTTCAGGTTGATCAATGGGCATTGAAGGTGCGGTGCGGGGCTCATGCGGGCGCGTTAAGGGTTTATGCTGATCGGCTTTGATCAGCGACTAAACTCTCGACGCGCTTTTTCGTTGTGCGGCACTTTTTGAAACCTTGGGCAGCAAAGGCTTAGATCCATGTTCAGCCTCGAGCAATACCTTCCTGTACTCCTGTTCATCCTGGTGGGCATCGGCGTGGGCGTAGCCCCACAGCTTCTGGGCTTCCTGTTGGGCCCTCGCCGTCCGGATGAGGCCAAGAATTCTCCCTACGAGTGCGGCTTCGAAGCTTTCGAAGACGCGCGCATGAAGTTCGACGTGCGCTACTACCTGGTGGCCATCCTCTTCATCCTCTTTGACCTGGAAATCGCGTTCCTGTTCCCCTGGGCGGTCTCGCTCCGTGAAATCGGTGCCGTGGGTTTCTGGACCATCATGCTGTTCCTGGGCATTCTGGTCGTGGGCTTTGTCTACGAGTGGAAAAAAGGCGCCCTGGACTGGGAATGATCGTCAGGTCTGGCAAGCAATAAGGTAGCTCCAAATGGGTATCGAAGGCGTCTTCAAGGAAGGCTTCATCACCACCACGGCTGACACGCTCATCAACTGGTCCAAGACCGGTTCGATGTGGCCCATGACCTTCGGTCTGGCCTGTTGCGCTGTGGAGATGATGCACGCGGGCGCGGCCCGCTATGACATCGACCGCTTCGGCATGTTGTTTCGCCCCAGCCCCCGTCAGTCCGACCTGATGATCGTGGCTGGCACGCTGTGCAACAAGATGGCACCGGCACTGCGCAAGGTGTACGACCAGATGGCCGAGCCCCGCTGGGTGCTGTCCATGGGCTCGTGCGCCAATGGCGGCGGCTACTACCACTACAGCTACTCGGTGGTGCGCGGTTGCGACCGCATCGTGCCAGTGGACGTCTACGTGCCAGGCTGCCCCCCGACCGCTGAGGCGCTTTTGTACGGCATCTTGCAGTTGCAAGCGAAGATCCGCCGTGAAAACACCATCGCACGTTGAGCCTGGGGCCATCACATGACCATGAAACTCGACACCCTGCAAGCCGCCCTCCAGAGCGTGCTGGGCGACAAGATTGTCCGGCTCGATCGCGCGCTGGGCGAGCTGACCCTGACTGTCAAGGCCGCTGACTATTTTGACGTGGCCACCACCTTGCGTGATCACGCATCCCTGCGTTTTGAGCAGTTGATGGACCTGTGCGGCATGGACTATTCGGCCTACAAGGATGGTGCCGAATCGATCTACGCCGAAGGCCTGCGCTTTTGCGTGGTCTCGCACCTGTTGTCCGTCACGCACAACTGGCGCCTGCGCCTGAAGACCTTTGCCGCTGACGATGACTTCCCCATCGTGGCCTCGGTCACCCCCATCTGGAGCAGTGCCAACTGGTTCGAGCGCGAAGCCTTCGACCTGTACGGCATCGTGTTCGATGGCCACGAGGACCTGCGTCGCATCCTGACCGACTACGGGTTCATCGGCCACCCGTTCCGCAAGGACTTCCCCACGACCGGTCACGTCGAGATGCGCTACGACCCCGAGCAGCGCCGAGTGATCTACCAACCTGTCTCCATCGAGCCGCGCGAGATCACCCCGCGCATCATCCGTGAAGACAAGTACGGCGGCATCCACTGAGTACGAGTCATGGCTGAAATCAAAAACTACACCCTGAACTTCGGTCCGCAGCACCCTGCCGCACACGGCGTGCTGCGTCTGGTGCTGGAGCTCGATGGCGAAGTCATCCAGCGCGCCGACCCCCACATCGGCCTGTTGCACCGCGCCACTGAAAAGCTGGCCGAGTCCAAGACTTTCATCCAGTCGCTGCCCTACATGGACCGCCTGGACTACGTCTCGATGATGTGCAACGAGCACGCCTACTGCCTGGCCATCGAAAAGATGATGGGCATCGAGGTGCCCAAGCGCGCTCAGTACATCCGCGTGATGTTCTCCGAGATCACCCGCATCCTGAACCACCTGATGTGGCTGGGCGCGCACGGTCTGGACTGCGGTGCGATGAACATCTTCATCTACTGCTTCCGTGAACGCGAAGACCTGTTTGACCTCTATGAGGCGGTCTCGGGCGCGCGCATGCACGCGGCCTACTTCCGTCCCGGTGGCGTGTACCGCGACCTGCCTGAGACCATGCCTCAGTACAAGGTCAGCAAGATCAAGAATGCCCGTGCCATCGCCGAGCTCAACAGCAATCGTCAGGGCACGATGCTCGATTTCATTGACGACTTCACCCAACGCTTCCCCAAGCTGGTGGACGAGTATGAAACCCTGCTGACCGACAACCGCATCTGGAAGCAGCGCACCGTCGGCATCGGCGTGGTGACGCCAGAGCGTGCCTTGAACCTGGGTTTTTCGGGCGCCATGCTGCGCGGTTCGGGCATTGCCTGGGACCTGCGCAAGCAACAGCCTTACGACGTCTACGGCGAGATGGACTTTGACGTGCCGGTGGGCAAGGACGGTGACTGCTACGACCGTTACCTGGTCCGCGTGGAAGAGCTGCGCCAGTCCAACCGCATCATCAAGCAGTGCGTGGAGTGGCTCCGCAAGAACCCCGGCCCGGTCATCACGGACAACCACAAGGTGGCGCCACCATCCCGCGTGGGCATGAAGTCCTCGATGGAAGAGCTGATCCACCACTTCAAGCTCTTCACCGAAGGTTTCCACGTGCCCGAAGGCGAGGCGTACGCCGCGGTCGAGCACCCCAAGGGCGAGTTCGGCATCTACCTGAGCAGCGACGGGGCCAACAAGCCTTATCGGCTCAAGATCCGCGCCCCGGGCTTTCCGCACCTGGCCGCACTGGACGAGATGGGACGCGGGCACATGATTGCCGACGCGGTCGCCATCATCGGCACGATGGACATCGTGTTCGGTGAAATCGACCGTTGAGCGACGCACAACCGCAGCACAGATCAGCGAAGCACACACCATGTTGAGTGAACAAACCAAAGCGCGTTTTGACCGCGAACTGGCCAAGTACCCGGCCGACCAGCGTGTCTCGGCGGTCATGGCCTGCCTGTCGATCATCCAGCAGGAGCAGGGCTGGGTCTCGCCCGAGAGCGAGCAGGCCATTGCCGATCACATCGGCATGCCCGCCATCGCGGTGCATGAGGTCACGACCTTCTACAACATGTTCAACCAGAAGCCGGTGGGCCAGTTCAAGCTGAACGTGTGCACCAACCTGCCTTGCCAGTTGCGCGATGGTCAGAAGGCGCTGGAGCATGTTTGCCAGCGCCTGGGTGTGGACGTAGGCGGCACCACGGCCGATGGCCTGTTCACCGTGCAGCAATCGGAATGCCTGGGTGCTTGCGCCGACGCGCCGGTGGCCCTGGTCAACGACCGTCAGATGGTCAGCTACATGAGCAACGAACGCCTCGACGAACTGATCGACGCGCTCAAGGCCCAGGCCAAGTGAGGCAAGAACCAGATGCTTGATCTCTCCAAATTCCAGGCGACCGGCAAGGAAACCGTTTTCCACGGCCGCCACATCAACCCTCAGATCTACGCCGGCATTGACGGCAACAACTGGGGCATCAAGGACTACGAAGCCCGTGGTGGCTACGCGGCCCTGCGCAAGATCCTGGGCAAGGATGGCGGCGAAGGCATGACGCAGGACCAGGTGATCGCCGAGGTCAAGGCCTCGTCGCTGCGCGGTCGTGGTGGTGCAGGCTTTCCCACCGGCCTGAAGTGGAGCTTCATGCCCCGCGCCTTCCCCGGTCAGAAGTACCTGGTCTGCAACTCCGACGAGGGCGAGCCGGGCACCGCCAAGGACCGCGAGATCCTGCGCTTCAACCCGCACACCGTGATCGAAGGCATGGCCATTGCGGCCTACGCCATGGGCATCACCGTGGGCTACAACTACATCCACGGCGAAATCTTCGAAGCCTATGAGCGCTTCGAAGCCGCCCTGGAGGAGGCCCGCGCCGCCGGCTACCTGGGCGACAACATCCTGGGCAGCAATTTCAGCTTCCAGCTGCATGGGCACCATGGGTTTGGCGCCTACATCTGCGGTGAAGAGACCGCGCTGCTGGAGTCCCTGGAGGGCAAGAAGGGCCAACCCCGCTTCAAGCCACCGTTCCCTGCCAGCTTTGGTCTGTACGGCAAGCCCACCACGATCAACAACACCGAAACCTTTGCGGCCGTCCCCTGGATCATCCGCAATGGGGGCGAAGCCTTCCTGAACGCGGGCAAGCCCAACAACGGTGGCACCAAGCTGTTCACCATCAGTGGTGATGTCGAGTTGCCCGGCAACTACGAGATCCCCATGGGCACCCCCTTTGCCAAGCTGCTGGAGCTGGCCGGTGGCGTGCGTGGTGGCAAGAAGCTCAAGGCCGTGATCCCTGGCGGCTCGTCGTCGCCCGTGATCCCTGGCCACATCATGATGGACCTGACGATGGACTATGACTCCATTGCCAAGGCTGGCTCCATGCTGGGCTCGGGCGCGGTCATCGTGATGGACGAGACCCGCTGCATGGTCAAGAGCCTGCAACGCCTGTCCTACTTCTACATGCACGAGTCCTGCGGTCAGTGCACGCCTTGCCGCGAAGGCACGGGCTGGCTGTGGCGCATGGTGGACCGCATCGAGACCGGCCATGGCCGTCCAGAGGACATCGAGATGCTGGACAACGTGGCCGAGAACATCCAGGGTCGCACCATCTGCGCCCTGGGCGATGCCGCGGCCATGCCGGTGCGCGCCTTCATCAAGCACTACCGCGATGAGTTCGTGCACCACATCGAACACAAGACCTGC
>DAORJC010000170.1:0-6822 GCA_035438885.1 Aquabacterium sp. | reverse complement strand
GCGAGTTCAAGGGCGCGCAAGAAGGCTTTGACACCATGCGCTACTCGCGCCCGGAAATCGAGCGCATCGCCCACGTGGCTTTCCAGGCGGCTCGCAAACGCGGCAAGCGTGTGACCAGCGTCGACAAGGCCAACGTGCTGGAGACCTTCCAGTTCTGGAAGGACGTGGTCACCGAGGTGCACGCCCAGTACCCCGACATCGAGCTGGACCACATGTACGTGGACAACGCCGCCATGCAACTGGTCAAGGCACCCAAGAAGTTCGACGTGCTGTTCACGGGCAACCTGTTCGGCGACATCCTGTCGGATGCGGCGGCCATGTTGACCGGCTCCATCGGCATGCTGCCGTCGGCCTCGCTGAACGCCAAGGGGCAGGGCCTGTACGAGCCCAGCCACGGCTCGGCCCCCGACATCGCCGGCAAGGGCGTGGCCAACCCCCTGGCCACCATCTTGAGCGCGGCCATGATGCTGCGCTTCAGCCTGAACCAGGAAGAGGCCGCCGGTCGCATCGAGCGCGCTGTGCAATCGGTGCTGGAGCAGGGCCTGCGCACGCCCGACATCCACAGCGAAGGCACGACCAAGGTCGGCACCGCCCAGATGGGCGAGGCCGTGGTCGCCGCGCTCAAGGCGCAATGAGTCTGCACCCCCGCTGAATCAAAGACGAAGGACAACACAAAATGGCAACGAAACTGGTTGGTTTGGTCGGCTGGCGCGGCATGGTCGGCTCGGTCCTGATGGATCGCATGCAGGCCGAGGGCGACTTCGCCCTGATCGAGCCCTTGTTTTTCTCGACCTCGAACGCGGGCGGCAAGGCCCCGTCCATGGCCCGGAACGAGACGACGCTGCAGGATGCGTTCAACATCGACGCCCTCAAGCGCTGCGAGATCATCATCACGGCCCAGGGCGGTGACTACACCTCCGAGGTGTTCCCCAAGCTGCGCGCGGCCGGCTGGAATGGCCACTGGATCGATGCCGCATCGACCCTGCGCATGAAGGACGACGCCGTGATCGTGCTCGATCCGGTCAACATGCCCGTGATCAAGAACTCGCTGGCCCATGGCGGCAAGAACTGGATCGGTGGCAACTGCACGGTCAGCTGCATGCTGATCGGCGTGGGTGCCCTGTACAAGGCCGGTCTGGTCGAGTGGATGTCCACCCAGACCTACCAGGCTGCCTCCGGTGGTGGCGCGCAGCACATGCGCGAGCTGCTGACCCAGTTTGGCACCCTGAACGCCGAAGTGCGCTCGCTGCTGGACGACCCCAAGAGCGCCATCCTGGAGATCGACCGCAAGATCATCGCCAAGCAACGCTCGCTGACCGAAGCCGAGACCGCCAACTTTGGCGTGCCCCTGGGTGGCTCCTTGATCCCCTGGATCGACAAGGACCTGGGCAATGGCCAGTCCAAGGAAGAGTGGAAGGGCATGGCCGAGACCAACAAGATCCTGGGGCAGGGCGAGGGTTTTGGTTCACCCGCCGTGCCGGTGGATGGCTTCTGCGTGCGCATTGGCGCCATGCGTTGCCACAGCCAGGCCCTGACCTTCAAGCTCAAGAAGGACGTGCCCGTGGCTGACATCGAGGCCATGATCGCTGCCGACAACCCCTGGGCCAAGGTCGTGCCCAACACCCGCGAAGCGTCCATCCGTGACTTGACGCCGGTGGCCGTGACAGGCACCCTGACCATCCCGGTGGGGCGTGTGCGCAAGCTGGCCATGGGTCCCGAATACGTCGGCGCCTTCACCATCGGCGATCAGTTGCTGTGGGGCGCTGCCGAGCCACTGCGCCGCATGCTGCGCATCTTGCTGGACGCCTGAGGCGGCCCTTCGGGGTGGGGTGGGTCGGGTTCCGGGCGTGCGTCTCAGCCCGTGCCTCGACCGGCTTGATACAAGTTGTGACGGTGTTTGTTGTCATCTGGCGACAAATGACCCATAGGAATCAATGAGATAGGCAGAAGGCACCTCTGATCCGCGGATCAGTAATTGCGTGAGCTTGTCACCCTATCTGCTTGATGCTATTGTGATTTCTTATATCGTCCAGCGGCACAGGCTTGGCCTTGGCCGCGCTGGCACGACTCGGGGGGCGCTTTGAAAGATCGATCGATGTCCGCAGGTGTTCAACTTCTGCCTTTTGCCGCGAAGAAAGTGGCCCTTGCGGCCGCGTTTTCCGCGCTGTCTCTGGCCCCGGTGGCCACCTGGGCGCTTGGCCTTGGACGCTTGAACGTCCAGTCCGCGTTGGGTGAGCCCCTGCGCGCTGAAATCGACGTGACCAGCATCACGGCCGAGGAAGCCGCCTCCCTGCAAGCCAGGGTCGCGTCTCCCGAGACCTACCGTGCTGCAGGCGTGGATTACAACCAGGTGCTCGGTGCCACCAGCGTGAGCCTTCACAAGCGCACGGATGGTCGCTCCGTCCTGCGCCTGAGCAGCGATCGCGCCGTGACCGAGCCCTTCGTGGATGCCATCCTCGATCTGGGTTGGTCGTCGGGCCGCCTGGTTCGCGAGTACACGCTGCTGTTTGATCCCCCGCTGCCTCGCTCTGCTCAGGCCGCCCCTGCTGTCACGGCGCCAGCCATGGACACGCCGCCTGCGGCGCCCGTGCAGCGCCCTGTGCCTCCAGCACCTGCACCTGTCGCCGCGGCTCCTGCCCCAGCGCCGGTCAGCAAGCCCCGCGCGCCCGTGGCGTCGGCGCCCGTGGCCGCCGCCAGCAAGCCTCAGCCCGCTGCATCCGCCCCGGTGGCTGCGCCCACCACGACACCGGTGCCGGCTCGTCGCGCTGAAGCACCTGCGGTGGCGCCGTCAAGCGCCGCTGGCGATCAGTCCGTCAAGGTTCGCTCCGGCGACACCCTGTCCAGAATTGCCGCGCGTGCATTGCAGCCAGGCATTTCGCTGGATCAGATGGTGGTCGGTCTCTACCGCGCCAACCCGGATGCCTTCCAGGGCAACAACATGAACCGGCTCAAGTCCGGTGTCGTGTTGCAGGTGCCGTCGGCCGACAAGGCCGCTGCCGTCACGCCTCAAGAGGCGCGTCGGGTCATCGTGGCTCAAAGTGCCGATTTCGCGGCCTACCGCCAGCGTCTGGCTGGTGGCGTCACCGAAACCGTGGCGCCGCAAAGTCAGCGCCAGGCCCAGGGCAAGGTCGAGACCGAAGTTCAGGATCGCAAGCAGGCTGCCGCACCGTCACCCGACAAGCTCACCTTGAGCAAGGGTGGCGTGGCGCCCGCCAAGCCGGGCGTCGAAGACAGTCTGGCCAAGTCTCGGGCCCAGCAGGACACCGGCACGCGCGTGACCGAGTTGTCCCGCAACCTCGATGAGCTGCGCAAACTCAAGGAAAAGGCGGCGTCCAAGCCTGTGGTCGCTGCGCCTGCGCCCACCGTGAGCGTGGTCAAGCCCATGCCGGTGCCAGCGCCTGTGGTCAAGCCCGCTCCTGTGCCTGTGCCTGCGCCAGTGGTCAAGCCACCAGTGGCGCCTGTGCCAGTACCAGTACCAGCACCGGCCCCCGCCCCCGCGCCCGCGCCGCTGCCCGTGGCTTCGGCCCCCGCTTCGGTGCCTTCGCTGGCGGCCTCGGTCCCTGCGCCTGAGGCGGCCTCTCAGGGTGCCACCGGCGTGGCTGACATCGCCTCGGCGGCCAGTGCGCCAGAGCCTGCACCCATGGTGCCGACCCTGCCCAAGCCCGTTCAGATCCCTGTCGAGCCTGAACAGCCCGCGCCCGAGCCTGGTTTCTTCCAGAGCGTGGATCCGATCCTGCTGGCTGGCGCCGGTCTGCTCGTGGCCGGTCTGGCCGTCGGTGGCCTGTACCTGCGCTCGCGTCGTCGCCCCGAAAGTTCGGAAACCTCCTTCCTGGAAAGTCGCCTGCAGCCTGACTCGTTCTTTGGTGCCAGTGGTGGCCAGCGCGTGGACACACGCGACGCCACGGGTGGCCCCTCGTCCATGAGCTACTCGCTCAGCCAGCTCGACGCCATTGGTGACGTCGATCCGGTGGCGGAGGCCGATGTGTACCTGGCTTATGGCCGCGACCTGCAGGCCGAAGAAATCCTCAAGGAAGCGCTGCGCAGCAACCCTGATCGCCTGGCGATTCGAACCAAGCTGCTTGAGGTCTACGCCAAGCGCCGCGACACCAAGGGCTTCGAACAACTGGCCACCCAGCTGTTCAGCTTGACGGGCGGTCAAGGCGAGGACTGGGCTCGCGCCCAGGAAATGGGTGTGGGCATCGACCCTGAGAACTCGCTGTACCAGCCGGGTGGACAACCCGCTTCCAGCGTCACGGCTGAGCCCGAGCACTTTGAGCCGCTGGGTGCCAGCACCGTGCCGGTGTCGGTCATGCCGGCCATCAGTCCGGAGCCTGCGCCCATGGTGGCCGCACCGGCCCCTGATGCGTCGATGGACACTGACCTGGACTTGGACATTTCTGCCCCCGCGCCGCTGCTGGACTTCCCTGAAGTGTCGGCACCCGCCCCGTTGGCACCCCAGGTGTCTGCCAATCGTGATGCCGAGCCGATCGAGTTCGACCTGCCCGACCTGAACCCGCCCTCGATGAGCGCTGCTCCTGAGGCTGCTCAGGCCGTGTCCTTGTCGGCTCTGGCCTCAGACTCGGCAGCCGAGACGCCAGCGGCCAAGCCAACTGAGTCGTTCGACTTTGACCTGGACAGCATCAGCCTGGACCTGGGCGAGGCCAAGGCGCCTTCCAGTGCGGTCAAGGTCACGGACAACATGCTCGGTGGTGATTCGGTTCAGCCGGCCATGGACCTGTCGGCCGACCCGATGGCCCGCAAGCTGGAGCTGGCCGAAGAGTTCCGCCAGATCGGTGATGCGGACGGCGCCCGTGAATTGCTCCAGGAAGTCATCGCCACGGCGAATGACGATGCCCTCAAGGCCAAGGCCCGCTCCATGCTGGACAACCTGAGCTGATGCTGGAGCCGTTGTTGGACGGCACCGAGGCTTCGGCCTCGGTCCCAAGGGCGACCCGCCGGGTCGCCCTTGGCGTTTCTTACCTGGGCACACGCTACAAAGGCTGGCAAAGCCAGCGGGGTGGCGGCACCGTTCAGGACACCTTGCAGGCGGCGCTGGCCTCCTTTGCCACGCAGCCTTTGCAGGTCATGTGCGCGGGCCGCACCGATGCTGGCGTGCACGGGATCAACCAGGTGGTGCACCTGGACACCGAGCTGCATCGCGAGCCGTTTTCCTGGGTGCGAGGCACCAACACCTTCCTGCCGCCAGACATTGCCGTGCAATGGGCGGCCGAGGTCCCCTCCACCTTCCATGCCCGCAACAGCGTCCAAGGGCGCCGTTATGCCTACATCGTGCTTCAGGCGCCGGTGCGACCCGCACTGGAAGCGGGCAAGGTCGGGTGGGTGTTTCGTCCTTTGAGCCTGTCGGCCATGCAGGAGGCGGCGGCCCACCTGATCGGCGAGCACGACTTCAGCAGTTTTCGCTCTTCGCAGTGCCAGTCGCCCACCCCGGTCAAGCTGCTGCGCGAGATCCGGATCACACGTTGCCCGGCCCCGGCCTTGCCGGTGGTGCCCGGGTCACCTGATTTTGACGTGGCACCGGTGTACCCAAGGGACGCCACAGGGCCCATGGCCGCGCTGGAGGGGCAGGGCGTCTACTGGCGCTTTGACTTCGAGGGGCAGGCCTTTTTGCACCACATGATCCGCAACATCATGGGGTGCCTGATCGCCGTGGGGGCGGGTGGCCAGGGGCCCGACTGGGTCCGGACCGTTCGGGAGGCCCGAAATCGCAAGATTGCAGCGCCCACCTTTCCTCCTGATGGGCTGTATTTTCTGGGGCCACGTTACGACCCGAGCTGGGGGCTGCCCAACGTGACCCCTGCGCTGGCTTGGTTGCCTTGTTAATGCTGGCCCTTTGCGACGCTTTTTGAGACAATGCGGGATCGAAGTTTCGGGCTGGTGACTCAGCCCCGTCCCCCGGGATGCCCCTCGCCCCTGACCACCGCACCCGCATCAAGATTTGCGGCCTCACCCGTGAAGCCGATGTCGATGCCGCAGTGCAAGCCGGAGCCGATGCCATCGGCTTTGTGCTCTACGCCAAAAGCCCTCGATTTGTGAGCCCCGAGCGTGCAGCGGCCCTGATCCGTCGCCTGCCGCCCTTTGTCACGCCTGTGCTGCTGGCGGTCAATGCGACCCCAGACCTGATCCAGCAGGCCCTGTCCCTGGTGCCCCATGCCTTGCTGCAGTTCCATGGCGACGAGACGCTGGCCGACTGTGACGCCCCGGCCCGACCCTACCTGAGGGCCGCCCGGATGGCCCCCGGATTCGATTTGTTAGACTTCGCCCTGAAGTTTCCCTCGGCCCAGGCCCTGTTGGTCGACGCGCACGTTGACGGCTACGGCGGTGGGGGACAAGTGTTTGACTGGTCTTTGCTGCCCAAAGATCTGCCCCTCCCGATGATCCTGTCGGGTGGTTTGCACCCCGGTAACGTCGCCCAGGGTGTGAGCCAGGTCCGCCCCTGGGGGGTGGACGTGAGTTCGGGGGTCGAGGTGGGCAAGGGCCTCAAGGATGCGGCGCTGATGCGCCAGTTTTGTCAGGCCGTGCGGGCGGCCGATCAGCGCTGTGCTGAGCTTGCCGACGCCCCGCGCGGACAAAGAAATCAAAGATCAACCACATGTTGAAATACGACCAGCCTGACGCTCGTGGCCACTTTGGCCCCTATGGCGGCTCCTTTGTCTCCGAGACGCTGATCCACGCGCTCGACGAGCTCAAGAACGCCTACGAGCACTACCGCCACGATCCCGAATTCATCGCCGAGTTCAAGAAGGAACTGGCTGATTTTGTGGGCCGCCCCAGCCCGATCTATCACGCCGAGCGCATGAGCCG
>DAORJC010000169.1:0-6836 GCA_035438885.1 Aquabacterium sp. | reverse complement strand
GGCGTCGGCCGTGTCGGCGCCGCCCGAGATCAGCGCACCGGCATGACCCATGCGCTTGCCCGGAGGGGCCGTGACGCCGGCAATGAAGCCCACGATGGGCTTCTTCATGTGGGCCTTGCACCATTGGGCCGCTTCGGCCTCGTCCGGGCCACCAATTTCACCGATCATGATGACGGCATCGGTGTCCGGGTCGTCGTTGAAGGCGCGCATGACGTCGATGTGCTTGAGGCCGTTGATGGGGTCGCCACCAATGCCCACGGCGCTGGACTGCCCCAGCCCCAGTTCGGTCAGTTGGGCCACGGCTTCATAGGTCAGGGTGCCCGAGCGCGACACCACACCAATGCGACCCTTGCGGTGGATGTGACCAGGCATGATGCCGATCTTGATCTCTTCAGGGGTGATCAGGCCCGGGCAGTTGGGGCCCAGCAGCAAGGTGCGCTTGCCCCCGGCCGCTTCCTTGGCCCGCATCTTGTTGCGCACTTCCAGCATGTCCCGAACCGGGATGCCTTCGGTGATGCAGATGGCCAGGTCCAGATCGGCCTCGACCGCCTCCCAGATGGCCGCAGCAGCACCTGCAGGTGGCACATAGATCACCGAGACGGTGGCGCCGGTCTGGCTGGCGGCTTCCTTGACGGTGCCGTAGATGGGAATGTCGGAGAACTTCTCACCGGCCTTCTTGGGGTTCACGCCGGCGACAAAGGCGTTCTTGCCGTTGGCATAGGCCTGGCAGCCCAGGGTGTGAAACTGACCGGTCTTGCCCGTGATGCCCTGGGTGATGACCTTGGTGTCTTTGTTGATGTAAATGCTCATGGCGAAGTCTTTCTGGTCAAGTTCAGGCGACGGCAGCGACGATCTTGGTCGCAGCTTCGGCCATGGAATCGGCGGCGATGATGGGCAGACCGGAGTCGGCCAGCATCTTCTTGCCCAGATCTTCGTTGGTGCCCTTCATGCGGACGACCAGGGGCACGTTCAGGTTGACGGCCTTGCAGGCGGTGATCACACCGTCGGCAATGGTGTCGCACTTCATGATGCCGCCAAAGATGTTGACCAGGATGCCCTTGACGTCAGGGTTCTTGAGCATGATCTTGAAGGCTTCGGTGACCTTCTCGGCGGTGGCGCCACCGCCCACGTCCAGGAAGTTGGCTGGCTCGCCGCCGAACAGCTTGATGGTGTCCATGGTGGCCATGGCCAGACCGGCGCCGTTGACCAGGCAACCGATGTTGCCGTCGAGCTGGATGTAGGCCAGGTCGAACTTGGAGGCTTCGATTTCAGCCGGGTCTTCCTCGTCCAGGTCGCGGTAGGCCACGATCTCGGGGTGGCGGAAAAGCGCGTTGGCGTCAAAGTTGAACTTGGCGTCCAGGGCAATGATGTTGCCCTTGCTGTCGCGGTTCAGCGGGTTGATCTCGACCAGAGACGCATCGGTCTCCATGTAGCACTGGTACAGCTTCTTGAACACGTCCACGGCTTGCGCGGTGGAGTCGGCCGGGATGCCGATGCGATCGGCGATGCCCTTGGCCTGTGCGTCGCTCAACCCGGTGAGCGGGTCGATGAAGTCGGTGATGATCTTTTCGGGGGTGGCGTGCGCCACTTCCTCGATGTCCATGCCGCCTTCGCTGGAGGCAATGAAGGCCACCTTTTGCGTGGCACGGTCGGTCACCAGGGAGACGTAGTACTCCTTCTGGATGTCGGCGCCGTCTTCAATGTAGAGGCGGTTGACCTTCTGGCCAGCGGGGCCGGTCTGATGCGTCTTGAGCTGCATGCCCAGGATGTCGCCGGCCAGGCGCCGCACGTCTTCGATGGACTTGGCCACCTTGACGCCGCCGCCCTTGCCGCGGCCACCCGCGTGGATCTGGGCCTTGACCACCCAGACCGGGCCGCCCAGCTTTTCAGCGGCAGCGACCGCTTCGTCAACAGAAAATGCCGGGATGCCTTTTGGGACCGGCACACCGAATCGGCTCAGGATCTCTTTGCCTTGGTATTCATGAATCTTCATGGGATGACTCGTGGTGATGTTGAGTTCTTGTCGAACGAGAACAAACCTCCAAGCCGATCAGGCGCTGGAGGCCCGCCGCGCGGGAACGGATGCGTCCCGCGGTGCAGCAATCAGCATAGCACCGCCCGCCCCTCAAGTGGAGGGGTCGGGAATGCCATCCTTGATCACGCGGCGGATCACATCACCTGAAAAACCACGTCCCGCCAGGAAACGCATCTGCCGGGCTCGCTCTTCGGGGGACTCGGGCACCTGCCCGAAACGGCGCAGCCACAGGGCGCGGGCCCGCTCCAGTTCGCTGTCCTGAAGCTGCCGGGTCACCGCCTGGGTGATGTCAGGCGGCAACTGGTGCTGAGCCAGCTCGGCCTTGAGCCGCATGGTGCCGTAACGGGCCGCCTTGCGGTGCACCATGGATTCGGCAAAACGCTCGGCCGAGAGGAAACCGCGCTGCTCCAGTTCGTCGAGCAACTGCTCGACCTGCTCGGGCGACTCGGCATGGGGGCCCAGCTTGCGAACCAACTCCACCCGGGAGTGTTCACGGGCCGCCAGGTATTTCAGGGCCCGCCCCTTGAGGGACAGGCCCGGCCGGGCCGATTGGCCTGGTTTATTCAGCGGCATTCGCTGCGCTGGCCCCATGGCCGTTGCTGCTCAAGACAGGTGGCAGCAGGGCGATGTCCAGCGACTCGCGGATCTTGTTTTCGATCTCGCGGGCCAGTTCGGGGTTCTCGCGCAGGAATTCGCGGGCGTTGTCCTTGCCCTGGCCGATTTTCTCGCCGTTGTAGGCATACCAGGCACCGGCCTTGTCCACCACCTTGGCGGTCACGCCCAGGTCGATGACCTCGCCTTCGCGGGAGATGCCCTCGCCATACAGGATGTCGAACTCGGCCGTCTTGAAGGGCGGCGCCACCTTGTTCTTGACGACCTTGACCTTGGTTTCATTGCCGATGATGTCGTCGCCCTTCTTGATGGAGCCGATGCGACGGATGTCCAGACGGACCGAGGCGTAGAACTTCAGGGCATTGCCGCCGGTGGTGGTTTCGGGGCTGCCGAACATCACGCCGATCTTCATGCGGATCTGGTTGATGAAGATGACCATGCAGTTGGTCTTCTTGATGGTGGCCGTCAGCTTGCGCAGGGCCTGGCTCATCAGGCGAGCCTGCAGGCCAGGCAGGGCATCGCCCATCTCGCCTTCCAGTTCGGCCTTGGGGGTCAGGGCGGCGACCGAGTCGATCACGATCAGGTCGACCGAGCCGGAGCGCACCAGCGCGTCGACGATTTCCAGGGCTTGTTCGCCGGTGTCGGGCTGGGAAATCAGCAGGTCCTGCAGGTTGACACCCAGCTTCTGGGCGTACTGGGCATCCAGGGCGTGTTCGGCGTCGATGAAGGCGCACACACCGGCCTGCTTTTGCATCTCGGCAATCACTTGCAGGGTCAGCGTGGTCTTGCCGGAGGACTCGGGTCCGTAGATCTCGACCACACGGCCGCGGGGCAGGCCACCCACGCCCAGGGCGATGTCCAGACCGAGGGAGCCGGTGGAGACCACCTGGATGTCTTCGACGACTTCGCCTTCGCCCAGGCGCATGATGGAGCCCTTGCCGAACTGCTTTTCAATCTGGGCCAGTGCCACTTGCAGGGCTTTGGCTTTTTCGGCGCTCAGGGCGGACTTGGCAGTGTTGGCTTCCATTCGGGTCTCCGTGGGGTGGCAATCGCTTGCCGCTGGTGATGAGTTGCCGCCATTATGACAAAGACTGGATCTTTGTACAGTGGTTCTGTCTTTCTTTTTTCACCCCCAGAGGGGTGGGAAAGAACTTGCTGCAGTGCAGCATTCGAGGCTAGACTGGGACATGACACCCACACCCAGCGCTCCAACTCCCCCATCTTCTGGTCGCCCTTCGGTTGATCTGGCCCTTCAGGGCGGGGGCTCGCACGGCGCTTTCACCTGGGGGGCGCTTGATCGTCTGCTGGACGATGACGGCATCGACATCAGCGGCATCTCGGGCACCAGCTCCGGCGGGATCAACGGGGCCGTGATGCTGACCGGCTATGTCAAGGGGCACGCACAAGGCGGCCCGGAAGTCGCCCGCCGCAGCGCCCAGGCGGCACTCAAGGATTTCTGGAACGACGTCAGCAGTCATGGGCCCTTGTTCTCGCCCCTGACCGTGGACCCCCGCGGCCTGCTCAAGCCACAGTTCAATGTCGACCAGTTCCCGGGTTACCAGTGGATGAACCTGTTGACACGGGCCTTCAGCCCCTACGAGTTCAACCCCTTGAACCTCAACCCACTGAAGGATGCGGTCAACCGGCACGTGGACGTGGGCGCCCTGCGCCATGGCTGCAAGGTGTGCGACATCCAGCTGTTCGTGACCGCCACCTCGGTGCGCACTGGCCAGGCCCGGATCTTCACGGGTGATGAGCTGAGCATCGACGCTCTGATGGCCTCGGCCTGCCTGCCCCTGGCGTTCCAGGCCGTCCACATCGATGGCGAGGACTATTGGGACGGGGGCTACACCGGCAACCCGGCGTTCTACCCCCTGATCTACAACACGGCCGCGGAAGACATCCTGCTGATCAAGATCAACCCGCTCCAGCGAGACAGCACGCCCACGCGCAGCATCGACATCATTGATCGACTCGGTGAGCTGACCTGCAACACCAGCATGATCGCCGAGCTGAGGGCCATTGCCTTTGTGCAGCGCCTGCTCAAGGAAGAAAAGCTGGAGCGCAGCCGCTACAGGAAGGACCTCAAGCTGCACATGGTGGCCGACGACGACGGCCTGGCACCCTACAATCCCTCCAGCAAATCGAACTCCGACGCCGCTTTCGTGCAACACCTTCACGACCTGGGGCACGCTGCAGCCGACCGGTGGCTCCAGGCACACCGCCAGGATGTGGGTGTGCGCAGCTCGCTGGACATCGCACAGACCTTTCTGGGCGCCCTTTGACGTGACGCAAGACCATGGCGCCCACTTCAGGCAACATGTCCCCATCAATTCGCTGACCTTTCATCACTAGGAACCTTGATGTCTCTTGACAACCACCCCCTGGCCCGTGATTTTCCTGAATTCAAGGACAAGATCCACACCCTCAAGCTGAGCAACACCCACTTTGCTCGCCTGCAGGACGACTACGAAGAGGTCGACAAGGCCGTGATCCGCCTGGAAAAGGGCGTCGAGCACGGTTCGGACGCCGAGTTGGAAACACTCAAGCTCAAGCGCGTTCACCTCAAGGACGAGTTGTACGCCTTGCTCAAGGCCTGATCTCGCTTTTTTCACTGTTCAAGGCAACGCTGACCACCGTCTGACCAGAGGGTGGCACCAGCGCCTCGGGGCTCGGCATCACAAGTGCCGCGCCCTTTCTTTTTGGAGCGCCGTGACGGCCGGTAAAATCGGGGGATGACCGAGACCGCCCGCCCCACCTCCAGCGCCCCCGATGGCGCCACTGCCACCCCCCATCACGTCGCCCCCATGCGCCTGTCCGGCCTGGAGCCCGTGCTGATCGGCCAGGGCACGCTGTTCGTGAACGTGGGCGAGCGCACCAACGTGACGGGCTCCAAGGCCTTTGCCCGCATGATCCTGGAAGGCCGCTTCGAGGACGCGCTGTCCGTGGCGCGCCAGCAGGTGGAGAACGGCGCCCAGGTCATCGACATCAACATGGACGAGGCCATGCTCGACAGCAAGGCCGCCATGGTTCGCTTCCTGAACCTGATTGCCGGCGAGCCCGAAATCGCCCGCGTGCCCATCATGATCGACTCGTCCAAATGGGACGTGATCGAGGCGGGGCTGCGCTGCATCCAGGGCAAGGGCATCGTCAACTCCATCTCCATGAAGGAAGGCGAGGCCGAGTTCAAACGCCAGGCACGCCTGATCAAGCGCTACGGCGCCGCCGCCGTGGTCATGGCCTTTGACGAAAAGGGCCAGGCCGACACCTACGAGCGCAAGGTCGAGATCTGCGAGCGCGCCTATCGCCTGTTGGTCGACGAGGTCGGTTTTGCGCCCGAAGACATCGTCTTTGACCCCAACATCTTTGCCATTGCCACAGGCATCGAAGAGCACGACAACTACGCCGTGGACTTCATCAACGCCACGCGCTGGATCAAACAGAACCTGCCGGGGGCCAAGGTCTCGGGCGGGGTCTCCAACGTGAGCTTCAGCTTCCGCGGCAACGAGCCGGTGCGCGAGGCCATCCACACCGTGTTCCTGTACCACGCCATCCAGGCGGGCATGGACATGGGCATCGTCAACGCCGGCATGGTGGGCGTGTACGACGACCTGGACCCCAAGCTGCGCGAGCTGGTCGAAGACATCGTGCTCAACCGCCAGCCCGTGTATGCCGACGGCGAAGACACCAGCCGCACACCCACCGAGCGCCTGCTGGACGTGGCCGAGCAGGTCAAAGGCGCGGCCAAGGACGACAGCGCCAAGCTGGCCTGGCGCGGCACACCAGAGAACCCCGTCTCGGTCGACACGCGCCTGAGCCACGCCCTGGTGCACGGCATCACCGACTTCATCAACCACGACACCGAAGAGGCCTGGCAGCACATCAAGGCCCGAGGCGGCCGCCCATTGCACGTGATCGAAGGCCCGCTCATGAGCGGCATGAACACGGTGGGTGACCTCTTTGGTGCGGGCAAGATGTTCCTGCCTCAGGTGGTCAAGTCCGCCCGCGTGATGAAGCAGGCCGTGGCCCACCTGGTGCCCTACATCGAAGAAGAAAAGCGCTTGCTCGAATTGGCGGGCGGCGACGTCAAGGCCAAGGGCAAGATCGTGATCGCCACCGTCAAGGGCGACGTGCACGACATCGGCAAGAACATCGTCACCGTGGTCCTGCAGTGCAACAACTTCGAGGT
>DAORJC010000168.1:0-6955 GCA_035438885.1 Aquabacterium sp. | reverse complement strand
GCGGGACCGCCCACATGAAGCCCTGCCAGCCACCGACTCGGCTCCGCCCCGCGCTCTCCGCCAAAACGAAAAGCCGCCACGAAAAGCAAAAAAAAAGCCCGGGGCGAATGACCGGCCCGGGCTTTGGAACCACTGAATGTGGATGGAGGAGACAAACAAGAAACACCTGTCAGAACCTCTTGAAACAAAAAAGTTCCTGACATTGCTCACAACTGTACCGATTGTCACAATTGTCAGCAAGGGTTCTTTCCGATTCCCCCCACCTTTCAGTCAAGTGTTGTAAAGCAGGCGCAAGCGAGACGCCTCAATCCCCCGGCACAATCGGCCCCTCAATTCCCCGAATCACACGGACACCGACCGCACATCGGTTTTACATCATGGAATGCACCATCAACTGGCAGCCCGCCTCCGGCATGGCCTTCATGGCCGAAACCGGCAGCGGCCACATCATCAACATGGACGGTGCGCCTGAAGGCGGCGGCCGCAACCTGGCCCCCCGCCCCATGGAAACCGTGCTCGCCGGCACCGGCGGCTGCACCGCTTATGACGTGGTGCTGATCCTCAAGCGCGGCCGCCATGACGTGCGTGGCTGCCAGGTCAAGATCACGGCCGACCGCGCCGAGACCGACCCCAAGGTCTTCACCAGGATCAACATGCACTTCATCGTCACCGGCGTGAACCTGACGGAAACCGCCGTGCAACGTGCCGTGCAGATGTCGCACGAGAAATACTGCTCGGCCAGCATCATGATCGGCAAGACGGCCGAGATCACCACCAGCTTCGAAGTGCTGGCGGCCTGAACCCTCAGAAGCGATGCGCCGTCAGGGTCATGACCTTGGCGGTCAGTCGCATCAGGCCGCGCACCGGGGCCGGCAGGTCCACGGCCCCGGCGGCTTGTGCCGCATCGGCATGGGCGATCTCGTCGTCACGCATCTGGCGCACGATGGCGCGTGAGGCCTCGTCACCGGCGGGCAGCCGATCCAGGTGACTGTTGAGGTGGTGCTCCACCTGACGCTCGGTCTCGACCACAAAGCCCAAGCTGACCGGGTCGCCCGACCGTGCCGCGATCAAGCCAATGGCAAAGGAGCCGGCGTACCACAGCGGGTTGAGCAGGCTGGTGCGCCCCCCCAGCTCGCGCAGGCGCTGCTCGGTCCAGGCCAGGTGATCGGTCTCTTCACGAGCGGCCGCTTCGAATTGCGCACGCAGCGCCGGGTCACGGGTGCCCAGTGACTGCGAGGCATACAGGGCCTGAGCACAGACCTCGCCCACATGGTTGACACGCATCAGGGCCGCCGCCTCACGTTTTTCAGCCTCGCTGAGCATCGCCTGCTCGGCTCCCGGCGCCGGACGCGGGCAAGGCCGGGACGCCGTGTGCTCACCCCAGATCGTGCGCAAGGCGGTGTCCACGCCCATGATCAGCCGATCCAGGGGCGAATGCTCGATGGGGTGAGCGCTCACGGTGGGGCGTTGGTGCGGGGTGCTCGTGTTCATGCGGGAGATCCTATCGAGTTGGGCGCAACCGGTCTTGTGCAGGGTCAACCGGGCTCAGCGCTGCATCAAGCCACGGCTGCGCGAGATGGACATCAACATGCCCAGGGCCAGCCCCAGGGTGACCATGGCGGTGCCGCCGTAGCTGATGAACGGCAAGGGCACCCCCACCACGGGCAAGATGCCGCTGACCATGCCCATGTTCACAAAGGCGTAGGTGAAAAAGCTCAAGGACAAACTGCCCGCCAGCAGGCGCGAGAACAAGGTCGGCGCCTGCGCCGCAATCATCAAGCCCCGGTAGATCAGCATCAGGAAGCCCAGCATCAGGGCCACGCAGCCGGCCAGGCCGAATTCTTCGGAGAACGCGGCAAAGATGAAGTCGGTGGTGCGCTCGGGGATGAACTCCAGGTGGGTTTGCGTGCCCTTCATGAAGCCCTTGCCGGCCACGCCACCCGAGCCAATGGCAATCATGCCCTGGATGATGTGAAAGCCCTTGCCCAGCGGGTCCTTGGCGGGGTCGAGCAGAGTGCAGACTCGGTTCTTCTGGTAATCGTGCAGCACCACCCAGTCCACCCCGGGTTGACAGATTTTTTCTTCGGACAACACCAAGGTCGTGATGGCTGCAGCCCCCACCAGCACCACCGGCAAGATGAGCTTCCAGGACAGGCCCGCAAAGAAGATCACATACAAGCCCCCCGAGAGGACCAACAAGGAGGTGCCCAGGTCCGGCTGCTTCATGACCAGTCCCACCGGCACCATCAGCAACAGGCACGCGACCGCAAAATCCGGCCAACGCAACTGCCCTTCCCGGCGCTGGAACCACCAGGCCAGCATCAGCGGCGTCGCGATCTTGAGGATTTCAGAGGGCTGGATGATCACGCCGAGGTTGAGCCATCGGGTGGCACCTTTCTTGGTGATGCCAAACAGCGCCGTGGCCACCAGCAGGATCACCCCCACGGTGTACAGCGGTACCGCCAGGGCCATCAGTCGCTGCGGGGGGATCTGTGCCACCACAAACAACAGCACTGCCCCCAGCATCATGTTGCGCGCATGGTCCACAAAACGCGTGCCGTGATCAAAGCCCGAGGAGTACATGGCGGTCAGGCCCATGGTGCACAGCACCACCAGGACCAGGGCCAAGGGAATGTCAAACCCGCTGAGCACGGGCTTGAGACGCTGCCCAAGCGAGGGGCGCTCAAAGTCCACTCTCATCGACGACCCCCAAAAATGGGAACGGGCACCGCAGATGCGGCAGGCAACACGGCGGACGCCGACGCCGACGCCGACGCCGACGCCGACATTGACGTTGACGCTGCGACCGAACCGGAAGCTGCCGATGCGGCAGACGCAGGCGCCGCCGGCCCCTCCGAGCCCTTGGTCACATCCGACCTGAAGGCATCCATGCCGCGAGGCACCGGCACATCGCTGACGCGACGGGACTCGCCCGTCGGCGCAATGCCACGGCCTTCGCCCACCGCCACGATGTCTTCCTCGCTGGGATAGATGCCGCTGATCAGATAGTCCAGCACACGCCGGGCAATGGGCGCAGCCGCCTGCGAACCAAACCCCGCGTTCTCCACGATCACAGCCAGCGCCACGCGTGGATTGTCCAGCGGGGCAAAGGCCTCGTACAGGGAGTGGTCTCGCCGGTATTCGTCCATCTTGGAAGCGTTGTATTTCTCGTTCTGGCGCATGGTCACGGCCTGGGCCGTGCCGGTCTTGCCGCCACTGAGGTAGTCCGAGCCGGCAAACACCCGCGTGCCGGTGCCCTCGCGCGTCACCCCGAACATCGCCTCACGGATGAAGGCCGTGTGCTCAGGGTTGTAGGGTACCCGCGAGAGCGCCTGACTGGAAATCACGCGGCGCTCGCGGGTGACCACGTCCTCCACCTCGCGCACCACGCGGGGCTGAAAGCGCTGGCCATCAGAGACCAGCGTGGCCATCGCCGAGGCCACTTGTAACATGGTGAAGGTGTTGTAGCCCTGCCCGATGCCCAGCGAAATGGTTTCACCCGCGTACCAGCGGCGTTGCTCCGGCCGCTTGTAGGCGCGCTTTTTCCAGTCGGTCGATGGCAGGATGCCCTTGACCTCGCCCAGCAAGTCGATGCCGGTCAGACGGCCAAAACCCAGGGGTTCCATCTGATCGTGGATGGTGTCCACACCCAGTTCATTGGCCAGCGAATAGAAGTACACATTGCTGGACTCGACAATGGCGCGTCGCATGTCCATGGCCCCACCCCGCTCGTTCTCCGGGCTGCGAAAGCGATGGCCGCCAAACATGAACACGCCGTTGTCCATGATGATGGTGTTGACCCCTCGCTTGCCGGTGGTCAGCGCCGCCAGGGCCATGAAAGGCTTGTAGGTTGACCCCGGTGGGTAGGTGCCCCGCAGCGCGCGGTTGAGCAAAGGCTTGTCGATCGATTCATTGAGCTCGCGCCAGCTCTCGCTGTCGATGCCATCCACAAACAGGTTGGGGTCAAAGGTGGGTTTGCTGACAAAGGCCAGCACCTCGCCATTGCGCGGATCGATGGCCACCAGCGCGCCACGGCGTTTGCCAAACAGACGCTCGGTCAAGGCCTGCAGTTTGATGTCGATGGACAGATGCAGGGTGTTGCCCGGCGTGGCGGGGTTGGAGCGCAGCCGCCTCACGGCACGCCCGCCCGCACTGGTCTCGACCTCCTCAAAGCCGGTGATGCCGTGCAGGTCCTTCTCGTAGCTTTGCTCGATGCCCAGCTTGCCGATGTGGTCGGTGCCTCGGTAGTTGGCCTGCTCTTCGTCCGGCCACTCTTCGATGTCTTCTTTTTCTTTCTGGTTGATGCGACCGATGTAGCCCAGCACGTGGCTGGCCGTCTCGCCATACGGGTAGTGGCGGAACAGGCGGGCCTGCACCTCCACGCCCGGGAACCGGTAGCGCTGCGCCGTGAAGCGCGCCACCTCATCGTCCGTCAGACGGGTGCGGATGGGGATGGACTCAAAGTGTTTGGATTCTTCGCGCAGGCGCTTGAAGCGGCGGCGATCACGCATCTGGATGTCGACGATGGTGGCCAGCTCGTCGATGGTGCCCTCCAGATCATCAACTTTGGAGGGTGTGATCTCCAGCGTGTAGGCCGAATAGTTGTTGGCCAGCACCACACCGTTGCGGTCGACGATCAGGCCACGGTTGGGCACGATGGGCACCACCGCGATGCGGTTGTTCTCGGCCCGCGTGGACAGCTCGTCGTGCCGCGTCACCTGCAGCACGATCAGGCGGGCGAGCAACAGCCCGAAGCAGAAGAGCACGAAGCCCGCCGCCACCCACAGACGAGTGCGGAACTGACCCAGCTCGACTTCGAGGTTCTTGATTTCGGTCATGGCCTCACAGCGGCCTGTTCTTGTCTCGGTCGGGCGGGCGACGCTGCGGCGCCAGCAAGAGCGCATGGGCGACCGGCCACAAGGCGGCTTCCAGCAGCGGTGCGACCAGCAACCCCCAACCCGGGAACGAAGCGCCCGCCGCCAGGCGCACCAGCAAGGAGACCGTGTGCGCCGCCACAAACAAGGGCAGGATCTGCACCGCCTGGGATCCCACCGAGAACCACAGCAGGCGGCGATGCACCGTGATGGCAAAGTAGCTCAGCAGCGAATACGACAGGGCATGCTGCCCCAGCAAAGCGCCCTCATGGATGTCCATGAACACACCGAAGATGAAGGCTGCACCCACACCCACACGGCGGGGCTGATGCACGTTCCAGAACACCAGGGCCACCGCCAGAAAATCCGGCATGGCCGGCACCCGGCCAACCGGCATGAGGTTGATGGTCAAGGCCAGAAACATCGACACCCACATGAAGAGCGGGTTGACGGGCAAGAGCAGTTGGTCGCCACCGCGGGGCATCATCGTGGCACCTCCGTCGACACACGAGAGGCTGCGCCCAGCGGGTTGGAAGCGCCTTCGGCACTGGACGCACGCGGTGCCGACTCCGTCGGCCGGTAAGGCAGTTGTTCGGACAAGGGGCGCAGCACCAGCACATGGCGAGGGCTGTCCGGTTGGGACAAGGCCACCAGCGAGATGCGGGCGAAGGCCGAATCGGCACGGCGGTCGATGTGGGTCACTCGGGCCACAGGCAAGCCCGAGGGGTAGATCCCGTCCAGGCCGGAGGTTGACAACAGGTCGCCCACCTGAACATCGGCATTGCCCGCCATGAAGCGCAACTCCATGGCATCGGCCTGGGCCGTGCCATAGACCACCCCACGCTGAGAGGTGCGCCCATTGACCACCGGCACGGCGGCGTCGCGGTCGGTGACCAGGGTCACCTCCGAGGTGAGCGGATACACCCGGGTGATCTGACCCAGCACGCCATGCTGGTCCAGCACGGGGGAGCCCAGGACAGCGCCTTGGGTGCTGCCCAGGTTGATCAGGACCTTGCGAGTGTAGGGATCTGGCGCGTCATAAAGGACCTCGGCCGCCTGGGACTGCACTTGCAGCCGGGGGCGCAGGTCCAGCATGGCCCGAAGGGCGGCATTCTCCTGGGCCAGTTGGCCGGCACGCATCACCAGCTCAGCCTGGGCGGCCAGGGTCCGCTCGGCCTGCGAGCGAGCCGCGCGGGCTTCATCCAGGCCGGCAAAATAGTCTCCGGCCGCCTCCACCCATCGGGCCGGAGCCAGCAAGGCCTGCTGAACCGGATGCAACAGGATCGCAGCCCCCGCCCGCAAGGGCTGAGTGACCTTGAACCGCACGTCGGCCACCATCAGGAACAAGGCCAGCGAGGAGAAAAACACCAGACGGGTGAACGCCGACGGCCCTTGTTTGAAGAAGGGTGGCGGTGTTCGATCCAGCGTGCCAAGGGCCATGGTCTCAAAGGCGAGCTGCAGGGCAGCCCACCGGTAGGGTCAGATCACTCCGACGTGAAGATGCTGCCCAGACGGTCCATGCGCTCCAGCGCCATGCCGCAACCGCGAACCACGCAGGTCAGCGGGTCTTCGGCCACCAGCACCGGCAGGCCGGTCTCTTCGGCCAGCAGGCGGTCCAGGTCTCGCAACAGGGCGCCACCACCGGTCAGCATCATGCCGCGCTCGGCGATGTCGGCGCCAAGCTCGGGGGGGGTCTGCTCCAGCGCGTTCTTGACGGCCGAGACGATCTGGTTGAGCGGATCGGTCAGGGCCTCGAGGATTTCGTTGCTGGAGATGGTGAAGCTGCGGGGCACGCCTTCGGAGAGGTTGCGGCCCTTGACTTCCATTTCCTTGACCTCGGCGCCAGGGAAGGCGCTGCCGATCTGCTTCTTGATGGCTTCGGCGGTGGGCTCACCGATCAGCATGCCGTAGTTGCGGCGGATGTAGCTGATGATGTGCTCGTCGAACTTGTCGCCGCCGACGCGCACGCTGCCCTTGTAGACCATGCCGCCCAGCGAGATCACGCCCACTTCGGTGGTGCCGCCGCCGATGTCGACCACCATCGAGCCCGAGGCCTCGGACACCGGCAGCCCGGCCCCGAT